>NZ_DASUTK010000119.1:0-28388 GCF_036374615.1 Nocardioides sp.
CAACAACACCTTCTGGGTGCCCGACTTCACCCCGAGCCACTACAACAAGATCATCTACACCAAGCAGGGCCTTACCAAGCGCGTCCGTACCGACCTCAACGGTGGACGCGGCTACGACCTGCGCGGCTACACGATGCGCAACCACTACCTCGAGATGTCGAAGGGCAAGTACCTCGTCACCGGCACCGTGACGCCGTGGCTGATGCTGCCGCACTCCGAGGCGTGGTACTCCGCCGACTCCTGCGAGGCGGGCCCGGCCAGCGACATCGGGCACCCGGACAACTCCCGCGGCACCGGCCAGATGGCCATCGACGCCATCCAGGCGCTGCACGACGCCGACCCGGACTTCCCGTTCTCCGACTACGACGTCGAGGACCAGGGCGACGCCGACGGTGACGGCGACCTGTTCGAGCCAGACGGCGCGCTCGACCACGTCGTGTTGATCCACGCGGGCGCCGACCAGGCCGACGACGGCGGCGAGCAAGAGTCCTACGCCGAGTGGTCGTCCAGCCAGGTGGTGGACCCGACGACCGGCGGTTTCGAGGTCCCCGGCACGGGTGTCAGGGTGTTCAACTACACCACCCAGCCCGAGGACGCCGGCGTGGGCGTGCTCTCCCACGAGTACGGACACGACCTGGGTCTACCGGACCTGTACGACTCAATCGGCCCGACCGACACCGACGTGGGCTGGTGGGACCTGATGAGCACCGGCTCGCACTCGGGTCCGGTGTTCCAGTCGATCCCGACCCACATGGGTGCGTGGAGCAAGTACGTCCTCGGCTGGATCAACCCGCGCGTGCTTGAGTACGGCAGCAAGAGGCGTGCCGTTCTCCTCGGGCAGGCGGCGCGCGTGCCGCGGCACACCGACGCTGCGGTCAAGGTCGAGCTGCCCGACAAGTCGGCCACGTTCGGCGAGCCGCACAGTGGCGCGCTGGCCTGGTGGACGGGCAAGGATCAGGACGACGCCGACGTTCGGCTGACCCGCTCGGTCGACGTCCCGGCCGGCGGTGACGTGCGGTTCTGGATGTGGAACTCCTACACGATCGAGGAGCTCTGGGACTACGGGTTCGTCGAGGTGTCCACCGACGATGGCACCACCTGGACCCAGCTCGAGGTGTTCGACGAGACCGGCGAGATCGTCTCCACCGACGAAGACCCGAACGGCAACCTCGAGGCCTACTTCGGCGGGCTCGAGAACGGCCTCACGGGCGACAGCGGCGGCTACCGGCACGACTACGTCGATCTGACGCCATACGCCGGATCGACGGTTCAGCTGCGGCTGCGCTACGCCACCGACGCCGCGTTCGTGGAGCGGGGCTGGTTCGCCGACGACTTCTCGGTCACGGCCGATGGCACCGAGGTGTGGACCGATGACGTCGAGACTGGTGCCAACGGCTGGACCCCGACCGTCGAGACCTGGACCGACACCACCGGTGCCGGCTGGGCACAGTCCTCGGGAACGGCCGAGTACGAGCAGTACTACCTGGTGGAGTGGCGCAACAACGTCGGGTTCGACGAGGGTCTACGGACGCCGTACACGACGAACTTCTTCGTCGACGGTGAGTGGAACGTCAACCGCCTGCGGTACAACGCGCCCGGCATGCTGGTGTGGCAGCGGGATACGGCGTACTCGTTCAACGACGTCAACAACCACCTGTTCGACCCGCCCAGCATCGGGGCCAAGGGCCAGCTGCTGCTCGTCGACTCGCACTTCGACCCTGCCCGCCTGAGCGGCGCGGCGGCGGAAGCGAACCCGAGTCTGCTGGACAACCTGGACTCGCGAGCCCAGGCGAACGACGTCGCGTTCGGTCCGGTGAGCAGGTATCCGTTCCGGTACTGCTTCCCGTCGAGCGATACGGACCCGTACGCCGTGGCGTGCAACAACTTCGGGAAGCGGAACCACGTCCGAACGTTCACCGACGCGAAGGGTTGGTACCCCGGCCTGGAGTGGCGCCCCGACCTCGACGAGGAGAACCCGCTTTTCTTCCGCGACGTCGACGCCTCGACGGTGATCCCGTCGCTGGGTAACGAGCCCTACTCGACGAAGATCGTGAACGGGAGCGGTCAACTCATCCCCGACCTGTTCGGGCTCGAGATCGTGCCGGGGCTCGTCACCGGCACCGGCAACCCGGCCGACGGCCGCCCGGCCGTCGACGGCGGCGACCCGGGCACCGACGCGGACCTCTCGCTCGGCGTCAAGGTGAAGTGGATCCGCGCCTTCAAGCACAACTCAAAGGCGCTGGTCGTGATCCGGCCGGGTTACCCGTAAACCAACACCCCCGCAGGGGCCTACGCGGTGCCACTCCCCAGTCCACGACGCACAGCGCATTGACGCCGTGTCACCGCCGCTGGAGCGAACCCCGTGATTGGTTCGCGCTCCGAGCCCGGGCTATCCACGGCGCATGTCCGGCTCGGCAGGTTCGTGCGTCTTTGTGGGCGGTGGTCTGACCTGCCGGTTTGTAATTCGCGATCATCCCACCACCACCACGGGGTGTTCGCGAATTTCGCGGCACCCAGTTCGCGAAGAGATGGGATGGTCGCGCACGGGCGGCCGCCCGAATCGTTGCTGTGCAGTCGCTCCCAACAAGGCCAATCGGATGGGTCAGCCGCTCCTCAGTGACGCTCGCGGTAGTTCACGATGTGCGTACTCGGGGAAGTCTGGAGTCCGCGCGTCGCCTGGGGCGCGTAGCGGAGGACGATCGCCCAGGCGTCCTCGGTGTCCGAGGTGTCGCTACGAACACGAACCGCCAGCCCCGGGCCGCCTGTGTGAGCATCGTGAACGTCGAAGCCCGCTTCCCGAAGCGCTCCGCGAGCCCGGTTGAGGCTAGCTCGATCGGCGTCGAAGAAGTTGGCGAACGCCTGCCGCATAACCCTCAGTCTCCTACTCGCAGCCCGTTCGGTGGCATCGAGCACATGTTCGATCACGATCGGCGAATGGTGTGGGAATGAGGCAGCGTGGAGAGCTCAGGAGCCTTGCTGAGCCGGCCGCCCTTTGGCGCGGTAAGGCCTCGTACGAGCCCGCTGCCTGAGCCGGACGGTAGGGAGTTGTCGACGCCCAAGCTGCTGTGGCTCGTCAGTTACCAAAGCGTGTGTCGACAAGCCGGACTCTCGAGCGCACACTCGAAATGTTCCTGGGGGAGTCGGGGAACGCAGCTAGCGGGGGATTCCACACGGTCAGCCGGGACCCTTCGCGCGCATGCTCTTGGCATGCCCCCACGGCGAGGGGGGTCCTCACATGAGTTCGATCGTCGGTTGGGCGCTCAGGTTCCGGCTCTTGGTGCTGGCGGCGGCGGTGGCAGTGATGACGGTGGGGGTCGTTCAGCTCCGCGATGCCTCGGTCGACACCCTGCCGGAGTTCGCGCCACCGTACGCGGAGATCCAGACCGAGGCGCTGGGTCTCTCCGCTGAGGAGGTCGAGCAGCTGATCACGGTGCCGATGGAGGCGGACCTGCTCAACGGCGTCGAGGGGATCGACGTCATCCGCTCGGAGTCGGTGCCGGGACTGTCCTCCATCGTGCTCGTCTTCGAGCCCGGAAGCGACATCTACGAGCAGCGACAGCTGGTCCAGGAACGGCTCACCCAGGCGCACGCACTGCCCCACGTATCGAAGCCTCCCGAGCTGCTGCAGCCGTTGTCGGCCTCGAGCCGGGTGATGATGGTAGGCCTGTCCTCCGCCGACCTGTCTCTCATCGAGCAGTCCGTCATCTCGCGGTGGGTGATACGCCCGCACCTGATGGGAGTCCCCGGGGTGGCCAACGTCTCCATCTGGGGCATGCGTGACCAGCAGCTCCAGGTCCAGGTTGATCCTGACCAGCTGCGAGCGATGGACGTCACCCTCGGCCAGGTCGTCTCCACCGCAGGCAACGCACAGGTGGTCTCCCCGCTCACGTTCCTCGAGGCGTCCACACCAGGCACGGGCGGCTTCATCGAGTCACCTCAGCAGCGCCTGCAGGTTCGTCACCTCATCGAGAAGATCGCCGACCCCAACGCCCTGGGGCAGGTGCCCGTCGAAGGGACGCAGGGCCGGTTGCGGCTGACGGACGTGTCGAACGTGACCATCGACCACCAGCCCCTGATCGGCGACGCGGTGGTCAACGGCGGCGAGGGCCTGCTGCTGGTGGTGGAGAAGTTCCCCGGCGCCGACACGGTCGGTGTCACCGAGGCCGTCGAGGACGCGCTGGAGGAGCTGCAGCCGGGGCTGGCGACCCTCGACATGGACACCACGTCGTTCAAACCCGCGAACTACGTGAATGAGGCTCTGGACAACCTCGCCCTGGCCGGCCTGATCGGTGGCGCCCTCATGCTGCTGGTTCTGCTGGCATTCCGCTTCCGGTGGCGTTGGGCTCTGATCGCGGTCGTGACGATCCCGTTGTCGTTGGTCGCGGCGGCTCTTGTTCTGGACCTGATGGGACAGACGTTCAACGCGATCACGCTCGCCGGTCTGGCGGCAGCGGTCGCGATCGTCGTCGACGAGGCGATCGCTCCGACCGACCGCGTCCTGCGCCGCCTCGGGCAACGGCGCCGGGCCGGTGACACCACGGTCACGTCGATGATCGTCCTCGACGCGTCGACCGAGGTCCGTCGACCGCTCATGTACGCGACGGTCATCAGTCTCCTGGTCCTCGTGCCGGTCCTGGTCATGGGAGGAGCCCCGGGTGACTTCTTCAGCCCGCTCGTGACCGCGTACGCGTTGGCCGTCCTGGCCGCCATGGTGGTAGCACTGACGGTCACACCGGCGCTCACGTCGCTGTTGATGTCGTGGTGGAAACCAGCGGCGAGGAGTGGCCCCACCGCGAAGGCGGCGAACCGGATCGCGCGGCTCGCCGGGAGCCTCGCCGCCAAGCCACTGCCCCTCATAGCCGTGGCGGGTGCGGCCCTCGTCCTGATGGTCGCCGTGCTGCCGTTCCTGAGCGTCTCCCTCGTCCCCAGCTTCCACGACCGTAACGTGCAGATCGAGCTCGAGGGTGAGCCCGGCGCCTCCCGCGAGCGGATGACGGCCGTGAGCACCGAGCTGAGCCAGCGATTGCAGGAGATTCCCGGGGTGCAGGGCGCCGGCGCACACATCGGGCGCGCCCTGAGCGGGGACCGCGTCACGAACGTCAGCTCCGCCGGCGTCTGGGTCGAGATCGACCGCGACGCCGACTACGACGACACACTCCACGCGATCGAGCGCGCCGCGGAGGAGCTGAGCGACGTCGACCACGACGTGTCGACCTACGCCAGCAACCGGATCCGCGAGATCGGTGCTCTCACCAGTGGCGAGAACCGACACTCCGGCAACGACGTCCAGGTGCTCTCCGGGACGGACCGGCCCCTGGTCGTCCGCATCTATGGCGAGAACCTCGACACGCTGAGGGACCAGGCCGCCGAATTCGAGGCGATGATGGCCGATGTCGACGGGATCACGGACGCGCGGACGATCGTCCCGCCACTGCACGAGGCCATCGAGATCGAGGTCGACCTCGACAAGGCACAGGAGTTCGGCGTGACGCCCGGTTACGTACGCCGGGCCGAGGCGACCCTGCTCCAGGGGATCCAGGTCGGCAGCGTTTTCGAGGACCAGAAGGTCTTCGACGTCATCGTGCAGGGAACCGACGACACCCGCGGCAGCGTCGAGGACATCCGCTCACTGTCGATCGGATTGCCGGACGGCGGCTACGTCCGGCTCGGGCAGGTGGCCGACGTGCGCGTCGTCGACACGCCGGCCGTGATCGCGCGCGACTCCGTCTCCCGTTACGTCGACGTGGAGGCAGTCGTGGACGGGCGAAGCGTCGAGGCGGTGGCAGCCGACCTCGAGCAACGGATCGCCGACGGCGAGCTACCGCTGGAGTACCACGCCGAGGTGCTGACGGAGTCGACCGGTGAGGAGATCGGACTGGGACGGATCATCGGCTTCGCCGTCGCTGTCGCGATCGCGATCTACCTGCTGCTGCAGTCTGCGTTCCAGAGCTGGCGCCTGGCCGCTCTCGTGCTCGCCGCGCTCCCAGTCAGCCTGGTCGGCGGCGTGGCGGCGGTGCTGATCACAGGAGCCGACCTGACGCTCGGCGCGGCGATCGGCCTCCTCGCGGTGTTCGGCCTCGCGACGCGGACCTGCCTGCCCATGGTGGCGACCCTGCAGTCGTTGCGGCGCGACAACCCGGACCAAGCACCTTCGGAGCTGGTGCGACGGGCTGCGCGCGAGCGGTTGACGCCGGTCTTCACCACCGCGATCGCCCTGGCGATGCTCGCCCTGCCGTTCGTCGTCCTCGGCCCACGGGCGGGCCTGGAGGTGGTGCATCCGTTGGCCCAGGTCCTCCTCGGTGGCCTGCTCACAGTGATCCCGGTGACGCTGCTGCTGGTCCCGGCCCTCTGTCTGGTCGGCGAACGACGCGCCGCAGACGCCGTGACGGGAGACGCGCCCGCCGACCTGGTGGGGTCGCCGAGCGCTGCCACACCGCGGAGCCCCTCGTGAGGTCTCTGGCGAGCCAGCTGGCGGCCTCGGTCGTCGCGGTCGTCGCGATCGCCGCCAGCGCAGGTTGCACCGAGGTGGAGGAAGCCGCGCCGCACGTCCACCAGCCCGCGCACCTGGAGCCGATAGACGGCTCGGACGTGCAGAAGGTGACCTTCGACGAGCGCGGGGCTGAGCAGGTCTCCCTGCAGACGGCATCCGTGCAGCGGCGGGGGAAGAACACGGTCGTCCCCTACGCCGCCCTGATCTACGACGGCCAAGGGGCGTCGTGGGTCTACACCAGCCCGGAGCCGCTGACGTACATGCGGGTAGCGGTCGACGTGGTGCGCATCGAGGACGATCGAGTGCTGCTCCGGGGCGGTCCCCGTCCCGGGACCTCTGTGGTGACGACGGGCGCGGCCGAGGTCTACGGCGCCGAGCTCGAGATCGCGGGAGGACACTGATGTACGACCACGACGGCCGGATGATGCGAGGAATCGTCAACGCCAGCCTGCGTTTCCGTTGGTTGGTCGCCTTCGCAGCGAGCGCGATGCTGGTGCTCGGGTTCGCAGCCATCCCGAACGCGAAGGTCGACGTCTTCCCAGAGTTCGCCCCACCGCGGGTGGAGATCCAGACCATCGCACTGGGCAACTCGTCGAACGAGGTCGAGGAGCTGATCACGATCCCGATCGAGAACCAGCTGAACGGCATCGAGGGACTCCAGGAGATGCGGTCCAAGTCGGTCGCCCAGTTGTCCTCCATCGAGCTGATCTTCGAGAAGGGGACAGACGAGCTGAGGGCCCGCCAGCTCGTGGCCGAGCGAGTCGCACAGATCACCGCCACGCTGCCCACCTGGGCCAGCCCCCCGTTCATGATGCCGCCGCTGTCGTCCACCAGTCGGATCCTCAAGATCGGGTTGACCTCTGACGAGGTCGATCCGATCGACCTGTCGACGATCGCGTACTGGAAGATCCGAGCCCGGCTGCTGCGGGTGCCAGGGGTCGCTCAGGTCGCGATCTGGGGGGAGCGACTTCCGCAACGGCACGTGCAGGTCGACCCGGCGCTGCTGCGGAAGTACGACGTGCCGCTGGACACCGTCATGAGCACGACCGGGGATGCCTTGGACGCAGGTCTGCTGCGGTACTCCGACGGCTCGGTCATCGGCACCGGCGGCTGGGTGGAGACTGCCGATCAGCGCTACAACATCCGCCACGTGCAGCCGATCTTCAATCCGGACGAGCTGGCGAAGGTGCCCGTCGTCGAGCGGAACGGGCGGGTGCTCCGTCTCGATGACCTCGGCGAGATCGTCATCGACCACGGTCCCCTCTTCGGGGACGCGGTGATCGACGGTGGTCCCGGAATCATGCTGATCGTCCAGAAGTACCGCGGCGCCAACACCATGGAGGTGACGCGCGGTGTCGAAGATGCGATGGCCAAGCTGCAGCCCGGTCTCCCCGGGATCAACGTCGACACCACGATCTTCCGCCCGGCCACGTTCATCGAGCAGTCGATCGACAACCTCACCGAGGCGATGCTGATCGGCATCCTGCTCGTCATCGTCATCATCATCGCGTTCCTGTTCGAGTGGCGGACCGCCTTCATCAGCCTGCTCGCCATCCCGCTCTCCCTCGTCGCGGCCATCCTCGTCCTGGATCTCAGAGGCGTCACCATCAACGTGATGGTGCTCGCTGGGCTGGTGGTCGCCATCGGGGTCGTCGTGGACGACGCCATCATCGACGTGGAGAACGTGGTCAGACGACTGCGACAGGCCCGGGGCGACGGCAGCACGCGGTCGACGTACGCGATCATCCTGGACGCGTCGGTCGAGGTCCGCTCGGCGATCACCTACGCGACGGTGATCAACGTCGTGGCCATCGTCCCCGTGCTGTTCCTGGAAGGGCTGTCCGGATCGTTCTTCCAGCCACTGGTGCTGTCCTATGCACTCGCGGTCCTGGTCTCGATGCTCGTGGCACTCACCGTCACGCCGGCTCTGTGCTTCATCCTGCTGTCGCGGGGCAAGCTGCACATCCGGGAGTCGCCGCTGCTCCGAGTGCTCAAGCGCGGTTACCGGAAGGTTCTCGCGCCCCTTGTGCGGCGGCCCGGCCCGGCGATGGCGGGAGCCCTCGTGGTCGCAGTGGTCGGGGTCGTCGTCTACCCGTTGTTGGGCACCCAGCTGCTGCCGAGCTTCAAGGAGCGGGACTTCCTCATGCACTGGCTCACCCAGCCGGGTACGTCGGTGACGGAGGAGACCAGGGTCTCGGTCGATGCCTGCCAGGACCTGCAGGAGATTCCCGGGGTCCGCAACTGCGGCTCGCACATCGGGCAGGCCTTCCTGGCGGACGAGGTGTACGGCGTCGACTTCGGGGAGAACTGGATCAGCGTGTCGCCGGAAGTCGACTACGACGAGACGCTGGAAGAGGTCCACGACGTCGTCGAGAGCTACCCGGGCCTCTATCGTGACGTTCAGACCTACCTGCGCGAACGGATCAAGGAAGTCCTGTCCGGGACCAGCGAGTCGATCGTCGTGCGCATTTACGGGGAGGACCTCGCGACGTTGCAGGAACAGGCTCACGGGATCGCCGCGGACATCGCCGGCGTCAAGGGGGTCGTCGACGCGCACGCGTCGCTGGAGACCGACGTCCCTCACATCGAGGTGGAGCCCGACCTAGCGGAAGCGCGCAGGCACGGGCTCACTCCCGGTGACATCCGTCGGCAGACCTCGATCCTGATCGCCAGTGAAGAAGTCGGGGACCTCTTCGCCGGTGGCCGCGCCTACGACGTGCACGTCACCTCGATCCCCGCGGCCCGCGACAGCGTCACCGACGTCGAACGGATGTGGATCGATACTCCCGACGGTGGTCGGGTCCGGCTCGAGCAGGTGGCCGACGTCAGGATGGGACCGACACCGAACTCGATCCACCGTGAGGAACAGTCCCGCTACATCGACGTCGGCGCCAACGTCGAAGGGCGAGACCTCGCCTCGGTCATGGACGACGTCGACGATCGTCTGGACATCACCGACATGCCACAGGGCTACCACTACGCGGTCCTCGGGGAGTCGACTGAGCTGAAGGCGGCACAGAGCCGGCTCGGTGTGTTCGGAATCGCCGCGGCCATCGTCATCCTCCTCCTCCTGCATGCCGCCCTCCGCAGCTTCCGACTGGCGCTGCTGACCTTCATCCTGCTCCCGACGGCACTCGTCGGAGGGGCGCTCGCGGTGTGGCTCACCGGTGGCATCCTGTCGCTCGGCTCACTGGTCGGCTTCCTGACCGTGTTCGGCATCGCGGCCCGCAACGGGATCTTGATGATCAGTCACTTCCAGCGGCTGGAGAAGGAGGGACACGAGTTCGGACCCGAGCTCGTACTGCGTGGGGCGAGCGAGCGGCTGGCACCGATCATGATGACGGCCACTGCGACCGCGCTGGCTCTCGTGCCGCTCGCGTGGGCGGGCAGCATCCCCGGACACGAGATCGAGCACCCCATGGCAGTCGTCATCCTCGGCGGCCTGGTCACCTCGACCCTGCTGAACCTGTTCTTGCTGCCGTCTCTCTACCACCAGTTCGGGCACGGCCGTCGGCACAAAGTGTTGGAAACCGCATGACCGAACCGCTGGACGCAGAGTCGAGCGAGGCCGGCGATCGCGGTGGCCGTCAGGAACCAACAAACTGCGTCCGCCAGCATGGCAGCCCAGCGACCTGAAACGGACAGCCGAGTCCCTCCGAACTGAGTGCGCGCGGCAGAGATGCAGCGAACCTTGCCGGGCAGCGGCTGCAGGGCGGCCAGCTAAGAGGCCACGCACTCGCACCACAAGGGTCGCGAAGATAAGGCACCTTCCCGATGCGCCTCCCACGGCCGTGAGGCCAGCATCGGAGCATGAACACGCCAGACAAGACCCGTGCCCCGGATGCGTTCGACAGGTTCGAGGCAGACGGCTGGGAGCATCGCGCTGACGGGTACCACCAGCTCGCCGCCGGCCTCACGACGAGGGTGGTCGAGCGGCTGCTCGACGCGGCGGAGGTCGACCACGACGAGCACGTCCTGGACGTGGCGACCGGACCTGGCTACGTCGCCGCGGCTGCCATGGGTCGCGGCGCGCACGTCGTGGGCGTGGACATCGCCGCCGCGATGGTGACGCTCGCCCGCACCCTGCGCCCGGAGATCGAGTTCCGTCAGGCCGACGCTGAGCGGCTTCCGTTCGCCGAAGACTCCTTCGACGCGGTGCTGGGCAACTTCCTCATCCTTCATGTCGGAAGTCCGGAGCGGGTCATTGCGGAGCTCACCCGTGTCCTCAGGCCCGGCGGGAGGGTGGCACTCTCCACCTGGGACGTTCCCGAGCGCGCCCGGCTGCTCGGCGTACTCGTCGACGCTCTGGCAGACGTCGGCGCCGAGCCGCCCGCCGACCTCCCCGTCGGGCCCCCGTTCTTCCGGTTCGCCGACGACAGCGAGTTCGCCGCCCTGCTCAGCGACGCCGGCCTGGTCGATGTCGAGGTGCAGACGGTGGGCTTCACCCAGGGCTTCGCCAGCGATGACCACCTGTGGGAGAGCCTCATCGGCGGCACCGTACGCACGCGGGCACTGGTGCTCGCGCAGCCGGACTCGGTGCAGGCCGAGATCCGGACGGCGTTCGACCGCCGGGTCCGCCCGTACGCCACAGACCGCGGCCTGGACGTACCTGTGTCGGTGAAGCTCGCCAGCGGTCGCAAGCCTCGCTAGCTCGGGAGTGTCCTCGTGCGGCGCCCGAAGCAATCAGGCCGTCCTCGCAGGCTGGATGTTCTTGTTGTTCCGGAAGACGTTCTCGGGGTCGTACGTCGACTTCACGTCGACGAGTCGCCGGTAGTTCGCGTCGCCGTATGCCTCGCGGATGCGACTCGAGTCGTCGTCGGAGTCCAGGAAGTTCACGTAGACGCCGGCGCGGTGGCGCTCGAGAGCCTTGAAGAAGTTCCGTGCCCACGCGGTCTCAGTTGTTCCCACCGCATCGTCCTGCTCCGGGAGCCAGGCAGCGTCGATGATGATCGTGTGCTCCACGTCGCGTCCCGGGTAGGCGGTCGCATCGGGTGCGACCCGGCCAACAGCGCCACCTAGGTGGAAGATGGCCGAGTACGACCTCGGTGAGGCGGCGCGGTAGGCGTGGTCGGCGACGACGTCGACCACTGCATCGGACAGGCCCGTCAGGTTCGTGGCCTTCCAGTAGTAGTGCCAGCCGTGTGGAACGGTGTCGTCGAGTCCGCTCTGGTGGTCGGCGTACGGCTGGGGGCCGACCAGATCGACGAGCGGACTCCCGAACCGGCGGAGCGCGCGGAGGGCCCGCTCACCTGCCTCGACGGACCCTGCGAAGCAGGAGGAGACCGCGATGGCCGGCCGGAAGTGGAGCTTCTCGTCGACCGCCGGCAACGGCGGGACCGTGCCGAGCCTGATGACGGTCCCGAGCTCGTCGGGTGCGTCGGCGACGAAGTCACGGTAGAAGCTCAGGACGTCTGCGGTGTCCTCCGCCGGCCAGAACACCGGTCCGGCCATCACGGTGGGGCCCACCGGGTGCAACCTGAAGCGGAACGAGGTGACGACGCCGAAGTTCCCGCCCCCGCCGCGCAGGGCCCAGAACAGGTCGGGGTGCTCCGTGGCCGACGCCCTCACGACGTCGCCGCTCGCGGTGACCACCTCGGCGGACACGAGATTGTCGACGGTGAGGCCGTGCTTGCGCATCAGCCATCCGATCCCGCCGCCCAGGCTGAGACCTCCGACGCCGGTGTGCCCCACGATGCCGCCCGTCGTGGCGAGACCATGCGCCTGCGTCTCGTGGTCGACGTCGCCCCAGAGCGCGCCACCCTGGACGACGGCCGTCCGTGCGGTTGGATCGACCGAGACGGCGCGCATCGCCGAGAGGTCGATGACGATCCCGTCCTCGCACATCGCGGTGCCGGCGACGTTGTGGCCACCACCTCGTACGGCGAGGTCGAGATCGCAGTCGCGGGCGAATCGCACGACGGCGGCCACGTCGGCCGTGCCCGTGCATCGGGCGATCAGGCGGGGTCGTCGGTCGACCGCGCCGTTCCAGATCGCTCGGGCGGCGTCGTACTCGCGGTCCCGGGTTGTGACCAGGACACCGCGGAACCCGGGAATCCGGAGTGCCGTGGATGTCGTTGTCGCGGCTGTTGTGGTCATCTTTCCTCCCCCTGGTCGGCCGTCTCATCGCACCACCGGCAGGCCGGCCGGGAGAAGTCATGCATCTGGACTTCGAGGTAAGGAAACTGGACTTCACGGCCGCCGGGTGCAGAGAGACACTGCGATGGTGAGGACCTACGGCCAGTACTGCCCCATCGCCCGGGGTGCGCAGATCTTCGCTCAGCCGTGGACGCCACTGATCATCCGGAACCTGCATCTGGGCTGTGAGACGTTCGGCGACATCCTCGACGGGGCGCCCGGGCTCTCCCGCACCACGCTCGCGCAGCGACTCAAACAGCTCGAACGGCTCCGAATCATCGAGTCGACGCCGAAGCCCCACGGGCGCGGTCACCGGTACGTCCTCACCAGCTCGGGCGAGGACCTGTACGACGTCTGCGAGGCACTGGGCGAGTGGGGTGCTCGTTGGCTCGAGATCGCGCCCGAGAACCTCGATCCGTTCGTGGCCCTGTGGTCGATGTGCAACGCGCTGCGCCGTGACCGACTGCCAGACCGGCGCGTGGTCGTCCGGCTCGACTTCACGGGCTTCCGGCCGCGCGAGCGCTACTGGCTGCTGCTCGAGCTCGGTGAGGTCGAGCTCTGCAGGACCTATGTGGGCCTCGACGAGGACCTCTTCATCACCGCAGACGCCGAGGCGTTCGTGAAGTGGCACGCAGGTCAGCTGTCCTGGGCGGAGGCGACCAGGGACGCGCGGATCCGACTCGACGGGCCTACCTGGCTCGTCCGGGCCTTCCCGACGTGGAACGGACGCAGCACGTTCGCTCACATCCAACCCGCCGTCGGCGCCGCCACGCCGTGACAGCCTGGACCGCCGCCTCGGACAAGTCGTGTACGACGTTCGAGGCGACTCGGGCGCGGGGCCAGGGGTCACCTCCACTTCTGGGGATAGCGAACGGCCACACCCGACGCCATACTGAACGAACCAAGCGCCGGGCCGGGAGACCCGCGCTCATGCTGTCTGAGGGAGCACTCGGGTGAACACACAGCAACGCTGGCCAGGTGACGGTCGCCGACTCAGACCGCAGGGCGTACGAAACGTGGCCGTTGCCACCGTCGTGTTCGGAAGTCTCCTGGGCACGGCACTCCTCCTCGCGCCAGCCCAGACCGCCACCGCGTGGGCCGCCGGCATGGTCGTGCTCGGTGCCCTGTTGACCCTCACTGCGATCGTGACGCGGTTCCGGTCACTGTGCGCCCACTAGCCGGACGGAGGGCAGCACGGCGATGAGCCTCTCGACCCGCGCCGGGCTGGCCGTGACGGTCAAGGTGGTACCGCCTCCACGGCGCGTGGTCGGGGCGTTCGACCGGTGGATCGCGTCCACCATCCCCGCGAGCTCGACCGTGCTCAACATCGGTGCGGGTCGCAACGTGTCGGGCCAGCTGCCGCGAACCCGGCGCCGTGCCTCCAGGCTCGTGGGGGTCGACCCCAGCTCACGTGTCCTCCAGAACGTGAGCCTGGACGAGCGGCACCAGAGCACGCTCGAGCAGTTCGCGCCGTACCACCGTGAGGAGTTCGACGCAGCCTTCTCTGTGTTCGTGCTGGAGCATGTCACGGAGCCGCGTGCGTTCACCGCGGCCTGCGCAGCCACGCTTCGTCCGGATGGTGCGCTCTTCGCGCTGACTGTCAACAAGTGGCACTACTTCGGGATGTCGACCTGGGCCGCGACCCGTCTCGGAGTCTCGGAGTGGCTGCTGCACAGGGTGCGCACGGACGCGGCGATCGACCATCACCACTACCCGACGGCGTACCGGATGAACAGCATCGGCGTCCTTGCCCGGCTGCTTGCGGAGGCGGGGTTCACGTCGGTGGAGTTCCGGATGTGGGACTTCCCGGAGCTCTACACGCCCTACCTGCCGGCCCGGGCGCACGGCTTCGCCAGCGCGTGGAGCGCCGTCGCCTACCGGCTGAGCTGGCCAGGTGTCATGGGACACCTCACCCTGCGGGCGGTCCGGTGAGGTTCGCGCACCACGCCGGACGTCGAGCTCGGGGCTGCGCAAGGAGTAGCGTGCGGACATGATCCGGTTCCTTATCGCGATCGTGGTCCAGCTGCTGTCGAACGCGTTGGGTCTGATCGTGGCCGCGCAGGTTCTCGACGATGTGACCCTGACGGCGTCGGCCTTCGTCGTCGCGGTCGTCGTCTTCACGGTCATCTATGCGATCGCGCAGCCCTTCTTCACCCAGATGGCGCTTTCGTACGTCCCGGCCCTCCGCGGGGGAGTGGCCCTCGTCGCCACCCTCGTCGGACTGTTGATCACCACGTGGGTCACGGACGGCCTGAGCATCCAGGGCGGGACGACCTGGGTGGCCGCGACCGTGATCGTCTGGGTCGTCTCGCTGCTCGGCGTCCTGCTGCTGCCCTTGATCCTGGTGAAGAAGAAGGTCGCGGAGAGGCGGAGCTGAGGACGGGCGGCGAGCTCCGCCGCGTCCGCATAGGCCCGCCGGGGAGTCCTGCGCGTTCCACCTGCCGAGTGCGTTCAGCGCATGCCGACCCGCTGGGTGGGTAACGAGTGGGTACGACGGCGCCTCCCCCTGAGGCGCCGGGGAGGGACGACGACGCATGTCTGCAACTTCGAAGATCGCTCTGGGGGTGGCGAGTGGCTACCTGCTGGGGCGGACGAAGAAGCTCAAGCTCGCCTTCACCGTAGGAAGCCTGCTGGCGGGGAAGAAGCTCGCCACCAATCCCCAGGCGCTACTTGCGCAAGGATCAGAGCTCATCGACAAGAACCCCGAGCTCAAGAAGCTCCAGGGCCAGGTCACCGGGAAGCTCGCCGATGTCGCGAAGACCGCTGCCCTGACGACAGCGACCAACCGGCTCGAGCTCCTGAGCAGCTCCTTGCGCGGTGACTCATCCGAGGACGAGGACGAGTACGAGGACGAGGACGAGTACGACGAGGAGCCCGAGGACGAGTACGACGACGAGGGCGAGGCCGAGGACGAGGAGCCCGAGGCTGAGGACGAGGAGCCCGAGGCTGAGGCCGAGGAGCCCGAGGCTGAGGCCGAGGAGCCCGAGGCCGAGGAAGAGTCCGAGGACGAGGAGCCCGAGGCCGAGGAAGAGCCACCGCGTCGGCGTTCGAGCAGCAGGAGCAGGCGCGCGCCGGCCGACAAGCAGTCGGCCAAGAAGGCAGCGTCCAAGACGTCTGCTGCCGCCAAGCGCACTACCAAGAAGGCGCCGGCCAAGAAGTCGGCCGCCAAGAAGGCACCGGCCAAGAAGTCGACGACGAAGTCGGTGGCCAAGAAGGCCCCGGCGAAGAAGTCGGCCACGAAGTCGGCGGCCAAGAAGGCGCCGGCGAAGAAATCCACCGCCAAGAAGGCGCCGGCGAAGAAGTCGGCCAAGAAGGCCTCGTCCTCGCGTTCGCGCTCGAGCTCGAGCAAGTGAAAGAGGTGAGGTGACATGGCGAAGACAGATCCCATGGATCAGCTGAAGGACGCCGGTCGTGACGTCCTGAGTGCGCTCGGTGAGCGCACGGTCTCGACGCTCTCCGGCAAGGTCGGCGGACTCACCGACAAGCTGCAGGACGTCGCGGACGGTGGACCGATCGGCAAGGCCGTCGCGGAAGGCGGTAAGCAGAAGGCTCAGGGCGGGTCCGCCATCACCGGCGCCTTGAAGGGCGCTGCCTCCGGTGTGAAGGACAAGATCACCGGTGGCGGAGGGGGCAGCAACTCCGCGGACGGCAAGGCCACGAAGTCCACGAACATCATCGAGTCGATCGACGTCGGCGTGCCGGTGTCGGTCGCCTACAACCAGTGGACCGAGTTCGGCGCCTTCCCGAGCTTCATGAAGAAGGTCGAGAACGTCAACGCCGAGGAGGACGAGAAGCTCAAGTTCAAGGCACAGATCTTCCTGTCCCACCGCACCTGGACCGCCACGGTCCTCGAACAGGTCCCCGACGAGCGCATCGTGTGGCGCTCGGAGGGTGAGAAGGGGCACGTCGACGGCGCCGTCACCTTCCACGAGCTCGGCCCCAACCTGACTCGGATCCTGGTCGTGCTCGAGTACTACCCCCAGGGGTTCTTCGAGAAGACCGGAAACCTCTGGCGCGCCCAGGGCCGACGTGCTCGGGCCGAACTGCGGCACTTCCGGCGTCACGTCATGACCCGTACGATCCTTGAACCGGACGAAGTCGAAGGATGGCGCGGCGTCATCGAGGACGGCGAGGTCGTCCAGTCACACGACGAGGTCGTGGAGGAGGAACAGGCCGAGGACGAGGAGCAGCCTGAGGACGAGTACGCCGAGGAGGGCGAGGAGTCCGAGGAGGGCGAGGAGTCCGACGAGGAGCCCGAGGACGAGTACGAGGAGTCCGAGGACGAAGCCGAGGAGGAGCCGGAGGACGAGGCCGAGGAGTTCGAGGACGAGCCCGAGGACGAAGCCGAAGAGGAGCCCGAGGAGGAGCCGGAGGACGAGGCCGAGGAGTTCGAGGACGAGCCCGAGGACGAAGCCGAGGAAGAGCCCGAGGACGAGTACGAGGAGTCCGAGGACACCGAGGACGAGCCCGAGGACGAGTACGACGAGGAGTACGAGGAAGAGCCCGAGGAAGAGCCCGAAGAGAAGCCGCGCCGTAGGCGCCGGGCCAGCTGAGCGACAACGAGCCAGGAGGCAATCCCATGACCGTGCAGACAACTCAGCGTCGAAGTGGCGGCGGCTACCTCGAGCGTCCCGCACCCAGCGGACTCGCGGACGTCGTCGAGATCATCCTCGACAAGGGCATCGTGATCGATGCCTACATCCGGGTGTCGTTGGTGGGGATCGAACTGTTGACCATCGACGCGCGGATCGTCATCGCGAGCGTCGACACCTACCTCCGCTTCGCGGAGGCCACGAACCGTCTCGACCTGCTCGAGCAGGGGGGCGGCAAGCCGCTCGACGAGTTCATCGGCAACATGCAGGAGTCCGGGGCCGGCCGCAAGGTGAAGGGCGCGGTCAGCGGTGCGAAGAAGGCGCTCACCGGAGGCGACGACGAGGACGAGGACCGCGAGCGACGGCCGGCCAAGAAGTCGTCGTCCCGTAGGCGGTCCAGCGCATGACCTCGGCCGCCGACGTGACCGCGGACGATCGCTCCAGTCCCGGGCCGGAAGGTCCCGAGGTGGGGTGGTTCGTCTACGGCGTCGTCGGCGCCGGGACGCCCGTCCCACAGGACCTGACGGGCCTCGACGAGGGGCCGGTCCGGACGTTCACGTGCGGACGGGTGGCGGCGGTCGCGACCCAGATCAGGGTCGAGCGCCCCCCGGGACGGGGCGTGGACCTGCTCGCCTACCACTCGGTGCTGGACGCGCTGGCCCAAGGCGACCACCCGGTCCTGCCGGTCCGGTTCGGAGCCGTCGTGCCTGACGAGGTCGGGATCGTCGAGGAGTTCCTCGCACCGGACGAGGCCTACTTCGCCGAGCTGCTCGAGAGCTTGGCCGGCAGGTCGCAGCTGATGTTCCAGGCGGTCTACGACGAGCGCCGGATCCTCAGCGAGATCGTGGAGAGCGAACCGGAGATCGCAGAGCTGCGTGCCCTCACCAAGGACCTGCCGGAGGAGGCGGCCTACGCCGAACGGGTGCGGCTCGGGGAGCTGGTAGCGCGGGCGGTCGAGGCGCGCCGGGAGATGGATGCCGCCGCGCTCCTCGACGAGGTGCTGCCGATGACCGACGCCCACGTCCTGCGACCCGTCTCCGGTGTGGAGCGTGTGGTGGACGCTGCCGTGCTGGTGCATGATCAACGCCGGGACCAGTTCGAGAACCGACTCGAGAGGCTGGCCGAGGAGCACCACGAGCGGATGCGGCTTCGGCTCATGGGACCGACCGCGCCGTACGACTTCGCCGGAGGTGTGTAGTGGGGCTGCTGACCGGGATCCTCGGTCTCCCCGTCGCGCCGCTCCGAGGGACGATCGCGGTTGCCAACCAGGTGTTGGAACAGGCCGAGAAGGAGTACTACGACCCGGCCCGGATCCGCGCTGAGCTCGACGAGGTGGCCCGGCTGCGAGACGCCGGTGAGCTGACCGACGACGAGGCGATCGCCTGGGAGGACAACCTCATCGAACGACTGATGATCAGCAACCAACGAGCACGGGAGGAGCGACATGGCTGACGACAGCGGCACGCGCTCCGGGGGCGGGTCGTCGAAGAAGACGGCCGCGAAGAAGACCAGCAAGGGGACCACCAAGAAGGCCGCCAAGAAGTCCACGACCAAGGCCACCAAGAAGGTCAGCAGGAACGCCGCTGACAAGAGCTCGAGCAAGCGCGCGGCCCCGCGCGTGGAGCCGAGTCGGCGCGCCTCCGGCGCTCGGATCGCCGAGGAGGCGGTGCGGCAGCTGGCGGAGCTGACGACCAAGCACGTCGAGGGCGTGACCGGGCTGCATCGGGACGACGACGGCTGGCAGGTCGAGCTGGAGGTGCTCGAGCTGCAGCGGGTGCCCACGACCACCGACGTGCTGGCGATCTACGAGGTCACTCTGGACTCCTCCGGCGCGCTCGAGGGCTATCGCCGGGTCCGACGCTACGTGCGCGGTCAGGCAGAGGACGGCCGATGACCGAGCAGGGTCAGGTCGCCCCGACGCGTCCGTACTCCGCGAACGTGGGCTCGATGACGCATCCGCAGCCGGCGAACCTGGCCGACATTCTCGAGCGGGTGCTCGACAAGGGGATCATCATCGCTGGCGACATCCGCGTGAACCTCCTCGACATCGAGCTGCTCACCGTCAAGATCCGGCTCCTCATCGTCTCGGTCGACAAGGCCGAGGAGATGGGGATCGACTGGTGGCGCAACGACCCGATGCTCAACGCCAGCCGCGAGCAGCTCGAGGACGAGAACAAGCAGCTGCGGCAACGTCTCGAGGAGCTGGAGTCCAGCAACGGAGGCGGTGACAGTGGCTGAGGCAGCCCGCTACCTGTACGCCGTCGCACGCGGGACCGAACCAGCCCAGCTGGCTGACGTCAGCGGTCTGCGCGGCTCGTCCGTCGAGGTCATCCGCTACCGCGACCTCGACGCGGTCGTGAGCGACGTGCCGCTCGCGGAGTTCGACGAGGACGCGCTCAAGGAGAACCTCGAGCAGCTCTCGTGGCTGGAGGAGGTGGCGCGCGGCCACCACGAGGTGGTCCACGCCGTTTCAGCTCGGGCGCCGACGGCGCCGATGCGGCTGGCGACGATCTTCCTCGACGACGACGCCGTACGCCGGCGCTTGTCCGAGCTGTACGACGCCCTCGTCGAGGTGCTCGACCGGGTCGAGCGGCGCGTCGAGTGGAGCGTCAAGGCGGTGGCACCGGAGCCGGCACCGACCCCGGTCACCGTTCCCGAGCCCACCAGCGGCGCCGAGTTCCTCCGCAGGCGGCGGGCCCAGGCCGATGAGCGGGAGGAGCGGCAGGACACCGGCGCCCGCGCGGCCGAGGCCATCCACCACGCGCTCTCCGAGGTCTCCGTGGCATCACGGATCCTGGCGCCGCAGGACCCACAGCTCACCGGTATCACCGGGACGATGATCCTCAACGGCGCCTATCTGGTGGCGGTCGACGCCCAGGAGGCCTTCGCGGCGCGGCTGAGTGAGGTGGAGGAGACGCACGGCGACCTCCGGATCGAGAGCGGCGGGCCGTGGCCGCCCTACTCCTTCGCCACCCTGGAGTCAGCATGACGACGGCCGTGGAGGCCCAGCAGCGCTTCTCGTCCCCGGTGCCGACGCAGCCGATCGCTCTCGTGGACCTGCTCGACCGGTTGCTCGGCACGGGCGTCGTGCTGTCTGGGGACATCGTGATCTCCCTGGCGGGCGTGGACCTGGTCCAGATCAGCCTGCGTGCGCTCGTCACCACCGTACGAGCGGAGATGGCTGACTATGTCTGAGCCGCGCCGCCTGCCCCACCGGATCGAGACCGATCGCGAGAACGTCGAGCGGGACCTGTTCCGGCTGGTGCTGACGATCATCGAGCTGGTGCGCCAGCTGATGGAGAAGCAAGCGCTGCGGAGGGTCGACGAGGGAGACCTGACCGAGGAGCAGATCGAGGGCCTCGGCATGGGACTGATGCACCTCGAACGCGCGATGGAGGACCTCAAGCAGCGGTACGACCTCACGACAGAGGACCTCAACCTGGACCTGGGCCCGCTCGGACCCTTGCTCAGGCGTTGATGACCGACCCGGTCGCCGACCAGGCGGCCGGGCACACCACCCCGGACCAAGGAGGACTCCATGGCAGAGCAACCTGAGGACGACGTACGCCAGCAGCTGCTGCAGCTGTTGCTGGAGAAGGTGGAGCAGGACACCTACCCCTCGTCGACCATGCTCGACCTGATCGAGCACCTCGTGACGCCGGACGAGCTCCAGGAGTACGCGAGCGTGCTGATGGCGAAGGTGGAGGGCGACACCTACCCGAGCAACTCCCTCATCCGCCGGCTGATCGCCCTGACCTGACCTCCGCGTCGAGGTGCTGGGCCCGCTGACACGCGGTCCTCCTGTGCCCGCGCGGGGTGATGGACAGGCACAATCGGGCGCATGCCGCTGGGCCGCCTCGGAACGCTCGTCCTCGCCGTCACGCTCGCGATCGGTGCCGCGCCGGCGCAGGGGGCGGCAGCGGTCCCGGCACCGACGCTTCTGAGCGTGCAGGCCGAACCGCGCTACGCCGACCTCGAGACGCCCGTGGTCGTGACACTGGTCCAGCAGCAGGACGACGCCCCCGTCGCAGCCGCCGAGGTCCTGTTGGAACGCCGCGTCAACGGGTCGTGGACGACCGTGAAGACGCTGGTGACCGACAGCGTCGGCCGGGCGCGCGTCGACCAGACCGTCGCACGGGACGCCGAGGACAACGTGTTCCGGGCGACATACGACGGCGACGAGCTGCACGAAGCCGCGCGGAGTGGTCGGTACCGCGCTCCGATGAAGCGTCGCGAGGGAGTGGTGTCGGTCGGCGGACCGGACCGGGTCGTGGACGAGCAGGCGGTGCAGATCCGCGTCCGCTGGCGCACGCGCACCGGCATCGCCGTCCCCGGCCGGGTGCAGCTGTGGCGTCGTAACGGCAGCGACGCCTGGAAGAAGTTCCGCCGCGTGCGCACGGGTGGTGACGGAGTCGCGTCCGTCGAGGTCACGCCACGCCAGGACACGCGGTGGCGGGCCACGGCTCCTGGTCTCGACTGGGTGAGCGGGGACCGCAGCCGTGTCCACCGGATCGACAACCTCCCGCCGGGGAAGCGCGTGCGACTGCCGGCCCGCGCCCCGCGGCCGCGGGTGAGGCTGCCCCGCCAGGACCGGGCGACGGGCGAAGAGGCAAACCCGACGGTGACCCGGATCCCGCGCCGGATCTGGCGGCAGATGACCGGTCGGTCATGGCACCGCGGCTGCCCGGTCGGACGCGGCGGGCTACGGCTGCTGCGCATCAACTACTGGGGCTACGACGGCTACCGGTATCGCGGAGAGCTGGTCGCTCGCGCCGACGCGGTCGACAACATGCGCGGCGCGCTGGTCGCGATGTACGCCAGCGGGCTGCCGATCCGGTCGATGTACCGGGTCGACCGGTTCGGCTGGTCGAAGCGGGTCCAGGGTGCCGACGACTACAAGTCGATGGCAGCCGGTAACACCTCGGCGTTCAACTGTCGCGACGTGGTCGGAAGGCCGGGCGTCCGCTCGCCCCACTCCTACGGCCGGTCGCTCGACCTCAACACCTGGGAGAACCCGTACCGGTCCTCCCACGGCTGGGTGCCCAACGCATGGTGGCCCAGCCGGTCGCACGCGCGGGTCGCCTGGCGGTCGCGGGAGCACGCGGTGGTCCAGATCATGCTCGCGCACGGGTTCCGCTGGACCTACGGCACGGGGGACGCCCAGCACTTCGACGTACCGGCAGGCAACGGCCGGGTGATCGTGCCGCGCGCGTGCGGCACGACCGTCTGCCACTGACCTGGGCCGGGACGGCTCCCGTCGACGTGCCGGACCTCTGACACTCGCGCACTACGATGCTGGCCGTGGCTGCGAGCGGTACGACGCCCTGCGTCTTCTGCGCGATCGTGGCGGGGGAGACGCCCGCCCACACCGCCCACGAGGACGACGACTACGTCGTCTTCCTCGACCGGCGGCCGGTGTTCAAGGGTCACGTCCTCCTCGTGCCGCGGCAGCACTTCGAGACCCTCCCCGACCTGCCCGCCGGCATGCGTGACGGCTTCCTCGCGCTGGCCCAGCGGCTGGCCACGGCGATGAAGGATGCGCTCGCCGCCCAGGGCAGCTTCGTGGCGGTGAACAACACGGTGAGCCAGTCGGTGCCCCACCTCCACCTGCACGTCGTCCCGCGGACCAAGGGCGACGGGCTGCGCGGCTTCTTCTGGCCGCGCACCAAGTACGCCGACGAGGAGGAGGCGGCCGACTACGCCGCCCGGATCCGGGCGTCCCTGCACGATCCGTGAGCTTCTGCGCCTAGGGTGAGCCCCATGTCTCGGTCCTCACGCGTGCACCGCGCCGTCGTCCCGGTGCTCCTGGCCGCCGTCCTCGCCCTCGCGGGGTGCGGCTCCGACGAGCAGGCTCAGGGTTCCGGTGACGGCGACGGCAGCAGCGCGAGCGCCGCCAACGAGGTGAGCGCCGCCGGAGTCGCGTTCGAGGCGCCCGAAGGCTGGAAGTCCCTCGATCCCAACGACGCCGAGATCCCGAAGTCCGAGAAGGCGAACCTCGCGGAGGGCCTGGGTCTCACCCCGGAGCAGCTCGACCAGACGATCAGCGGCGTCGACCTGTTCCTCGTCGACGGCGACGGCCCGCAGGACGGCTTCCTCTCGAACATCAACGTCCTGGCCCAGCAGGGAGCGCTCCCCGACGACGCCGCGCTCGAGAGCCAGTTCGCCGCGATCGGCGCCGAGGTGCTCGAGGTCAGCCACTCCGAGACCGGAGCCGGCGACGCCGCCGTCGTCGAGTACACGCTGCCGGTCGCGGACCGGACCATCGAGGGCGTCTCGTACCTGGTCGACCTGGGCGAGGAGATCGTGACGGTCACGGTCAGCACCCCCGACCGGGGCGAGTCCGACGAGATCGGCGACACCGTCGGCGACACCCTCACCACAGCGTCCTGACCCGGCCGCGGCCCGGTGCCACGCGCGTTCTAGAGTGGCCGGTCGTCACATGCACCAGCCACGAACGTCAGGAGACACCATGGGCCGATTCGACGGACGCGTCGCGGTGGTCACCGGCGCCGCGCGGGGCATCGGGTTCGGCATCGCCCAGCGGTTCGCGCACGAGGGCGCCCGGGTCGCGGTCATCGACCTCGACGAGTCAGCCGCGAAGAAGGCGGCCGCCGCGCTGCCCGGCGCGGACAAGCCGAAGACGAGTCACCTCGGCATCGGGTGCGACGTCAGCGACACCGCCAGCGTCGAGCCCGCGATCGAGCGCGTGGTCAGCGAGCTCGGCGGAGTCCACATCCTGGTGAACAACGCGGGCATCACCCGCGACAACCTGCTCTTCAAGATGACCGACGAGGACTGGGACCTGGTCATCGGCGTACACCTGCGCGGCGCCTTCCTCATGACCCGGGCTGCCCAGAAGCACTTCGTGGCCCAGAAGTACGGGAAGATCCTCAACCTCTCGAGCGTCTCGGCGCTCGGCAACCGGGGCCAGGCCAACTACTCGGCGGCCAAGATGGGCATCCAGGGGCTCACCCGCACGCTGGGCATCGAGCTGGGCCCCTTCGGGATCAACGCGAACGCGGTCGCTCCCGGTTTCATCGCCACGGACATGACCGACGACACGGCCCGTCGTCTCGGGATCCCGGTCGAGGACTTCCGCAAGATGAACGCCGAGTCCAACCCGGTCCGCCGGGTCGGTACGCCGGCGGACATCGCGGCCGCGGCCACGTTCCTGTGCAGTGACGAGGCGTCGTACATCACCGGCCAGACGCTGTACGTCGACGGCGGAGCCCGGCTCGACTGAGCCGGTCGGGTCGATTTGGCCCACGATTTCTCGTGTGGTTCAGTCGACTATTGCCGGGCGCGCCTTCCCCACCCGCAACCGGCCACCACGGACACTTGAGCCCGCACGAACGTGAACCACTGATCGGAGCTGTCATGCGCCTCACTCGCGCGCACCGAACCCTGACCACCACCGCAGCCCTGCTCACCGCGAGCCTGGTGCTCGCCGCCTGCGGCGGCGACGAGGAGACGCCGGCGCAGGAGGGCCCTGAGGCCCAGGAGATCGCCGGCGGCTCGACGCTGGGGCAGACCTGGCCGCTGACCGGCCTCGACGTCGAGGGGGACGACAGCTCCGCGCAGGCCCACCCGGTGATGGTCACCAAGATCGACAACACGGCCTCCAGCGCCCCGCAGCAGGGGCTCGGCTCGGCCGACCTGATCGTCGAGGAGCTCGTCGAGGGCGGCATGACCCGGCTCGCGGTGTTCTTCTACTCGGAGATCCCCGGAACCGTCGGCCCGGTCCGCTCGATGCGGGCCAGCGACATCGGGATCGTGTCGCCGGTCGACGCGCAGGTGGTGACCAGCGGTGCGGCTCCAGTCACCATCAACCGGGTCAGCAGCGCCGGCATCAAGTTCTACGGCGAGGGGGCCCCCGGCTTCTCGCGGGCCGGCGACCGCAGCGCGCCGTACAACCTGATGGCCGACCTGTCCGAGCTGGTCGACACGTTCAAGGAGCGCGAGGAGGCGCGTCCCGACGACTACCTCCCGTGGGGCGACGCCGACGCGGCCCTGCCGAAGGGCAAGAAGGCCTCCACGCTGGCGGCGAACTTCGGCAACCACGTGACCAACTGGACCTTCAAGGACGGCCAGTACGTCAACCAGAACTCCTACGCCGCCGACGACGACCAGTTCCCGGCAGACTCGGTGCTCGTGCTGCGCGTCCCGGTCGGTGACGCCGGCTACACCGACCCCGCCGGCAACCCGGTCCCCGAGACCAAGCTCGACGGCACAGGCAAGGCGTTCCTCTTCCACGACGGCCGGGTCGTCACGGCGACGTGGAGCAAGAAGGGCCTCGACCAGCCGCTGTCGCTGGAGACCAAGAAGGGCACCCTCGAGGTCCCGGCTGGTCACGTGTGGATCGAGCTGGTGCCCGCGCAGGCTGGTGGCGTCACCTTCAAGTAGGGGTGGTGGGGCCGCCGGTCCGGCTGACGACATCGCGCCGACGAAGATCCTCGAGAAGGTGTCCACTCGGCCAGGCGCGGTGGGCCCTTCGCGAGTTTGCTTGACGTCAAGCAAGACTCGCGCGCTTCCTTCGGGGCGATGGCAGGGTCAGGCGCGCGCGGAGCCCCCGGCTCAGTCGGCCCGGCCGTCGTCAACGTCGACGCCGGCCTCCAGCTGCATCCGCATGCCGGCCAGGATGAAACCGATCGCAGCCTCCACGCGGGCTGCGGCCGCGTTCGGGTCCTGACTGGTGGAGACCCATTCGCCGGCCGACGACATCGCCCCGAAGAAGATCCTGGAGAAGGTGTCCACCATCGCGTCGTCGAGCTCCGGTCCGCCCGCCTGCAGGACCGAGCTGACGATCTCGAGCACGGTGGCGAACGTGGAGCGCTCCGCCTGCTCCCGGAACCTGGTCCAGCCGAGCACGGCAGGGCCTTCCAGGATCACGACCCGGCGGTACGTCGGCTGCTGGACGACCCCGAGGAAGGCCCGGAGCCCGGCGAGCGCCTTCTCCCACGGGTCAGCATGCCCTTCCACCGCGTCCGTCACGGCCTTCGCCGCCGCCGCTTCCACCCGCTCGAAGACCGCCTCGAACAGGGCCTGCTTGCCGCTGAAGTGGTGGTAGAGGGCGCCCTTGGTCACCTCGGCGCCAGCCACGATCGCGTCGAGGGAAGTGGCGGAGTAGCCGTGCTCGGTGAAGAGCTCCTCACCCATGTCGATCAGTGCGGCCCGGGTCGCAGCGGAGTACTGCTGGCGACGGGAGGGGCCTACGCGGGGCACCAGCTTGGACACCGTGGCCTTGGTCATTCGGCCGAGTCTAGGGCGGCCCGATGCCGCCCGTGACGCGCGTCACTCAGCGGCTGTTGCATACCCTTGGTATGTTTGCGTACTGTGAGTACGTACCAACGGTATGTGAGCCACCTGTGAAGGAGCAGACCATGACCTGGACCAGCTTCCGCGGCCGCGGTGAGATCCTCCGCGACGTGACCGTCGTCGCAGACGCCCGCGCCGACGGCACGCTCCCGTGGGACGTCGAGGGCGTGGCCTGTGCGTTCGCCGACCAGCTCGACCTGCTCGGCGCCCTGCAGCTGCGCTGGCACACCCGGCTGGCGGGGCGGATCGAGCGCGAGCTGAGCAACCAGCCGCTGGGCCTCGAGCAGGCCGTGATCACGGCATGGCGGGCCACCGCCCGCGAGTTGCCAGGTGTCCGCGCGATCATCGACCGGCACCGCGAGCGGCCGCTGGATCCGGAGATGGCCCAGGCAATGACCGTGGCTACCAGCAAGGAGCACGAGCTGCTCGCCGTGATGGCGGGTCGCGCGGCGCTCGGCGATCCGGCGGCGGCCCGGGTCGGCGCCGAGATCGAGGATCGCGCCCGAGCGGGCGTGGCGCTGGCGGCCTGAGATCGCCCCCGCTGGACCACCTGGACCGGCGGGCTGCAGCGTGAAGGGGCGTCGGTCATGATGGAGACATGTCAGACGCGACGCCGCAGCCGGGCATGTTGCTGGTCGCGACACCGCAGCTGATCGACCCGAACTTCGCCGACACCGTCGTGCTGCTGCTCGACGTCGACGACGACGGAGCTCTCGGCGTGGTGCTCAACCGGCCGAGCCCGGTGTCGGTGAGCGAGGTCCTCGCCGGCTGGAGCGACGTCGTCGCCGAGCCCGAGGTGCTCTTCCAAGGGGGTCCCGTCAGTCCCGACGGCGCCCTCGCGATCGGCTGGCTGAGCGACGCCGACGACGTACCGGTCGGCTTCCGCGAGGTGTCCGGCCCACTCGGCGTCGTCGACCTCGACACTCCCGTGGAGCTGATCGACGGCTCGCTGTCCGGGATGCGGATCTTCGCCGGGTACGCGGGCTGGGGCGCCCAGCAGCTCGACGGCGAGATCGAGGAGGGCAGCTGGTACGTCGTGCCCGGTACGCCGACCGACGTCTTCCGTGAGGACCCGGCCACGCTCTGGCGCGACGTCCTGCGCCGGCAGCCCGGCGAGCTTGCGTGGCACTCCACTCGGCCCGTCGATCCTGAACTGAACTAGCCGTTGAACTAGAGTGAAGGCACCATGAGCTTCCTCGGATTCGGGCGCGGCACCGACACGATCGAGGACCGTCGTACGGTCCCGACGGACGAGGGCGACCACGAGCGCTTCTCCCACTACGTCGACAAGCACAAGCTCACCGAGGCGATGGTCATGGGCACCCCCGTCGTCGCCCTGTGCGGCAAGGTCTGGGTGCCGAGTCGGGCGCCCGAGAAGTTCCCGGTGTGCCCGACCTGCAAGGAGATCTGGGAACAGATGAAACCCGGCGGCGACGGCGACGGGGGAGGGGACTCCTCCGAGTGACGGGACGGCTCGAGCCGGTCCCCCTCTCACCGGCCTGGCCGGATCGGGCGGCCTGGGGGACGGCGACGTCGCTGCGCGCCTGGCAGACGGCGGCGATGCACGACTACGTCGGCCGCGCGCCGCGTGACTACCTCGCCGTGGCCACCCCGGGCGCGGGCAAGACGACGTTCGCCCTCTCGGTCGCGGCCGAGCTCCTCGGCCGACGGATCGTCGACCGGATCACCGTGGTGGCTCCCACCGAGCACCTCAAGAACCAGTGGGCCGAGGCCGCCGCCCGCGCCGGCATCCCGCTCGACCCGACGTACAGCGCGGGCCAGGGGCGGACGTCACAGGACTTCGTCGGGATCGCCGTCACGTACGCCGGCGTGGCGGTCAACCCGCTCGCGCTGCG
>NZ_DASUTK010000120.1:0-14061 GCF_036374615.1 Nocardioides sp.
GCTCCGGTCACCACGAGCGTGGGTGACACGAGGGTCTGGGCTCCGACGGTGAAGCCGGGGCCGAGCAGGTACGCCGCTGCGAACAGCGTCGCGTTGGGCAGCACCAGCAGCGCGAGCACGGCGAAGAGGGCCATCTCGCCCTGGGAGATCTGCAGCTCGGCGAGCACGTTGAGCGCGGTCGCCGTGTCGAGCAGGAGCGCCACCACGAACGTGGCGAACGACACCAGCAGCACCGTGCGGAGCACCGTCCGACAGCAGGCCACGGTCGCCCGGAGGTTCGCCGGCAGCAAGGCGGTCCAGATCGCGGCGCGGCCGCTGCCGACGGCGATCGCCGAGCCGCCCACGCCCCCGGCGAGCAGCAACGACCAGCCGACCGCCGGCGCCGCGGCCGGCGCGGTCTGAGGTGTCGTGGCGAGCTGGAGTGTGAGCAACACCACGGCGAGGTATCCCGTGACGAAGCAGCCGAGCGTGGCCGGCACGGTCCAGTCACGCTCGCCGTCGGCGATCTGGTCGGCGTCCGGACCGTGCCCGGACACCGAGTGCCCCACGCGTAGGCCGACCCGCCAGCAGGACCAGGCGGCGAGCAGCGTGAGCAGCAACGGCATCGCGGTGACCGCCACGCCGTCGACCCGCACACCCGAGCCGTGCCCGGTGAGCCACCCCAGCGCCCCGACCCGGAGCGCGTCACGCGGCGCACCGTGGGATGCCGCGTCGGAGAGGAACCACCCGGTGACGGCGAGCCCGAGGCAGAGCACCAGCAGCCCCCCGGCGGCGAGTCCGCCGCCGAGCAGCCCGACGGGCAGGAGCGGGCGCCGCTGGCGGGCGTCGGCCACGGAGCCACGAGGTCCGGTGGTGCGAGCGGGGGCCGAGAGCAGCGAAGTCATGGCTCGCTCATCTTGTCGCTGCCGCAAGGCGGTTCGGCGCTCCCACGCCGGTGTGCATATGCACCGCCTCCGCTCGTACAGTGGGGCAGCCATGATCCAGCCGGACGAGTTCGACGCGTTCTACAAGCGCACCAGGACCCGGCTGTTGCTCCAGACCTACGCGCTGACCGGTGACCTTCCGGCTGCTCGCTCGGCGGTGCGGGACTCCTTCATCGTCACGTGGCACCACTGGCGCAAGGTGAGCCGGATGCCCGACCCCGAGGCCTGGGTGCGTCCTCACGCGTGGGCGCAGGCGCAGCGCCGGCACACCGCCCGCCTCTGGCACCGCGACAAGGCCCTGGAGCCCGCCGAGAGGGCAACGTTCGACGCCCTGGGGAAGCTCTCGTTGGCGCAGCGCAAGGCGCTGTTGCTCCACCACCTGACCGCGCTCCCGCCCGCGGAGCGGGCCCGCGAGGTCGGCGTGCCGGTCGCCGAGTCCGACCGTCAGCTCGCGACCGCGACCGAGCGGTTCACGGCCGCCCGTGGCGTGACAGCGGACGAGGTGCCGGGGCTCTTCGAGCCGATGCGCGCCCGGGTCGAGGACTCACGGTGGCCGCGCTCGACCATCGTCCGCCGGGCAGGGGCAGCCCGTCGTCGTACGCACACGCTCGTCGGCGCCCTGGTCGCGGTGGCCGCCGTGTTCGCGTCCGGCAGCCTGGTCAGTGGCGCCACGCTGGAGGGGCAACGGCAGCCGGCCGACACCGGGGCGCGCACCGCGGCCGGGGCCGACACCTCGCCAGAGGTGGCCTTCACGCCCGACCTGCTGCTCACCGGCGACGAGCTGGGCCTGCTGGTCGACGGCCGTTCCTGGCGCGAGAAGCGCACCGGCGACAACAGCGAGGGCTCCGGCCTCGTCACCCCCTGTCAGCAGCGGCGGTACGCCGACCCCGACGGCCTCGCCACCATGGTCCGGACGTTCAGCGCCTCGCCCGGGAAGGGAGAGTCCACGGTGTCCGCGGTCCAGTTCGCCGAGCTGTCCGACACGACGCGTGCGTCGAGACGGGCCTGGAACCGCGCGCTCCAGTGGTACGCCGCGTGCCTGACTCCCCGGACCCAGCTGATCGGGACCCACACGGTCACCGGGATCGGTGACCGCGCCACGCTGTTCCACTTCCGCCGCTGGAAGGACCCGGACACCACCCACGTCGTCGGGGTGGCTCGCACCGGTCAGATCCTCACCATCGTCACGACCAACGCCACCGGTGGGGCCGAGCCGGACCTGAAGGACGCTGCGGGCTTCCTCGCCGCGTCCGTCAACGGACTGTGCACCGCCACGCCCAACGCCCGCTGCGCCAGTGACCCGCAGGTGCGCGAGAGCGCTCCGCTGCGGGTCCAGGCGATGCCCGGGCTGCTGGTCGAGGCCGACCTGCCACCGGTCGCGGGTGTCGACCGGGCCTGGGTCGGTACGCCGCCACTGCAAGCGCGTTCCAACGCGGCCGCCACGGGCTGCGACAGGGCCGACTTCTCGCAGAAGCAGGTCTCGACCGCCATGACGCGCACGTTCGTCATCCCGCGCGCGGGGCTCCCGGAGGCGTTCGGGCTCACGCAGACGGTCGGCACGATGAAGGAGGCGCGGGCCCAGGAGTTCGTGAAGTCCGTGCGTGCCCGGATGGCGTCGTGCGAGGAACGGGACCCCGGCGCCGAGGTCGAGCAGCTCGAGTCGTCCTCCGACGCCAGGACCGACCTCACGATCTGGCGGGTCACCTCCGAGCTGAGCGACGAGAGGTCGGTCACCTACCTGATGGCGATCGCCCGCGACCGGACGAGGGTCGGGCAGGTCGGCTTCGTCCCGGCGCCGGGCGCGTTCATCGAGGCGGGCGACTTCGCGTGGCTGTCGAAGCGGGCGGCCATCCGGCTGCCGCACCTGCCCAGGCCGAGGCGGGACTAGACAGGCCACAACTTCCGGCTGTCCCCCTGCGTCTCCACGGCGAAGGAGGTGCCACGTGAACCGCATCGCCGTGGCCGGCCTCGTCGCCGGCGCCGTCGCCCTCGTGATCGTGCCGGTGGCGGTGATCGCCACCGACCCCTTCGGCCCGCAGACCACCCCCGACCCGGCGGCGCCGTCCGAGCCGGACGGCGCGCCGACCAGGTCGGTTGGTCCGAGCGCCCCGGGTCCGAGCACCTCACCGGCGGACCCGTTCACGCCGGCGGCGTACGACGCCTGGGCCGCGACGATCCCGGACAACCTCGCCATCGCCGAAGGGCTGCCGGCGGACGGCGGCGACTTCGAGCGCTCGCACCAGGCCGTGATCGAGCCGTTCTGCGGCAGGGACGGGGACGTGTTCCCGGTCGATGGCGTCCTCGACGCCATGCACGACGGTGCGGCGGGGCCGGAGTTCGCTGACCGCCGCAGCCTGCGCCTGTACGCCGACGACGCGGCGGCACACTCGCTCCTCGTAGCGGCACGCGAGGCGGCCCACACGTGCGCGAGGGAAGAGCACGGCGACACTCTGTGGCTGATCGAGGTGGCCGACGCCGATCTGGGCGAGGAGGCGCTCCGGGTGGTCCGCACCTACGAGACCGACGGGCTGCCGACCCTCGGCGCCACGTTCTGGCACCTGGTGCGGGTCGGCAACGCCGTCCTGGTGACTGCCCGCAGCGGCGAGTACCTGCCCGGCGAGACGCTCGGACAGGGCATCGCCTCGCACGCACGGACGATCGCCCCGATCATCGACGCGATGTGCGGGTTCAGCGCGGTCGGCTGCGCCGTGGCGAGCGACATCCCCGACTCGTTCCCGCTCGCGGCCGGCTGGCCCGACGACGACGCTGCCGAACCAGGACCGCAGCACGGGCTGCGCGGACCGAACCGCTCCCTCGAGCCACTGACCTGGGACATGTGCGGCGCGTCCTTCACTCCCACTGGCGCCCGCGACCGGCTGCGCGCCGACTGGAACAACGTCGAGGACCACCGCGCCCGCGAGCTCATCACGTTCGAGGACGCCGAGGCCGCGGTCGTCTTCACCGGCTCGCTCTTGTCCTTCTGGCGCGATTGCCCCCGCCAGGAGCACGACGACGGCTACGCGTCGGTCAACACGGTCCGCCCGACCGGGGTGGGAGGTGAGTCATGGGCCCTGCTGCGGTGGAGCGAGTACGACGGCTCGCCCGGCGTGGGCCTCACCCTCGTGCACGTGACCCGGCTGGGCCGGGCGGTGCTGATCGACCAGGCCAGCAACGAGGGCAGCCGGGACTTCGCCGACGAGCAGGTCGACGCACAGATCGTCGAGTCGGCTGCGGTCGTGTCCGCGATGTGCGGCTTCACAGAGGCCGGCTGCTGACTGCGCCTAGGTGCTGACTCCTGCAGCCTCGATCAGCTCCGCTGCGGCCGCCGCAGCCTCCTCGGGTCGGACCAGCCAGTGCAGGTGGCCGCCCTCGAGCCGGCGGGTGGGCCAGCCGGCACCCTCCGCTCGGTCGAGCTCCGCTGCGTAGGTCTCGCCGAAGGCGAGGTAGGCGCGCGAGCCGCCCTCCCAGGCGGGCGGCAGCGTGACCTCGGCGTCGACGTACGACATCGGCGCCTGGGGTGCTTCCGCATCGATCCGCTCGAACCAGTCACCGGGCAGCGAGTCGGCGTAGTCCGGTCGCGGCCACCAGCGGGTCCACGGTGGGAGAAGACCCTCGTCATCGGCAAGGCCGTCGAGGAAGTCGCGAAATCTCGCAGGTGCCAGCCGGGTCACCGGCCCGGGTTCGGGCAGGGCCGCGTCGACGAAGACGATCGGAGCGCCACCGCACGCGCCGCTCACCACCGGAGCCAGGTAGCCGGCGTTGCTGTGCGGCAGCAGGACCGCGCCGGGCTGCGTCAGGCGGGCCCAGACCTCGACCAGCGTCGATGCGTCCGGCGGTCGTGGGACAGGTGCCAGGACGGCGTCGAGCCCGTCGGCTCGCAAGGCCGCGACCCACGGCTCGTAGGCCACCTCGGGCAGGAAGGGGCTCGGAAGCACCAACGCCCTCACAGCGTGCACGAGCGCGGGCTCAGCGCGCCTCGACGCCCCGTTCCTTCAGGATGGCCCGCATCAGGTCGGCGGTCTCCGAGGGCGTCTTGCCCACCTTGACCCCGGCCGCCTCGAGCGCCTCCTTCTTCGCGGCGGCGGTGCCGGAGGAACCTGACACGATCGCGCCGGCGTGACCCATGGTCTTGCCCTCGGGTGCCGTGAAGCCGGCGACGTACCCGACCACCGGCTTGGTCACGTGGTCCTTGATGTACGCCGCAGCCCGCTCCTCCGCGTCACCGCCGATCTCACCGATCATCACGATCGCCTCGGTGTCGGGGTCGTTCTCGAACGCCTCGAGCGCGTCGATGTGGGTGGTGCCGATGATCGGGTCGCCACCGATGCCGATCGCGGTCGAGAAACCGAAGTCCCGCAGCTCGAACATCATCTGGTAGGTCAAGGTGCCCGACTTGGAGACCAGGCCGATCGGGCCCTTGCCCGCGATCGTGTGGGGTGTGATGCCGGCCAGCGACTCCTCTGGCGTGATGACACCCGGACAGTTGGGCCCGATCATCCGCGTTCCCGCGTGGTTGCCGGAGCCCTGGAGGTAGGCGAACACCGCAGCGGAGTCCTGGACCGGCACGCCCTCGGTGATCACGACCAACAGGCCGATGCCCGCGTCGATCGCCTCGATGCAGGCGTCCTTGGTGAAGGCCGGGGGGACGAACACGACGGACACGTCGGCGTCGGTCTCCTTCATCGCCTCCTCGACCGTCCCGAAGACCGGCAGCTCCTGACCACCGAGCTCCACCGTCGTGCCCGCCTTGCGGGCGTTGACGCCACCGACGATGTTCGAACCGGCGTCCAGCATCAGCGTGGTGTGCTTCGAACCCATGCCTCCGGTCATGCCCTGGACGATGATCCGGGAGTCCTTGTTCAGGTAGATCGACATCTTCTTCGCTCTCCGTCTCGTCGCCGTCTCAGCGGTTCGCCAGCTCGGCGGCCTTGTCGGCCGCGCCGTCCATCGTGGCGACCTGGGTCACCAGGGGGTGGTTCAGCTCGTCGAGGATCGCCCTGCCCTGGGCGACGTTGTTGCCGTCGAGCCGTACGACGAGCGGCTTGGTCGCCTCGTCGCCGAGGATCTCCAACGCACCCTTGATGCCGTTGGCGACCTCGTCGCAGGCGGTGATACCGCCGAACACGTTCACGAACACGCTCTTGACCTGCTCGTCGTGGATGATCACGTCGAGGCCGTCGGCCATCACCTGCGCGTTCGCCCCGCCGCCGATGTCGAGGAAGTTGGCCGGCTCGACTCCCCCGTGCCGCTCGCCGGCGTACGCGACGACGTCGAGGGTCGACATCACCAGTCCGGCGCCGTTGCCGATGATCCCCACCTGGCCGTCGAGCTTCACGTAGTTGAGGCCCTTGTCCTTGGCCTTGGACTCGAGCGGGTCGGACTCCTCGCGGATCTCGAAGCGAGCGTGGTCCTCGTGCCGGAAGTCGGCGTTGTCGTCGAGCGACACCTTGCCGTCGAGTGCCTCCAGCTTGTCGCCGGTCAGCCGGGCCAGCGGGTTGACCTCGACCAGCGTGGCGTCCTCCTCGACGAACACGGCCCACAGCTGCTGGAGCATCTGGATCGCCTGGTCGCGCAGAGGCGCGGGGAAGCCGGCCTCGTCGACGATCGCCTCCGCCTTGGCCGCGTCGACCCCGGTGAGCGCGTCGATCGGGATCTTCTTCACGGCGTCCGGGTTGGTCTTGGCGACCTCCTCGATCTCGACGCCGCCCTCCACACTGGCGATGCACAGGTAGGAGCGGTTGGCGCGGTCGAGCAGGTAGGAGAAGTAGTACTCCTCCTCGATCGAGGCGCCGGGCACCACCAGGACCCGGTTGACCGGAAGACCCTTGATCTCCAGGTCGAGGATCGCGCGAGCCGCCTCCTCGGCCTCCTCGGGAGTCTTGACAACCTTGACGCCGCCGGCCTTGCCGCGGCCGCCGGCCTTGACCTGGGCCTTGACGACGCTGACGCCGCCGATCTCCTCGGCCGCCGCGCGGGCGTCCTCGGGCGTCATGACGGTCGTGCCGAGCGTGACGGCCACGCCGTGCTTGGCGAAGAGCTCCTTCGCCTGGTACTCCATCAAGTCCACTGTCCGACCAGTCCTTGTCGTGTCGACGAGAGCGGGGGTGTTCGCGCTTTGCACCCTAGCCGCGCGAAGCGGTGGGCGGCAGGTCGGGTCGGCGGCTGTGCGGTCACCGGGCGGCACTTGAGTCGCGCGGGACTGCGGCACTCGAGTCGCACGGGAGCGGCACTCGAGAGCCGCAGGCACCGAACGAACGGCCGCTCGCACGCGACTCAACAGCCGCAAGCGCGCGATTCAACGGGGGTTGCGGCCGGGCCGCCACCGCGCCAGTCGGTCGTGCGCCAGCGCGGCACGGGCCGCGGCATGACCGGGGGCGCCGTGCACCGCTCCCCCGGGGTGCGCAGCGGCCGAGGCGAGGTAGAGCCCCGGCACCCCGGTCTCCGTCCGCCCGCGCATCGCCGGAACCGGACGGAACACGAGCTGCTGGTGCAGCTGGGCGGTGCCGCCGTTGAGGGCGCCGCCGACCAGGTTGCGGTTGCGCGACTCGAGCTCGCGCGGCCCGAGGACCCGGCGGGCGAGGATCCGTTCGGAGAAACCGGGAGCGAGGGCCTCGATCTGGGCCTGCATCCGGTCTGCGAAGCGCTGGCACTCGTCGTGGTCCCACGCGCCGCGGATCCCGCCGTTCCCGGCGTCGGTGACCGTCTCGTCCGGCTGCGGAACGTGTGCGTACGCCCACATCGACTCGGTCCCGGGCGGCGAGCGGGTCGGGTCGGCCGTGGTCATCTGGCCGACGAGGAGGAACGGAGCGGACGGGACGGCACCAGCGGCGACCTGCGTCAGCGCCGTCGTCATCTCAGTGACGGAGGCGGAGACGTGCACGGTGCCCGGCGCCGCCGGAGGGGGTGTGGCCCAGGGGACCGCGCCGGACAGGGCCCAGTCGACCTTGACCGTGCCGGGGTCCAGCCGGAACCCGCTGATCTGCCGGGCCAGCCGGGGCGGCAGCTCCTCGGCCGCGAGCAGACTGCCGGCCAGGGCCGGGAGCGAGGTGTCGGCAAGGACGGCCCGCCCTGCGAGGTGCTCCTCACCGTCGCTGGTCGCGACCCCGGCTGCCCTGCCGTCCTTCACGAGCACCCTCGTCACGGCGCGACCGCACTCGACCTGCCCGCCGCTGCCCGTCAGCCGTGACACCAGGGCCCCGGTGAGCATCCCGGCCCCACCGACCGGCACCGGGAACCCGACCCGTTGCCCGAGCATGCAGAGCAACAGCCCGAAGAACCCGGATCCGGGTGAGGCCAGCGGCAGGTCCGCGTGACCGGCGTTGCCGGCGAGCAGCAGGCCGGGACCGGGGCCGCGGAAGGGACGTGCCAGGTCGACGGCAGGCAGCAGCAGGGTGCGCACCAGGTCCAGCCCACCCGTGCGTGCCACCGCCGCGAGCAGCCTCGGCGTGGGACGCAGCGGGGGGAACGGCGTGAACAGTCCCGCCAGGAGCGGCTTCTCGATCCGGTCCCAGGTCTCGCACAGCGCGAGCCACGACTCTCCGTCGCCCGGCGCCGCTTCGTCGAGTGCTGCCGCAGTGCGCGTGCGGTCGCGGTAGAGCATCGTCCACCGTCCCTCGGTGGCGTGCCCGAGGACGGCCGGCGCGTGCGTCCACCGGAGCCCGTGCGCCTCCAGCTCCAGGCCCGCCAGGATCGGCGAGGCCGCCCCCAACGGGTAGAACGCGCTGAAGGTGTCGTGCACGAAGCCCTCGTGCACGTCGCGATCGCTACGGACGGCCCCGCCGGGCGTCGGCTGCTCCTCGAGCACGAGCACCGACCAGCCGGCATCTGCCAGGAGGTTGGCTGCCACCAAGCCGTTCGGCCCGGCTCCGACGACGACGGCGTCGTGGACCGTCATCGGGTGCCGCGGCGCTCCGCGACGTACGCCAGACGCCGCAGCGTTTCCGTGTTGCGCCAGCCCAGCAGCGGGTGTCGAGCCACCGCCGGGATGAGCGTCGCAGGCCCCGCCACGACGTCCTCGCGCAGCTCCACGTGGGTGCCGGTCCCCTCGGGCTCGAGCAGGAACTCGACCTCCGCCTCCCCGGACGGCCACGCGCGTGCCCGCAGCCGCAACCGCGACGGCGGCTCGGCGGCCAGCACGGTCGTGTGGTCGTTGATCAGGGCCGGCCAGCTGCCCACGGAGTGGTGCAGCCGCGATCCCGGCTCGGGCCAGCTGTCGTCGACCTCACGCATCCGAGAGGCCCCCACGACGAACAGCGGGTAGAGCCAGCCGTCGGCGAGCACCGACCAGACGGTGTCGATGTCGGTCGCGATGACGCGGGACGTGGACTGCATAAGAACCGGTACCCGGGGCCGGACCGTTCATGCCGGGCATCATCGGACCCGGGGCGGGTACGAGGCCGGTCATGACGCGACCTCTCGCACTCGTCACCGGTGCCTCGACGGGCATCGGTGCCGCCTTCGCCCGCCTCCTCGCTGCGGAGGGGTACGACCTGCTACTCGCGGCGGACGAGCCCGCCGTGCACGACGTGGCGAAAGAGCTCGACGGCACCGGTCGCAGGGCGGAAGCCTGTGTGGTCGACCTCGCGGACCCGCAGGCCGTCCACCGGCTTCACGACATGGCGCACGGCTTCGGACAATCGGTCGACGTTGCCGTGCTCAACGCGGGCATCGGGGTCTGGGGCCGGTTCGACGAGGTCGACCTCGACACCCAGCTGCGGGTGGTCGACCTCAACGTGCGCTCGACGGTCCATCTCGCCGTACTCCTGGCGCGTGACATGGCGGCCGCGGGCCGAGGTCGGATGCTGATGGTCGCCTCGATCGCCGGCAAGGCGCCGGGCCCGGGCCACGCCGCGTACGCCGCCTCCAAGGCGTTCGTGCACAGCTACGCCGAAGCCGCGCGTCACGACCTGCGCGGCACCGGCGTCTCGGTCACGTCGTTGCTGCCGGGGCCCACTGCGACCTCGTTCTTCCGTCGCAACGATATGGAGGAGGCGCGGGTCGCCCAAGGACCGCAGGCCAGTGCGGAGACCGTCGCCCGGCAGGGGTACGAGGCGATGATGCGCGGCCGGGACATGGTCGTGGGTGGCCGGTTGTTCCACCGGGTGCAGACGATGTTCTCCGGGTTCGTGCCGGACCGCCTGGGGGCCGCGATCGCCTCTCGCGAGACCGAGCGCGTGGGCCCGCCTCAGGAGTAGAGCCCGGTCCGCCGCTCCGGGGCCGCGTCACGCGTGGGCGAAGTGCTCGGCGACCCAGCCCGTGATCTCGTGGGTGGCCGCTCCGGGCGTGAACACCTTGGCCACGCCGAGCTCTTCCAGGACGGGGATGTCCTCGTCGGGGATGATCCCGCCGCCGAAGACGACGATGTCGGAGGCGTCCCTCTCGGCGAGCAGCTCCAGCAGCCGCCTGAACAGCGTCATGTGGGCACCCGAGAGGACCGAGAGGCCGATCAGGTCCGCGTCCTCCTGGATCGCGGTCTCGACGATCTGCTCGGGCGTCTGGTGCAGGCCGGTGTAGATGACCTCGTGCCCCGCGTCTCGCAGCGCGCGAGCGACGATCTTGGCGCCACGGTCGTGGCCGTCGAGACCGGGCTTGCCCACCACGATCCGGATCCGGCCGGGCTCGGGCGTGGTAACGCTCATGGCCGCAGGCTAACCGACCCGGATACCGACCGTTCCTCCTCGCACGTCATCCACAATGGGACACCAGGAATTCCCCTGCCGTGACCCATCCGTTACAGTCTCTGCTCGTTGTCTCCACCCCCGACACATTGGGAGCACACACGGATGGGAAACCATCGGGCGGATCGTCGCGGCCTGAGCCGTGGCCGCTCGGCGACCCTGGCGGCGCCCGCAGCGCCTCCAGCGCCTGTCGCGGGTTCTGCTCCCGGTCGGCGCAAGGCCAGCAGGCACTCCGGTTCACGCGGCCCGCTGTTCCGCGGCCTCCCCCCGGTTCCCGTGGTTCTCGGCATCGCGGCGCTGACCGTCTCGGCGGGCGGCGCCGTTGTCGTGTCCGACCCGGCACTCACCGTCGCGTCCGACGACCGCGTGATGGCGGCCAGTGCCCTCGGCGGTGCCACCGGCCAGTCCAGGAACGACCTGCTGTCCGGCCGCAGGACGGTGTCACGCAGCTCTGACCGCCAGGCTCTCGCGAGCGCCGCCGACTCGCCCCTCGTCGCCGAGGCGGAGGAGCTGTCGAAGCAGCGCGACGCGGCCCTGGCCGAGTTCGCCGCGCTGGCGGAGCGGCAGTCGAAGAAGATCGCGCTCAACCGCTGGGTGCTTCCGGTCAACCCGTCGGTCACGACGGCCACCTTCGGTGAGTACGGTCTCTGGGCCAGCTACCACACCGGCCTCGACTTCAACGGGTACGAGGGCCAGGAGTTCATGTCGATCGCCAACGGCGTGGTCACCTCCGTCGGTTACGACGGCTCCTACGGCAACAAGACCGTCGTCACCCTCGAGGACGGCACCGAGATCTGGTACTGCCACCAGAGCAGCTTCGGGGTCAGCGAGGGCGAGGAAGTCCGGTCCGGTGAGGTGATCGGCGCCATCGGCTCCACCGGAAACGTCACCGGCTCCCACCTGCACATCGAGGTCCGCCCCGGCGGCGGTGACCCGGTGGATCCGTACGCCGCGTTCATCGTGCACGGCGTCACCCCGTAGTCGAGTCTCGTCGGCACGACACCGGGTCTCGACGCGTCGGTTCGCCGGCTTCGCAGGCTCAGCCGACGACTCCTTGCTCGACCACCATCAGCAGTTCTTCGGCGCTCCGCGCCTCACAACTTCTCGACCGGCGCGTACCGCAGCAGCAGCCGCTTCACGCCCTCGCTGCCGAAGTCGATCGACGCGACCGCCTTGTCACCGGCGCCTTCCAGCGCCACCACCGTGCCGAGGCCGAAGCTGTCGTGCTGCACGCGGTCGCCGGGGTCGAGCGAGGGGATGTCGCGGGTGGACCTCGCCTTGGAGGCCGCATCGGCCCGCGCCGCGGCGGCCGAGAAGTTCCGTCGACCGGCGGGGGTGGGCGAGCCCCAGGAACGGCTCCCGACCGTCAGGTCCGGGCGGTGCCACTGGCTCTGGGCCGCCTCGGTACGCCGCCAGTCGACGAGGTCGACCGGCATCTCGTCCAGGAACCGCGAGGCCGGGTTGTGTGACGGCGCGCCCCACGAGGAGCGGACGACGGCCCGCGACAGGTAGAGCCGCTGCTGGGCGCGGGTGACCCCGACGTACGCGAGCCGGCGCTCCTCCTCGAGCTCGGGCTGGTCGCCGAGGGAGCGGGCGTGCGGGAAGACCCCGTCCTCCAAGCCGGTCAGGAACACCACCGGGAACTCGAGTCCCTTGGCGGTGTGGAGGGTCATCAGCGTGACGACGCCGGTGTCGTTGTCACCGGGCTCGTCGGGGATCTGGTCGGTGTCGGCGACCAGGGACACGCGCTCGAGGAACTGGTCGAGACCGGTGCCGCCCCCGAGGGCAGCGGCGTCGGGGTCGTCGGCGAACTCGCGCGCGACCGCCACCAGCTCGGCGAGGTTCTCCAGCCGGGTCTCGTCCTGCGGGTCGTCGGACGCCTCGAGCTCCGTGAGGTAGCCGGAGCGGTCGAGGACCGACTCGAGCACGACGTCGGGTCGCTCCCCCGCCTCGACCATCGACTGGAGCTCCTCGACCATCGCGACGAAGCCGGTGATCGCGTTGTGCGACCGGGACGCCAGCCCGGGCGCCTCGTCCGACCGGCGCAGCGCGTCCCAGAACGTGATCCGATCCCGCTCGGCGAGAACGGTGACGCACGCGACGGCCCGGTCGCCGATCCCGCGTTTGGGTGTGTTGAGGATCCGACGCAGCGAGATCTCGTCGGCGGGGTTGACCAGCATCCGCAGGTAGGCCAAGGCGTCGCGCACCTCGCGCCGCTCGTAGAAGCGCACGCCGCCAACGACTTTGTAGGGCTGACCGGTCCGGATGAACACCTCCTCGAAGACCCGCGACTGCGCGTTGGTGCGGTAGAAGACCGCGACGTCTCCGGCCCGCACGCCCGCCTGGTCGGTGAGCTTGTCGATCTCGTCGGAGACGAAGCGGGCCTCGTCGTGCTCGTCGTCGGCGACGTACCCCACGATCCGCTCCCCGGCGCCCGCGTCGGACCAGAGCCGTTTCGGTTTGCGGCCCTTGTTGTGCGTGATGACGGCGTTGGCGGCGTTGAGGATGGTCTGGGTGGAGCGGTAGTTCTGCTCGAGCATGATCGTCTCGGCGTTCGGGAAGTCCTGCTCGAAGTCGAGGATGTTGCGGATGCTCGCGCCCCGGAACGCGTAGATCGACTGGTCGGCGTCGCCCACGACCATCAGCTCGCTCGGCTCGACCCGCTCCGCCTCGGGGTCGAGGTCCTCGGGGTCGTCGGCACAGAGCTGGTGGATCAAGGCGTACTGAGCGTGGTTGGTGTCCTGGTACTCGTCGACGAGGACGTGGCGGAACCGGCGCCGGTAGCTCTCCCGCACGTCGGGAAACGCCTGGAACAGGTGGACCGTCGTCATGATCAGGTCGTCGAAGTCGAGTGCGTTGGCGTCCTTGAGGCGGCGCTGGTAGATCGCGTACGCCGCGGCGCAGGACTCCTCGAAGTGGTTGCGAGCCTCGCGGGCCGCCTCCTCGTGGTCGCGCAGCTCGTTCTTGTGGTTGGACATCCAGTGGAGCAGGACATTGGGCGGGTGCCGCTTCGGGTCGAGCTCGAGGTCCTTCGCGACCAACGTCATCAGCCGCTTGGAGTCGGCAGCGTCGTAGATCGAGAACGACGACTTGAAGCCCAGCTTGTCGATCTCCTTGCGGAGGATCCGCACGCACGCCGAGTGGAACGTGCTGACCCACATGATCCGGGCCCGCCGCCCCACCAGCGCCTCGACCCGCTCCTTCATCTCGGCGGCGGCCTTGTTCGTGAAGGTGATCGCCAGCACCGAGCCGGGGTGCGCCTGGCGCTCGGTGATCAGCCACGCGATCCGCCGTGTGAGCACCCGGGTCTTGCCGGACCCCGCACCGGCCACCACCAGCAGCGGTGCGCCGGCGTGGACGACGGCCGCACGCTGCTGCTCGTTGAGCCCCTCGAGCAGCTCCTCAGGCGTCGGCCCCCGGCGGGTCGTCCGCTCACCCTCGACGCCGCCCTCGTCGGCGGC
>NZ_DASUTK010000121.1:0-29779 GCF_036374615.1 Nocardioides sp.
AGTCCGAACTTTCTTGGCAGAGACATAAGCGATACTTTGAGGCATGGATCCCCGTCGTGTGCTCGTCTTCCGTGCGGTCGCCCGGGCCGGGTCGCTCAGTGGCGCCGCCCGAGAGCTCGGATGGACCCAGCCGGCGGTCAGTCAGCAGCTGCAACGCCTGGAGCGCGAGGTGGGCAGCCCGCTGCTGCTTCGCAGCACCCGCGGCGTCGAGCTCACCGAGGCCGGCAGGCTGCTGCTGCAGCGGGCCGACTCCATCGCCGGAGCCCTGCACATGGCGGAGGAGGAGCTCGCGTCGCTCGCCGACCTGCGCGGCGGCCGAGTACGGCTGGTCGCCTTTCCGTCCGCGGCCGCCACGATGGCCCCGGCAGCGCTGAAGGAGCTGGCGCGCGACCATCCCGCGATCGAGGTGGCCATGGTCGAGGCCGAGCCGCCCGAGGCCTGGGCCGCTGTCCGAACCGGTGAGGCGGACCTCGCGCTCGTCTTCGGGTACGACGGGCCGCCACCCGACGACGGCGACCTCACCTGGCTGCCGCTGACCGTGGAGCCGGTCGACCTCGTCCTCCCACCCGGTCACCCGGCCGCCTCGCGCCGCGCGGTCCGGCTCGGCGAGCTCGCCCGTGACACCTGGGTCGGCGGCTGCCACCGGTGTCGGCAGCACCTGGTCGACCGGTGTCGGCGAGCGGGGTTCGAGCCCGCACTCTCACACGAGACGGACGACAACGTCGCCGTGCAGGCCCTGGTCGCCGCGGGACTGGGCGTCACGATGCTCCCGCGCTCGTCGCTGCAGGCGTTCCAGCACCCGGATGTCGTCGTCCGGCAGTCGAAGGCGCTGGGGGAGCGGCACGTCGGGCTGGTCTACCGTCCGGGCGCCGAGCAGGTCCCCGCCACCCGTGCCCTCGTGGAACGACTGGTGGCGGTCACCCGCTGAGGGACCGGCTCACATCTCCTCGTGGGTGTCGGGGTCGCCGCCGAACAGCCGGCCGTCGGGACGCCCGAGGCCGCTGATCGCGGCCATCTCGTCGTCGGAGAGCTCGAACCCGAACACGTCGAGGTTCTCGCGCTGCCGTGACGGCGTGGCCGACTTGGGGATCGGCAGGTTGCCCTGCTGCAGCTGCCAGCGCAGGATCACCTGGCCGGGCGTCACGCCGTATCGCTCCGCCGCCTCGGCCACCGGTGGCTCCGTGAACGGAGCCTGCCGCTTGCCGAGCGGGCTCCAGGACTCGGTGACGACGCCGAGGTCGTCGTGCACCTGCTGCATCTCGGGCTGCGGCCAGTAGGGGTGCAGCTCGATCTGGTTCACGGCCGGCGTCACTCCGGTCTCGTCGATCACCCGACGCAGGTGCGCCTCGGTGAAGTTCGAGACCCCGACGCTGCGCACCAGCCCCTCCTTCCGGAGGTCCACCAGCGCCCGCCAGGTCTCGTGGTAGAGGTCGCGGCCCGGGTTGGGCCAGTGGATGAGGTGCAGGTCGAGGTGGTCGAGGCCGAGCCGCTCGAGGGACTCCTTGGTCGAGCGGATCGCGTCGTCGTAGGCGTGGTGGCGGCCGGGGATCTTGCTGGTGACCATGATCTCCTCGCGAGGTACGGCGGAATGGCGGATCGCCTCGCCGACCTCGGCCTCGTTCTCGTAGTTCACGGCCGTGTCGAGCAGCCGGTAGCCGTTCTCCAGGGCGCTGGTGACCGCGGCGACCGCGTCGTCCCCACGCAGCCCGGCCGTCCCGAACCCGATCGCGGGCAGGTCGTGACCGTCGTTGAGTGTGTACCGAGGGATGTCCATGGGTGTCACGCTAACGCGCGGATCCAGCCTGGCATCAGGGTCGGGATCGGGGTCGACCCCGATGCAACGGACGCCCGGGCCTGCCTACGTTGCCGGCATGTCCTTCTCATTGAGCAGACCTTGGCGCCGGGTAGTTCTGGCTGCGCACGTGCTGTGCGGCGTGGGGTGGATGGGCCTCGACCTCGGGCTGCTGGTGCTGGTCGTCACCGGGGCGAGCTCCGACAGCGGGCCGACCGTCGCGGCGGCGTACACCGCTGCTCGCCTGGTCATCCCGGTCGTGGTGCCGGTGCTCGCCGTCGGCATGCTCCTCACCGGGATCCTGCTGGGCTGGGGAACCAAGTGGGGTCTGCTCACCTGGACGTGGGTCCTGACCAAGCTCTCCATCGGGATCGTGCTCACCACGCTGGCGTTCGTGGCCCTGGTCCCGGGCGCGCTGAGCATCCCCGTCGACCTCACGGGAACCGCGGCCGAGGTGCGCGAAGCAGTCGGCGGAGCCGGCCGCGACCTGCTGTTCCCGCCGGTCGTCTCCTTCGTCGCGCTCGGCTTCGCACTCGTGCTGTCGATCTGGAAGCCGTGGGGCCGCACCCGCTGGGCGCGGGCCGGGGCGCTGCGTGACGAGAGGGCTTAGCGGCAGCCGCGTCCGGCACAGTCGCGGAGCTCCGCCAGCCGGCGGGCCAGTCGCTGCCGGTGCTCGCGGTACGCCGGGTTCCGTGCCTGGTTCACGAGCTGGTGCGGGTCCCGGTCCATGTCGTAGAGCTCCCGCTCACCGGTCTCGCCGTACTCGACGTAGAGCCATCGGTCCGTCCGGACCGCCGTGTAGAACATCGGGGCGTTCCGGCTGCGCGGTCCTGCCTCGAGCACCAGCCTTCGGTCCCGGCCCACGGACGGTCGCCTCGCCAGCGGCAGCAGCGAGCGGCCGTCGACCCGAAGCCCGGGCCGGGTGCGGGCGAGGGCGGCGAACGTCGGTGCGACGTCGATATTGGCAACCAGCTGGTGTCGCTTCGTCCCCGCCGGGAAACCGGGCCCGCGCACGATCAGCGGAACGCGCGTCGACGGCTCGTACACGACCGTCTTGCCGGCGTGGATCCGGTGCTCACCCATCATCCAGCCGTTGTCGGCGGTGAAGAGCACGACCGTGTTGGGCAGCTCACCGCTGCGTCGTAGCGTGGCCACGATCCGCCCCACGGCGGCGTCGAGCGCCAGCAGCGACTCGAGCCGCTGCTGGTAGGACTCGCGCATCTGGGCCTGCAGGTCCGCAGACAGGCGCGGCCGCTGCCGGACGTGGCGCGGCTTGTCCGAGACGTCGGGCTCGTCGAACGAACGCGGGCTCCGCAGTGGCCGGTCCGCGAAGCGATCCCGGTGCCGGGGAGCCACGGCGGGGGTGTTGATCCCCGGATCGTCCGGCTCCCGCGGCCTCCCGACGTGCGGTGCGTAGAACGAGGCCCACAGGAACAGCGGGGCACGGCGCGCCACCCGCTCCTCGATCAGGTCACTGGCGACCCGACCGTAGACATCGGTCTGGTACGGGCCGTCGTACGTTGTCGGCGCACCGTTCTCGAACAGGGTCGTCTCGAAGTAGTGGCCGCCGCCGATCGAGGCGTGGAAGTCGTCCCAGCCCGGCGGCACGGTCACGGGCGTCACGGCTCCGTACTCGTTGATGAACTTGCCGACGAACGCCGTCTGGTAGCCCGCGTCGTCGAGCCAGGTCGCGACTGTGCTGCTCGGGTCGAACGCGGCGTACCCACCCAGCGGCTGCTCGTTGTCGAGCACCCCGTGGTTGTGCGCGTACTGCCCGGTCAGGAAGGACGCGCGCGAGGGGCAGCACAGCGGGAACGTGGCGTAGCTGCGGGCGAACGTGGTCCCTCGTTGTCGGAGCAGCCGGCGCAACCGCGGCATCGCCTCGAGGTCGGAGACGCGCATGTCGTCGGCGGTGATGGCGACGATGTTCGGACGTGGGTCGGGGGCTCGAGCGCTTGTTGTCGACACCGAGGGCGCGTCGGAGCCGTTCGGCGCTGGTGTGGCTCCGCCGGCCATGCCGACGGCGAGCAGCGGCAGCACCGCGAGGACAGCCGTCGCTGCCCGGGTCGATCGCCGCATGGACCCCCCTCGGCGCTGGTGCACCGCGGTCAGCGAAGCACAGGCCGACCGCAGGGGGCAAGGAGCGTCCTGCGGTCAGCCGACGGCGGCTGTCGCGGCGCGCAGGTCAGAGAGGACGTCCTCGTACGCCGCCGCACACTCGGCCCGGTCACGCACCCGCAGGAGGGCCGCGCCAGGCCCGGTCGGTCTGGGACCCACGGCGCAGCGGTCGTCTCGGTGTCCACGCGACCCCTCCTCGACGTCTTCGTTCCCCGTACCGCAGGATCGACACATGTCTCTCCCCAACCCGCTCCACCGGCCCTATCCGGACGACGTGTACACCGGCGAAGGCGGCGAAGCCACTGCCTGGCTCCGTCGGGACGACACCCCGCCGGAGATCGAGTACCGCAACGGCGGCAGCTGCGAGTACCTCGCCACCGGCGACCAGACCGGCGGGCTCTACGGTCTCTACCGCTGGTCGTTCGGCGAGGCAGAGAGCGGGCCCGACCCCCACTTCCACCGCGCCATCACCGAGTCGTTCTACATCCTCGAGGGCACCGTGAAGCTGTACGACGGCAACGACTGGGTCACCGCCCGGGCCGGCGACTACCTCCACGTCCCCGAGGGCGGCATCCACGGCTTCCGCGGTGGCGACCACGCGCGGATGCTGCTGATGTTCACGCCCGGCGCCCCGCGCGAGGACTACTTCGAGACGCTCGACGCGGTCGGCCGCGGGCTCGAGATGAGCGACGACGAGCGGGCCGCGTTCATGCTGCAGCACGACACGTACTGGCTCTGACCTGCGACGTCCCTACACCTGCTTGGCCTCCATGTGCTGGTAGTCCTTCAGCGAGTGCCAGTTGCCGCCCCACTCGAAGCCGCGCTTCTTGAACGCCTTCACGACCGCGTCGTTCTTGACGATCATTCCCGGTCGCACGTCGTCCCGGTCGAGGTACTCCGCGCCGGCGGGCGGTAGCACCGTGTCGCCGTTGACGTACGGGTTCTCGACCGTGTTGATGTCGATCGCCTTCCCGTAGGAGTGGATCGAGAACCGGCCGGGGCTGCCCGTGATCGGTCGGCAGTTGAACGCCGAGGTGTTGTCGGCCGCCATGGAGGCGTCGTCGGAGCCGTCGTACTCCTCGATCAGCTCCATCCGGCGGATCGGGAACCCGGCCGCGAACATGTCCCCGAAGGCAGCGACGACCTCGTCGACGACCTCCCGGTGCACCATCAGCCGGCCTCCCTCGTGGACGGTGCCGTCGAACCCCCAGTGGTTCATCTCGATGATCCGCAGGTCGTCGATCGGGACCGGGCAGCCCGGCTTCCACGAGACGCCGATCATCAGGTCGCGGTAGTCCTCGGGCACGGTCGTGACCGTGGCGTGGAACGCCGGGTCGGGATCGGAGGGGCTGGCGGGCGCATCGGTCGCGCCCGCCACGGGCCCCGCGGCCATCAGGACGGCGGCTGTGAACATGGATCGGATGAGCATGAGTCCTCCCGAGATGTGAGCTCAAAACACCGAACCTGCCACGACCGGCGCTCGACCTCAACGTCTGTGACCCCTACGCTCGCGAGGAGTCGTAGACCCACGGGGGAGGGTGCCTCACCGGCCCCCGCTGCCGGGAGGAGAGCCGACCATGCCTGACAAGCCGTCACCCGCAGCTTCGCACGGGTACCAGCCGCGACACGGCCGCGAGACCTTCTTCATCGAGGGTGAGGGGCTCGTCGGAAGCCCGGCTGCAGTCAAGGCCGTGTCGGCGCGCCCACGGGGCCGGGCTCGGGCGGCCGCCGTCGTGCCCGACTTCCGCTTCTCGCGGATGGGACCGCGCGGCACTCGGCTGCAGCGGGGGATCCGCCGCAAGGTCGCGGCGGCGATCTCTGCGGGCGGTCGCGATCCGGTGGGCAGGATCCCGGCCGGGTACACCTATCTCGGCCAGTTCGTGGACCACGACCTCACGTTCGACGCGACCACGGTGACCCTCGGCGTGAACGTCTCGCCGGCGGACCTGCTCCAGGGCCGCTCGCCCACGCTCGACCTCGACAGCCTGTACGGCGCCGGACCGAACGACCCGGTCTCCGCGGAGTTCTACGAGGACGACCGGCACCTCAAGTTCGGCAAGACGGTCAGGGTCGACAACCTGCGCGCACGTCGTGAGTACGACCTGGCGCGGGTGGGTGACGGCAGCCGGCGCCGACCGCGGCGGGCGCTGATCCCCGACTTCCGCAACGACGAGAACCTCGCGGTCGCGCAGACCCACCTGGCGTTCATCCGGTTCCACAACCGGGTCGTCGACGGACTGGACTCGTCGGTGCCGGCCCGCCGGCGGTTCCGCGTGGCCCGCAGCGAGGTCATCAAGCACTACCAGTGGATGCTGCGCCACGACTACCTTCCCCGGATCTGCGACCGCGCCGTCGTCAAGGACGTGTTCGACAACGGGCGCAAGGTCCACGAGGCAGGAGCAGATCCGCTCACGATGCCGACCATGCCGGTCGAGTTCTCCGTGGCCGCCTTCCGGATGGGTCACTCGATGATCCGCGCGACGTACGACTGGAACGCCGAGTTCCCCGGCCGTGGCGGCGCGCTGTTCTTCCTGTTCGACTTCTCCGGGACCTCCGGTGGCCTCGGCGGCGACGAGCTGGCCCTGCCGAGCAACTGGATCGCCGACTGGCGACGGCTCTACGACTTCGCGAGCATCGGCCGCCCCGACCTGAAGCCACCGCCGGGTGCACGCAACCTCGCACGACGCATCGACACCCGGCTGGCCCCGCCGCTGTCGGACCTGCCGCCAGGCTCGTTCGGCGGGTCGTTCGACGACTTCGGAAAGCTCGTGGCCGACCTCGCGTTCCGCAACCTCGCCCGCGCCACCATGGTGAAGCTGGCGAGCGGGCAGCAGATGGCGCAGCTGCTGCGGAGCAAGGGCGTCCCCGTGACGACCCTCACCCGTCGCCAGATCCTCGGTGGCGTCGCGGACAGCGGTGGCGCCGTGCTCGACGCTCTCACCGACGGCGAGCGCGACAGCTTCGCCAAGGCCACGCCGCTGTGGTTCTACGTGCTGCGCGAGGCCGAGCTCAACGACGGACGGCTCACCGGGGTCGGTGCGAGGATCGTGGCCGAGACCTTCCACCGGGCGATGGAGGGATCGCGTCACTCCATCCTGCGCGACCCCGACTGGCGGCCGACCCTGGGCGCGGTGGACAACCGGTTCACGATGACCGACCTGCTGCTCGTCGCCTACGACAACGACAAGGACGTGCTCGCGCCGCTGGGCGACTGAGGTTCACTCTCCGGGACGGACCAGGCCCGACTCGTAGGCGACCACCACCGCTTGGACCCGGTCACGCACGCCCAGCTTGGCCAGCACCCGGGCTACGTGCGTCTTGACGGTCTCGACGCTCACGTAGAGCTGCTGCGCGATCTCGGCGTTGGAGCGGCCCCGCGCGACCTGCACCAGCACCTCCGCCTCCCGCTCGGTCAGCTGCTCGTACCACGCGGGAGGCCCCTGCCGGGCTGCCCGGGTGAACTCCTCGATCAGCCGGCGCGTGATGCGCGGGGCCAGCAGCTCCTCTCCGCGGTCCGCGGCCCGGATCCCGCCGACCAGCTGCTCTCGCGGTAGGTCCTTGAGCAGGAAGCCGCTGGCACCCGCCACGAGCGCGTCGTACACGAGCTGCGAGCGGTCGAACGTCGTCAGCATCACCACCCGGGACCCGGGGACGTCCCGGACGATCTGCCGAGTGGCCGCGATGCCGTCGGTGCCGGGCATCTGGATGTCCATCAGCACCACGTCCGGCCGCAACAGCCGGGCCTCACGGATCGCAGCCTGCCCGTCGGCCGCCTCGCCGACGACCTCGAGGTCGTCCTCGGCCGAGATGATCATCCGCAGCCCGGTGCGCACCAGCTCCTGGTCGTCGACGATCAGCAACCGGGTCACACGGGCACCTCCGGTCGGATCGGGAGCGATGCCGCGACCCCGAAGCCGCCGCCCCGGCGGGGGCCTGCGGTCAGGGTCCCGCCGTAGCGTGCCAGCGCCTCCTGCAGGCCGATGAGACCGGTGCCGGTCCCCAGGTCGTACGTCGTCAGCTCCGAGCCGTGGTCGACGACCTCGATCTCCACCCGGTCCTCACCGCGCGCGTCGCGGACGGCGACCCGGACCACGACGCGGCTGCCGGGTGCGTGGCGGGCGGCGTTGGTGAGTGCCTCGCGTACGACGAGCTGGACGGGCGCCGCCGCGGCGGTGGTGGCGACCGCGTGGTCGACGTGCCACTCGACGTCGAGGCCCGCCTCGGCCGCGAGCCGCTGGAGGCCTTGAGGGTCGAAGGCGGGGCTGGCCCTGTCGAGCTCGTCGAGCCCGGTTCGGAGGTCGGCCATGCACTCGCGCGCGGCGACCAGCATTGTCGACAGAGCGGCGTCCGGGTCAGCGCCCCGGTCCCGCGCGACGGCGGCCTGGAGGCAGGTCACCGTCATCGCGTGCGCCACGCTGTCGTGCAGCCCGCGGGCCAGGCTGAGCCTGGTACCGGCCACCGCCGCTCGCCGGGCGGTCTCGCGGTCATCCTCCAGCGCGGCGACATGGGCTCGAAGCGCCGCCGCCCTCCGAGCCGCGCCCGCCGCGACGACACCGGCAACGAACACCAGGGTCGTCAGGACCAGGGTCGGTGCCCAGGCGTCCGGGTCCCGGTACCCGGCGGGTGTGACCACCAGCAGCGTGGTCGTGCCTGCCCAGCTCAGGACGAGGCCGAGTGGCCAGGGTCGCGTGTACGCCCCCGCGGAGTACGTCGCGACCAGCATGAGTCCCAGGGCGGTCACGGTCAGGGTCAGGGGAGTCAGGAGGACGGTCATCGCGGCAGCGAGCAACCACGTGGTGCCGATGGCGGTGAGCGGTCGGCTCCGGCGCCAGATCAGGGGTGTCGCGACGAGCAGCGCTGCCAGCACGTTGGCCCACGCCGGACCGCGCGCGAACTCGCGCACCAGAGTCTCGACCGCGATCGACAGACCGAGACCCACCGCCAACGCCACGTCGCGCAGATCTGGTGGCGTGTGCGCGGAACGTGCAGCCGCCGGATCCGGGACCGGTGCGGTGGCATCGAGCGGTTCCGGTGTGGTCCGCAGGGTCCCGACCGCCTCGCGGAGCTCCACGAGGGTGGCGCGCGCCGCGTCCTCGATCCGGGTGAGCGCATCGAGGACCGCGCTCGGTGACGGGTTGCGCCGCGCGCCCTCGGCGAGCAGGACCAGGCCGCCGACACGCTCGATCACCCGCCGGTGGACCTCCACCTCGACCCGCTGCCGCTCCTCGAGGCGGGCAGCCTCGAGGTCCGCGGCGCGCTGCGCGGCGATCCGGTCACCCAGTCGGTGGAGCTCCGTGACCTGGGCCCGCCGGCGGGCCATGGCCGCTCCAGCGACAGCGGGAGCCCCGACCAGGAGGAGGAAGAAGACCAGGTCATCGACCACGGGGTAGGCGCCGGGTTCGTGGCGTTGGTTGGCGACGGTCAGACCGACCGCACTTCCCGTGACCAGGGCCGCAGCGGGCAGGGTCGGCAACCATGCCCCCAGCAGGTACCCCATGGCCAGCGCGCCGAGCACCTGCCACGGTCCGTCGAGGAACCAGCCTCCGCCGTACCAGGCGTCGAGCAGGGCGCACCCGACGACGACGGCTGTCAGCGTGAGACAGGCCGACCGTCTGAGCCGCTCCCTCCGGGTCACGCCAGCAGGCTAGTCAGGAACCGATCACCGCACGTCACTCTTGCGAGGGACGACGCCCGCAACCGTCGGGCCGGAGGGTGACGGCATGAAATTCTCACGTATGGCGGTCATCTCCGCACTCCTCTGCATCGGCGCCTGGACGGCCAAGTCCGTCGCCATCGGCATCGCAGGCGGTCTCGACCGCAGCCCGCTCGAAGGACCACTGTTCCTCCTCGGTCTGGCCTCCTTCGTGACCACGGTCGTGCTGCTGTCCTTGGCCCTCACGGCCGGGCGGCATCCGGGCGCGCGTGCTCTGGGCGTCGTCGCGGGCGTCGTGGCCGGGGCCGGCTTCAGCATCGCCACCAACGCACTGGTCACCGCGATCCGCCCGGCCGATCCGTCCTGGGTCTGGAGCGAGCTCAACCTCTGGGTCGGCGCGGCCCTGTTGCTCGGGCTGGTGCTGGCCACGCACCGGACCCGGAGCGTGACGCGGGCCTGACCGCGCCGCTCTCCTGGTCGGGAATGAACGCCGGACCGCCTCCGTTGACTGGTACAAGGTTCAACTACTCCGCGAGAGGCGCAAGCAATGCAGTTCGGCATCTTCACCGTCGGCGACGTGACGCCCGACCCCATCACGGGACGCTCCCCCTCTGAGGGCGAGCGGATCGCGGCGATGACCGCGGTCGCGCTGAAGGCCGAGCAGGAAGGGCTCGACGTCTTCGCTACCGGCGAGCACCACAACCCGCCGTTCGTCCCGAGCAGCCCGACGACCCACCTGGGCTACATCGCGGCGAAGACCGAGCGGCTGATCCTCTCGACGTCGACCACCCTCATCACGACCAACGACCCGGTGAAGATCGCCGAGGACTACGCCTTCCTCCAGCACCTGTCCGGTGGCCGGGTGGACCTGATGATGGGGCGCGGCAACACCGGCCCGGTGTACCCGTGGTTCGGCAAGGACATCCGGGACGGCATCCCGCTCGCGGTCGAGAACTACCACCTGCTGCGCAAGCTGTGGCGCGAGCCGGTCGTCAACTGGCAGGGGAAGTTCCGCACCCCGCTCCAGGGCTTCACCGCCACCCCGGCGCCGCTGGACGGCACTCCGCCGTTCGTGTGGCACGGCTCGATCCGTTCCACGGAGATCGCCGAGCAGGCGGCGTACTACGGCGACGGCTTCTTCCACAACCACATCTTCTGGAACAAGGAGCACACCGAGCAGATGATCGCGCTTTACCGGCGCAGGTTCGAGCACTACGGTCACGGCGCCGCCGACCAGGCGATCGTCGGCCTCGGCGGCCAGGCCTTCATGGCGGAGACCGAGGCGGAGGCCAAGCGGTTCTTCCGGCCGTACTTCGACAACGCCCCGGTCTACGGTCACGGGCCCTCCCTCGAGGACTTCTCCGACATGACGCCCCTGACCGTCGGCACGCCGGAGCAGGTGATCGAGCGGACGCTAGGCTTCGCCGACTACGCCGGTGACTACCAGCGCCAGCTGTTCCTCATCGACCACGCGGGCCTGCCCACCGACGTGGTCCTCGAGCAGATCGAGATCCTCGGTCGCGAGGTCGTGCCGGTGCTGCGCCGCGAGTTCGAGCGGCGCCGCCCCGCCCACGTGCCCAGCGACCCGCCGACCCACGCCTCGCTCGTGGCCGCCGGCCCCGACTCACCCCACCACCTGGTGGCACCGGCCCAGGTGTCCGAGACCGTGGGAAGCGCGTCGTGACCCGGCGCCTCGTCGTGATCAGCGCCGGCCTCGCCGACCCGTCGTCGAGCCGGCTGCTGGCCGACCAGATCACCGACGCGGTGCGCTCCCAGGTGGGGGCGCGCGGCGAGGAGGTGGCGGTCGACGTGATCGAGGTACGCGCTCTCGCGCATGACCTCGCCACCATGATGACCAGTGGCGGGATCCCCACCCCGGCCCTCACCCGGGCCCGGGACCTGGTGTCGGCCGCGGACGGTCTGGTGGCCGTGACCCCGGTGTTCACCGCCAGCTACAGCGGCCTGTTCAAGATGCTGGTCGACGCGCTCGACCCCGACTCGCTCAACGGGATGCCGGTCGTGGTCGCGGCGACGGCCGGAACTCCGCGGCACTCGCTGGTGCTCGAGCACGCGATGCGGCCGCTGTTCAGCTACCTGCGCGCGGTCGTCGTACCGACCGGTGTCTTCGCCGCCACCGAGGACTTCGGGCACGCCGGCCTCACCGACCGGATCACGCGGGCGGCCTCCGAGCTGGCGGCGCTGATGGTCTCGACGCCGAACGCGGTGGGTGGCTTCGCCCCCGACCTCGCCGCACGCCCGCGGCGGTCCGGCAGCGACGTCCCGACCGAGGTGACCCCGTTCGAGGACCTGCTCCGCGACCACTCCGGCTGACGGCGCCGTCGTGCGCGCCTGAGGACCCGCGTAACGGTGCCGCAGGTGCGCTGCCACCCCGTTGCACCGGGGTGGGAGCGCACTGCAGGTGCCGTTAGCCACCTCCCGGCACCGTCACCTCGCGCAGGCGGCCCCGGCTGTCGCCGGCGCCGACTAACCTCCCGGTGTGACGATCACTGACGTCGACATCGCCCGGTGGCGGCTGCGCAGTCAACGGCTGGTGGGCGAGGGCCGACCCGACGCCGAGTCGGTGGTGCGAGAGCTGCTGTGTGTGCAGGCCGAGAACCAGTCCCAGTCTGCGTGGGCGGTCGCGGCGCGGACCGTTCGACCCGATCCCGCCGACCTCGACGCAGGCCTGGCCGACGGCCGGGTGCTGCGGACCCACGTCATCCGGCCGACCTGGCACTACGTCACGCCGGATGACCTGGTGTGGCTGCTCGACCTGACCGCGCCGCGCGTGCGCGCCACGTTCGCGACCCAGCTCGAGCAGCTGCACGGCCTCGACCCCGCGCGCGTCGAGCGGCTCGGCGGCCTGATCGCCGACGGACTCCGCGGCGGCCACCACCTCACCCGGGCCGAGATCGCCGACCTGCTGAACGCCCAGGGTCACGACCTGACCGGGATGGCGCTGATGGTCCTGCTCGGTGACCTCGAGCAGCAGCAGGTCGTCTGCAGCGGTGCGCCGGTCGAGGGCGTCCACACCTACGCCCTGCTCGAGGAGCGGATCCCGCGGCCGCGAAGGTTGGACCGCGAGGAGGGGCTCGCCGAGATCGCGCTGCGGTACGTCGGCGGCCACGGACCCGCCACGGTCCGCGACCTCGCCTACTGGGCGACCCTGACGCCCACGGATGCGAAGGCCGGGTTCGCAGCCGTCGCCGACCAGCTCGCGACGTTCGAGCACGACGGCCGCACCTACTGGCACCTCCCCGACGAGGAGCCTCCCACCGGACCCGCGGAGCCGACCGGCCATCTGCTCCAGGTCCTCGACGAGATGTACCGCGGCTTCCAGGACTCACGGATGGTCATCGACGCGGCCGGTGCCGTGCCCCGCGCGCGTGAGGCGGCGATCGGGATGGTGCTGCACGACGGCCAGCTGGTGGCCGCCATGAAGCGCTCGGTCAGCGCTCGCGCGGTGACCTTCGAGCTCCGGCCCTACCCCTCGTGGCGCGCGCGGATGCGTCGCGACGTGGACGTCGCCGCGGCGGCGTACGGCTCCTACCTGGGCCTTGAGCCCCGGCTGAAGCTGCCCTGACCGCCGGACGAGTGACGTCCGTCCTAGGCGCGGTGCCGACCCGGCTCGCCGCCCGGCCGGCCGTCCCCCAGCGACCGGAGGTCGAGGAACTCCGAGCAGGCACCGCGGATGTCCAGCGGTGTCGACGGTGGGCCCGCGACGATCACCTCGAGCCCGTTCTCGCGCAGCCGGTGCAGCAGCGGCATGGCCGACCCGACGTCGCCGACCAGCACCACGGCGTCGAGGCGGCCGTTCGCGGCGAGCTCGACGGCGTCCATCGTGAGGGCGATCAGCGCGGGGTCCTGCGAGCTGCGGGCGCGGAACTGGTGGCGGAGCTGGATCCCGTGACGCCGGAGCACCGGCAGCCAGCAGGCGACCTCGGGTGCCGACCAGTCCGCGTGCGCGTGCACGACCGAGACCTCGCCCCGGTAGGCGAGCAGCGTCGACAGCGGTGACCACGACTCCGGCGCCACCGTCTCGGCATGGATCAGTACCCCTAGACGCACCGGTTCGCCCCCCTCAAGGCCTGGCAGGTCTGGGCGCAGCCTAGGGGAGTGGGCGCCCCACGTCCGTGATTCAAGGGCGAACCGTCGCCGCGATGATCCCGGCCAGCAGGTGCCGCAGCTCGCCCTCGGGAGCGGGCAGCCGATCGAGGAACTGCCGGTTCACGACGTCGAACGCCTGGCGGGCCTCGGCGTGGGCCGCGATCCCCGCGTCGGTCAGGGCCACCTCGTACGACCGACCGTCCTCGCGGCTCGGCCGCCGTTCCACGTGCCCGCGCCGCAGCATGGCCCGCACCCACACGGTCACGGTGGTCGCAGGCACGCGGAGGTCGCGCGCGATCCGGGACGGCGGGCAGGGGCCCACCTCCCCGACATGGCTGTAGAGCGCGTACTCCGAGGGCGTCAGCGGGCTGTCGGCCATCCCGTCGAGGAGCATCTCCTGAACCGCCTGGGCGAGCACGAAGACGTCGAAGAGCAGCGACGTGCCCTTGATGGGGGGTCGATGGGGAGCCGGGGCCACGTGTGGATTTTACTGCGATATCGCAGTAACTTCTCGTCATGAGGCTGGTGTCGGCAGTTCTGGTGGCCGTCCTCCTCGTCCTCGGCGGCGGTTGCGCGGACGACCCGCCGGCCCCGGACGCAGCGGCCACCCGAGGAGCGGCCGACCTCGACCTCCTCCTCGAGAGGCTCGAGACCATCCACCCGGAGCCGTTCCACGGCGTCCCGCGTGAGGAGTGGGTGGGTGAGCTGCGGGAGCTGCAGGACCGGCTTCCCGACCTCAGCCCCGACCAGACGGTGGTCGAGGTGATGCGGCTGGTCGCGCTGTTGAGCCGGGAGGGGCGCGACGGCCACCAGTTCGCGCTGCCGCAGCCTGGCCACGAGGGCCCGATGCTCCCGCTCCGGCTGTACTTCTTCGAGGACGGCGGCCAGGACGAGCTGGTCGTGACCGATGCGATGCCGCCGTACGACGATCTCGTGGGTGGGACCGTCACGGCGCTCGGCGGGGTGCCGGTCGAGGAGCTGCTGACGATGACCGAGCCCCTGGTCCCGCGGGACGGACCGGCGACGGTGCCCACCTTCCAGCCGCAGTTCGTGCTGCGTACCGAGGTGCTCCGCGGGCTCGGCCTGATGACCGGCGACACGATCCGTGTCAGTGTGGAGCTCGACGGGTCGGAGACGGAGCTCGACCTCGTGCCCGTCGCCTTCGAGGAGCACGAGGCCTGGGCCGGCTGGCTTGGTGTGCTCCGGCTGCCCGAGCGCCCCGACACCCGCTACCTCCGGGACCTCGACGAACCATTGACGTGGGAGCGGCTCGGCTCGGCGTTGTACGTGAGGCTCACCGAGGTCCGGGCGCAACCCGAGCCGCCGCTCGAGCGAGCGGTCCGCGAGCGCGCGTTGGACCGCCTGGTCCTGGACCTGCGGCAGAACCCCGGGGGCGACAACCACAACAACGCGGCGGTGGTCGCCCTCGTCAGCGACTTCCAGGACCGGCACCCCGAGGCGCCGGTGGCGGTGATCACGGACCGGGTCACGTTCTCGGCCGCGAGCAACCTGACCACCGACCTGGAGCGGCTGGTCGATCCGGTCTTCGTCGGTGAGCCGATGGGCGGCGGGCTCAACTTCTGGAACGACGTGACGTGGGTGCACCTGGACGACCTGCGGGTGCCGATGCAGGTCGGCGTCAGCACCCGCTACTGGCAGCAGGCAGCCGACCCGGCAGACCCACGGCTCACGATCGAGCCGGACGTCCCTGTCACGGTCGAGGCGGAGGACTACTTCGCCGGCCGCGACCCGACGCTCGACGCAGCGCTGGGTGTGCTGCCCTGAGCTGGCGGGTCACGCCTCCGGGAGTCCCTGTTCCTCCAGCCAGCGGCGCCGCCGGGTCGCGGACGCCTGTGCGAGCCATGCCTCCTGCACCAGCTCGACGATCTCCTCGCGCGTCACCTCACCGAGCCGCGAGGCCCGGACCAGCACCGACGGGTGGCCGTTGAAGTGGGGAGTGGTGAAGTACGGCGTGGCGGGATCCTGCACCAGCGCCTCCTTGTCGCCCTGGTGTGCCACCCACAGCACGATCACGTCGTCGTACTTCACCCCGGTCTCGGGGTCGACCGCGTCGGGCCGCGGGGTCCGGAAGAAGACGAACGACTTACCGCCCACCTGGTAGATCCGGTTCCCGGCCTTGGGTCCGACCTCGACGGTGACGTGCGGCATCGCGGCGGCGGCCTCGTGCACGTCCTCGGGGCAGGCTGGACGGCTCATGCCACCAGTGTGGCGGAGCCGCACCATCGGCGGTGCTTGACCTTCCAGCGACGTGAAGGATGAGACTCGTCGTCATGGCCACCGACGCGACCACCGAGCCGCTGCTCACCATCAGCGCCTTCGCCCGCGCGGTCGACCTGGCGCCGAGCACGCTGCGCTACTACGACGAGGCCGGGTTGCTCACGCCGGCAGAGGTCGACCCGCGCACGGGCTACCGCTACTACACGCCCGACCTGGAGCGGCGGGCGACGCTGATCCGCCGGATGCGCGAGGTCGGGTTGTCCGTGGACGCCATGCGGTTGGTGCTCGCCGGCGGCCACGACGAGGCGACCCGGATCCTGCGCGCGCACGTCGAGGGCGCCCACCGGTCCGCGGCGCGAGCCGCTGCCGTGGTGGACGAGATCCTCGCGGCGCTCGACGCGGCACCGGAGCCGGCGGAGGTGTCGGTCACCGTCGACGGCGCCGAGCTCGCCGCCGCGCTGCGCCGCGTAGGGCGGGCAGCGTCAGACGACGACCCCCTGGCGGGTGTGCTGCTGGACTGCGCCGACGGCGCGGTCACCGTCGTGGCGACCGACCGGTACTGGCTGGCGCTGTGGAGCGTGCCGGTGGGCGAGCCGGGTGGCGACCTCCGGGCGTTCCTGCCGACGGTCGCGGCGCGCGCCCTGGCCGAGCTGCTCGCGAGCCGGGTGACCGCCACCCTCCGGGTGTCGCCGGGCTCGGTGCAGGTCGACGAGACCGAGCTCGCCGCCGGACCGGACCGGTTCCCGGCGTACCGGCTGATCCTGCCGGGGCGGGCGGAGGGCCGGGCGACCCTCGAGCGAGCCGCGCTGGCGGCGACGGTCGACGCCGCGATCGAGGAGGGGCCCGCCGGGCCGGTGCGGTTCGCGGTCTCGGACAGCGGGGTCCGGGTCGGCGGGTACGGCGACGCCGACCAGGTGATGCTGCCCGCGGTTGTCACCGGCGCCACGACCACGCTGTGGTTCGCGGCCGGCCTGTTCCGCCGCGCGCTCGACACCCTCGTGGGTGAGTCCGTGACGGTGGCCTGGACAGCGCAGGACCGGGCGGTGCGGATCTCGCCGGTGGAGCAGCGCCGGCTCGACGTACTGCTGATGCCGGTCCGTCCGCCGCGGTGACCGCGACCGCGACGGCGACCAACGCACGACTCGCGCGCCCTGGGTTCGTCGCCTGGTTGGCCGCCGCCACCGTCTCCTCGACGGGCGACGGCGTCCTCTACTTCGCGCTCGCCTGGACCGCCTCGGGCATCGGTCCCGGCGCGGTCACGGTCGTGATGGTCGCCGGCCTCGTGCCCGAGGTGCTGCTGACCCTGGCCGGAGGGGTGCTCGCCGACCGGTGGGGCGTCCGCCGCACCCTGCTGGGCTGCACCGCGGCGATGTCCGCCCTGATCGTCGTGCTGCTGGCCGCGGACCGGGGTGGTGCGCCGCTGTTCTCGCTCCTGGTGGCGGTCGCGATCGGGCAGGGAGTGGTCGGCTCGCTCATGCAGCCCGCGAGCAACGTGATGCCCCGCCTGTTCGTGGCCGACGACGACCTGCCACGCGCGATGGCGATCGCCGGCTCGGTGCTCTCGGTGGCGCGCCTGGCCGGACCGCCGCTGGGTGCGCTGGTGGTCGTCGGGCTCGGGCTCGACGGCGCGCTGGTCGTCGACCTCGTCAGCTTCCTGCTGGTCGCCGGCGTGCTGGGCCTGGTGCGACCGCCGTACGAACGACGCCGTGAACCCGCCGCTGAGGCCAGCGCGTGGAGCGACGTCGCCGCCGGCCTGCGCGCGGTCGGCCGGGTGCCGGGCATCCGACCGCTCCTCACGTCGCTCGCACTGGTGGCCGGCGGGTTGCTGCCGCTGCTGGCACTGGGCGTGCCACTGCTCGCCCGCGAGCGCGGCTGGGCCGCCACCACCGCCGGTGTCATCGAGGCGTGCTGGATCGCGGGCACGCTCGCCGTCGGCCTCCTCGTGGCTCGGGTCGGGACGCGGGACAACCCGCGACCGCCACTGGTCGCCGGGCCGGTGCTCGCCGGCCTCGGCGTCGTGGCGCTCGCCCTCGCGCCGGCTCCCGGCCCGGCGTACGCCGCGGCGGTCGTCATGGGCATCGGGACGGCCGTCTACACGACCCACGTCTTCCCGCTCTACGTGCTGCGCAGTCCCGACGACATGCTCGCCCGCTTCCAGTCGGTCTTGATCCTGGTGCAGATGGTGATGATGCTGGTCGGGAACCTGCTCGCCGGCGGCGCGATCGGCCTGTGGGGAGTCACGCCGGTGCTGCTCGCTGCCGCCGTCGTCTGCGCCGCGGCGGCCGTCCCGGTGCTCGGGCGTCGTGCGCTCAGCGACCCGGTGGGTGGGTAACGGCGCCTGCGGTGCACTCCCACCCCGTTGCACCGGGTGGGAAGCGACGTCGGGGCACCGTTAGCCACCCAGGAAGGCCAGCACCCCGACCACGGCCGACTCCGCATCCGCGGCGACGACCGGGCCGCCGTCAGCCGGCAGATCCCAGCCGGCGATCGACCACACCGGGACGCCGGTCCGGCAGGCCAGGGCGATCTCGCTGAGCGTCCCCCAGCTTCCGCCGACGGCGATCAGGGCATCGACCGAGCGCACCAGCAGCCCGTTCCGGAGCTCACCGATCCCGGTCGGCACCGATACCGTCACCCACGGGTTCGCCTCGCGTCGGTCGCCGCCGGGCAGGATGCCGAGCGTCGTACCGCCGGCCTCCGCGGCGCCGCGGGACGCGGCCGTCATCACGCCCGTCCCGCCGCCGGTCACGACGATGCAGCCGGCCTCGGCGAGCAGCCGGCCGACGCCTTCGGCCGTCGCCGCGAGCTGCGCGCTGATCTCGCCGCTCGGGCCGACGACGCCGACGTAGCGCGTGGCCGGGCGGACCGCAGGGCCCGGAGGGCGTGATCGGCTCATGGCGGCATCCCACCACGCGACGGTCGTCTGGTCATTGGTTCACGCGGTGGGGCGGTCGCCCTGGTGGACGTCGAGACGCAGTACGCGACTGGTGAGGTCGACCAGGGGTCCGAGCAGCACGATCACCACGATCGTGCCCGGCCCGATGGTCGCGCCGAGCAGCCAGCCGCCCAGCGCGCCACCCCCTTGCACCGCGCTGTAGCTCCACCGGAACGGCACCGGCGGGTCCCACGCGAGGCCGGCAGCCTCGGCCGGCCCGGCGCCGGTCCGGCTCCCGAGGTAGGCGGTGATCCCGATCCCGATCACCGGCAGCGCCGCGGCCAGCATGAGCGTCTGGCCCGGCCACGTGGAGGGCGTCGCGGCGCGATCGAGCAGGAGGGAGGCGACCCCGCCGACGACCACCACCTGCACGACCGTGCCGATCCCGGGCACGACCCGCCGCGCGGCCGCGAGCGCGAGGAAGGCCACCGACACCACGACGTTGGCCACCAGGAAGGACATCCCGGTCGCGATCGAGACCCCGTTGACGAGGGTCGAGAACCCGTCGGAGCCGAGGTCGGCCGTGAGCAGCAGCGCGACCCCGATGCCGAGGACGACGCAGCCTCCCACGAGGAGCAGGAGCCTGGGGGTACGGCGCACGTCGCCATCCTGTCAGCGGCACCGCCGACACCCGGTCGACCGGTGGTCAGGACTCCTCGACCTCGGCGTGCCGCTGGTGCAGCCGCTCGCGGATCTCCTCGGGTGAGTAGGAGCGTCGTTCGCGCTCCTGCCGGGTCACCGCCACCCCGGTCGCGGCGATCCCGACGACCCCGGCCAGGCCGAGCCACTTCCACCACGGGCGCACGCCACGATCGTAGGGTGCGCGGTATGGCGGGCGGGGCGCGCGGACTCGGGATCGACGAGGCGGTCGCGTTGACGCGTACCGGCGACCTGTGGCTCTTCCGAGGCCGACGCAGCCCCGACCGCGCGATCCAGACGTTCACGAACAGTCCGGTCAACCACGTCGGCATGGCGGTGGTGATCGACGACCTGCCGCCGCTCATGTGGCACGCCGAGCTCGGGAAGAACCTGGTGGATCACTGGACCGGCAAGCATCACCGTGGTGTCCAGCTGCACGACCTGCGAGACGCGGTCGTCCGTTGGCAGGACCACTACGACCAGTCGGCCTGGCTCCGGCAGCTGCACCCGGAGGTCGGACGGGCGGAGGAGGACGCCGTGCTCCGCTGCATCGCGCGGCTCGACGGTGTTCCCTTCCCGAGCGCCGGCCGGCTGGCTCTGCGCTGGCTGCGTGGCCGGGACGCGTACGTCCCGCACAGGCAGCGCCACGTCGAGCGGCCGCGGCCCGAGGCTGCCTTCTGTGCCGAGGTGGTCGCGCTCACCTACCAGGAGATGGGGCTGCTCGGCCTCGACCGCCGTGCCACCTGGTACGACCCGGGCACGTTCTGGAGCGGCGGGTTCCTACCGCTCCAAGCGGGCTGGACGCTCGGCGACGAGGTGCCGGTGCGCAACCAGGCCGACGGCTGACCGAGCTCCCGCACCTTCGTGTGCCGACCCTGGATGCAGGAGGCCGACTGGGCGAGACTGTCGAGAGGTCATCTGACGAGAGGGAGCGGCACCATGACGTCACTGCTCAACCCGTACCTGAGCTTCGACGGCAGCGCGCGGGAGGCGATGGAGTTCTACCAGGGGGTGCTGGGCGGCGAGCTGGAGGTGATGACGTTCGGCCAATACGGCGGGGCGCCGGCCGACGGCGTCATGCACGCCCGCCTCGAGACTCCCTCTGGCTTCCACCTCATGGCCGCGGACCTCCCCGAGGGCGAGTCGATGACAGTCGGCACGAACATCACCCTCAGCCTGTCCGGGGACGACACCGACGACCTCACCGGCTACTTCCAGAAGCTCTCCGAGGGCGGCACCGTCACGATGCCGCTGGAGCAGCAGATGTGGGGCGACTCGTTCGGGATGTTCACCGACCGGTTCGGCATCGGCTGGATGGTCAACATCGCCAGCGAGGGGAACCCGGAAACCTCTTGACTGTCGCTGGGGTCGGCGTACTATCGCGATATATCGTTCACTATCGGTCGTACGAACCGGGCCGCGGCGTCACGGGGGAGGAGCAGGACATGGCACACATCCACGGCAAGTGGGGCGGAGGCCCCTGGGGCTGGGAGCAGGGGAGTCGGGGCCGACCGGGACCGCCGACGTGGTTGGCCGAGATCTTCGGGATGGCGCCGACGCCGCAGCGGCCCTCCCGGGCCCGCCGAGGCGACGTGCGCGCCGCGATCCTGGACGTGCTCGCGGTCGAGCCGCTGAACGGCTACCAGGTGATCCAGCAGATCGCGGAGCGTTCCGGAGGCGCCTGGCGACCGAGCCCGGGGTCGGTCTACCCGACGATCTCGCAGCTCGAGGACGAGGGGCTGGTCGTCTCCGACCAGGAGCGAGGCCGGACGCTGCGCCTCACGCCGGAGGGTGAGACCTACGTCGCCGAGCACCCCGAGGAGCTCTCGGCGGTCTGGACGTCCTTCGACGCAGAGCCGGTCGCCGACGCCCCGGACCTGTCGGTGCTGAAGTCCGAGATGGGCCAGCTGGTCTCCGCGGCCTGGCAGATCGTCACCAACGGGACCGACCAGCAGCGCAAGGACGCGATGGCGGTGCTGATCGAGACCCGCCGCAAGCTCTATGGCCTGCTGGCCGACGAGGACCCGCGATGAGCGCCCCGGGGCTGCGGATCGGCGACGCCGACCGGGAGCGCGCACAAGCCATCCTCGCCGACCACTACGCGGCCGGCCGGCTTGACAAGGACGAGTACGACCAGCGGCTCGACCAGATCTGGGCGGCACGCACGCGGGGCGAGCTGGCGCCGGTCTTCCGGGACCTCCCCGGAGCGGCCCGGCAGCCAGGAGTCGGCGGCACGGCGTACTCCACGGCCGCCGCGCGCGCCCGGTTCAACCCGCCGCCGCGTCGCTCGTGGGCCTCACGGGTCCCGACGCCGTTGCTGGTGCTGCTCGTGGTGCTCGGCGCGATCGCGGTGATGGCCAACCTGCCCCTGATCCTGGTCGGGCTCGGGGTGTGGTTCTTCTTCTTCCGCGGCTCGTGCGGCACGCGGAGGATGCACTCCTCGCGCCACTGGTGACTCAGACCGAGATCGCGCGGTTGACCCAGGTCGAGGTCACCTTCATCCCGACCTTCTCGTAGAGGCCGAGCGCGCCCGTGCGAGAGTCGGTCGACAGCCCGCAGGTCACGGCGCCGTGGTCGCGCGCGACCCGGAACGCGTCGACCATCAGCGCCTGGGCCAGGCCGCGGTTGCGCTGGTCCCGGCGCACGGCGAGCCGCGAGACGAACGCCTCGGCCGGCCGATCGTCGTCGGGCACGTAGATCGACTCGATCGCGACCCCGACGACCTCGCCGGCCGGGTCGGTGACGACTCGGACCATCCACGGCTCGAAGCCGGGGCGGCCCATCACGACGGCCCGGAAGTCGTCGAAGGTCTCGCGGTCGCGGACCGACCATTCCAGGAACGCGTCCTCGACGACGGTGTGCACGGCCGGGTACTCCGACGGGTCGGCCTCGCGGACGGCGTACCCATCGGGCAGCGGCCGGTCCACGATGTCAGCCCCTTCCGGCAGCTGGAGCACCCAGCTGGACCAGCGGACCTCGTAGCCGAGGCCGGCGAGCAGCCGGTCGCTCGGGGAGCCTTCCGGGACCGGCATGCCGACGACCGTCGCCCCGAACGACGCGGCCTTCTCGCGCATCCATGCGGCCAGTGCGGTACCGATGCCGCGGCCGCGGTACGACGGGTCGACGGCTGCGTCGCCGCGGTCAGGTCTGGCGAACTCGGCGTACCCGACCAGCCGGTCGCCGTCGAAGACGCCGACGCCCTGGGCGGACACGTCGAAGCTGGGCCGGGCCCAGTCGCTGACGATGTCGGCCTCCTCGATCTCGACCATGCCGAGGTCGGCGAGCTCCTGCGCTGCCATCACGTCGTAGACCGCGCGGGCGTCGCTCATCACGAGCGGCCGGGCGGTGAGGCCCTCCGGAAGATCCATGCGGACATGGTGGGCCCGAACGACGAACGGTGCCACCCAAATACCGCGGCGTGTGCCTGAGAGTGCGCTTGAGCGCACTCTCAGGCACACGAGGCCGGAGGGAACCGGGGGAGGGTCAGGCGGTCTTGATGGCCGAGATGTCGAACTCGAGCTTGATCTTCTCGGAGACGAGGACGCCACCGGTCGCGAGCGCGGCGTTCCAGGTCAGGCCCCAGTCCTTGCGGTTCACGGTGACGTCGCCCTCGAAGCCGACCCGGGTGTTGCCGAACGGGTCGACCGCGGAACCGGTCTGCTCGAACTCGATGGTGACCGGCTTCGTCACGTCCTTGATGGTCAGGTCGCCGGTGATGGTCCACTCGTCGCCGTCACGCGAGACGTCGGTGGAGCGGAAGGTCATGGTCGGGTAGGTCTCCACGTCGAAGAAGTCGGCCGAGCGGAGGTGGCCGTCGCGGTCGGGGCTGCCGGTGCTGACCGAGGTCACGTCGATGCTGAGCTCGACGGAGGAGGCAGCCGGGTTCTCGGTGTCGATGTGGGCGTTCGCGGTGAACGTGGGGAAGTGGCCGCGGACCTTGGTCACCATCGCGTGGCGGGCGACGAAGCCGAGCCGCGAGTGCGAGGTGTCGATCGCGTAGTCGCCAGCGATGTCGGTGAGGGTGGTGGTGGTCATGGAGGTACCTCCGGGGAGTTGGTTGAATACTTGACCACTTCAACACCTCAGGCGGGGATCTATTCCGGATCCGGCAAACTTCTCTAGCGGAAGGCGGACTCCCCGGTCAGCGCCTGCCCGATCACGAGCTGGTGGACCTCGGCCGTGCCCTCGTAGGTGAGGACCGACTCGAGGTTGTTGGCGTGACGCAGCAGGGGGTAGTCCAAGGTGATGCCGTTCGCACCAAGCAGGGTTCGACACTCGCGTGCGATCTTCAGCGCCTCCCTCGTGTTGTTGAGCTTCCCGACGCTGATCGCCTCCGCGGGCAGCCGGCCACCGTCCTTCAGCCGGCCGAGGTGCAGTGCGAGCAGCACCCCCTTGTTCAGCTCCACCGCCATGTCCGCGAGCTTCGCCTGGGTCAGCTGGTAGCCGCTGAGCGGCCGCCCGAAGACCTGCCGCTCACGGGTGTAGGCCAGGGTCGCCTCGACGCAGTCGCGGGCCGCTCCCATCGCCCCGAACACGATCCCGAAGCGAGCCTCGCTCAGGCAGGAGAGCGGCCCGGCCAGACCGCGGGCCGCGGGGAGCATCGCGTCGGCCGGCAGCCGCACGCCGTCCAGCACGAGTTCGGAGGTGACCGACGCCCGCAGCGACAGCTTCTGGGTGATCTCGGGCGCGGAGAACCCCGGGGTGTCGGTTGGGACGACGAAGCCGCGGATGCCCTCGTCGGTCCGGGCCCAGACCACGGCTACGTCGGCGACCGAGCCGTTGGTGATCCACATCTTGGTGCCGTCGAGCACCCAGTCACTCTGCTCGTCGCCCGGCGCGTCCCGACGGGCTCGGGTCCGCATCCCACCGGGATCGGACCCGAAGTCCGGCTCGGTCAGGCCGAAACAGCCGATCAGTTCTCCACTGGCCAGGCCGGGCAGCCACCGGTCCTTCTGCTCGTCCGAGCCGTGCTTCCAGATCGCGAACATCGCCAGCGACCCCTGGACCGATACCACCGAGCGCAGGCCGCTGTCGCCGGCCTCGAGCTCCAGGCAGGCCAGCCCGTAGGCCGTGGCGCTGGTGCCGGCGCACCCGTAACCGGTCAGGTGCATCCCCAGCAACCCCAGCTTGCCGAACTCACGGGTGAGCTCGCGGACCGGTGTGTCACCCCGCTCGTACCACCCGGCGATCTCGGGTCGCAGCCGCTCGTCCACCAGGGTGCGCACGGTGTCACGGATGGCGCGCTCCTCCTCGCCGACGAGGGAGTCGAGGTCGAGCAGCGCGAGCGGGGCCAGCGGTCGGGAGTCGGTCATCACCCCATCCAACCCGGCTGCGTGGCAGGACGCACGCGTGTAGGTGGTCCGGCGGTGGGTACGAGGTCTCGATCGAAGGAGTTGAGCATTCATGACGCACGACCAGCAACGGGTCTCCGACGACACCCGGTACGCCCACGACGAGGACGAGCACATCGGCCATGAGAGCCGGGACGACGTCGTCGCTCGTGAGCGGGAGCACCACGGCGGGATCAAGATCGGCGCCGCCTTCTTCGGCTGGCTGGCCGCCACGGGCATGGCGGTGCTGCTGAGCGCGATCGTGGCCGCCACCGGCGTGCTCAGCGGAGAGGCGACCGGCAACGACTCGCCGTCCGAGGTCGCCGACGCGTTCGGCCTCCAGCTCGACGAGCTCGGGGTCATCGGTGTCATCGCCGCGCTCGCGATCTGGTTCGTCGCCTACTTCTCCGGCGGCTACGTCGCCGGGCGGATGGCGCGTTTCGACGGGATCAAGCAGGGCGTCGCTGTCTGGCTGTGGGCGGTGCTCGTGGCCGTCCTGGTCGCGGTGCTGGCTGCCGTCGCCGGCGACGACTACACCGTCAACGACGGCCTGCCCAACGTCGAGGGCGAGGCCACCACGACCGTCATCGTGAGCGTCGCAGTCGTCGCCCTCCTCAGTCTGGTCGGCGCGATGCTCGGCGGTCTCGCGGGGATGCGTTTCCACCGCCGCGTCGACCGCACCGGACTCGGGCGCTGACCTCTGGCGGGCTCGGCACTCCCGCCCTAGATTGAGGAGCGGTCGCACTCGGGCGGCCGCTTCTCGGGAGGATCGCCATGTCCGCACTCCGTCGGCTCCCCGGCCTGCTGGCCGCCGCCTCACTCGCTCTCACCGCCGCCCTGCTGGCCGTGCCGCCGGTCAGTGCGGGGGCGCCGTCCTACGTCGCCCTCGGGGACTCGTACAGCTCCGGGACCGGCACCCGCAGCTACCTCCCCGACGGGACTTCGTGCCAGCGCTCGACGTACGCCTATCCGAGCCTGATCGCCGCCTCCCGTGGCTACGCCCTGAACTTCCGGGCGTGCTCCGGCGCGAGCATCCCGGACGTCACGAGCACCCAGCTGAGCGCGCTCTCGGCGAGCACGTCATACGTGACGATTTCGATCGGCGGCAACGATGCCGGCTTCGCCGAGGTGCTGACCGACTGCGCGCTGCCCTGGTGGGCCGCGGACTGCGACGGCTCGATCGACGACGCACAGGCGTTCATCAACAACCAGCTCCCGGGGCAGCTCTCGACGCTGTACGCCGCGATCCGGACCCGCGCACCCTCGGCAACGGTCGTGGTGGTCGGCTACCCGCGGATCTTCATGGGCGTGGACTGCAATGCCGGCACCTGGTTCACCGCCCACGAGATGACCCGGCTCAACCAGACCGCGGACCTGCTGAACTCCCGGACCGCGACTGCGGCCGCCGCCCGCGGATTCACCTTCGCCAACCCGACCGGTCGCTTCGTCGGGCACGCGGTCTGCAGCAGCAGCGAGTGGATCAACGGCCTCTCGTGGCCGATCAGCGAGAGCTTCCACCCGAACCGGCCCGGCCACGCCTCCGGCTACACGCCGACCGTCAGCCCGGTGCTCACCGGCGCCACCGTCACGGTCACGCGGTCGACGCTTCGCGCCGCTCGGGAGCACGCGGACGCGCTCGCCGCCGAGCAGCGTCAGTACGCCGCGCAGGACGCCTCGATCGAGCCGCAGGAGCTCATGGCCCCGGACATCACCGCTCCGGGCATGCGACGTCTGGCCCGCCAGCACGGCGTGAACTACGACCGCTGGCTGGCGCGGCAGTCACGTTGACTCGTGCCCCATGCGCGTCGAGTCGTGGCATCGGCCGGGTGGTAGAAGGGTCCGGTGCGTCTCGCTGCCTCGGTCCTCGCCCTGCTCCTCCCGCTCCCGCTCCTCGTGGCGTGCTCGGGGTCGGACCCGGACGCGTCTGAGGCCGACCCCGAGCCGGTCGCGCAAGCGCTCGCCGACGGCCTGGCGGCCGGTGACCTCTCCGGGGTAGCGCTGGCCGACCCGACCGAGGTCGAGAAGCAGTACGCCGAGATCGTCGAGGGCATGGGCGACCGCTCGCCCCGGGTCGAGCTGGTCGACGTGGTCGAGGATGAGGCGGCTGCGACCGCCACCCTCGGGTGGAGCTGGTCGATCACCGAGCAGGACTGGACCTACTCGACGACCGCGCCGCTGAGCCGGGTCGGTGGCGACTGGGTCGTCGAGTGGGAGACATCCATCGTCGAGCCGTCGCTGCGGCGTGGCGGGTCGCTGGAGCTGACCGGGGTCACGGCCGCCCGCGGCGAGATCCTCGGCGCCGGTGGCCAGGCGATCGTCACCGACCGGCCCGTGACCCGGTTCGGGATCGACAAGTCCGCGGTCTCGACGAAGCGTGCCGTGACGTCGGCCCGCGAGCTGGCGCGGCTGCTGGATCTCGACGTGGCGGCGTACGTGGACCGCGTGAGGGCGTCGGGCGACGAGGCGTTCGTGGAGGCGATCGTCCTCCGGCGAGACGACATCCCGGTCGAGGTCGGCTCGGGCTACCAACGGATCAAGGGTGCGCTGGCGGTGCAGGACACGCTGCCGCTCGCGCCGACCCGGGACTTTGCGGCGGCGATCCTCGGCACGGTCGGAGAGCCGACTGCCGAGATGATCGAGGAGGACCCCGATCGCTACGAGGTGGGGCAGCAGGTCGGGCTCTCCGGCCTGCAGCACCGGTACGACGAGCAGCTGGTCGGGACACCGGGCGCCGTCGTCACGAAGGTGGCGTCCGACGGCAAGGAGACCGAGCTGTTCCGCGAGGAGGCGACGCCGGGCCAGCCGCTGCAGCTCACCCTCGACCCCCGGCTCCAGACGGTCGCCGAGCGGCTGCTGGACCCGGTAGGTCCGGCGAGCGCTCTCGTGGCGATCAAGCCGTCGACCGGCGCGATCCTGGTCGCCGCCAACGGCCCGGGGACCGACGGCTACAACATGGCGACGTTCGGCCAGTTCGCCCCGGGCTCGACGTTCAAGTCGGTCAGCGCGCTGGCGCTGCTGCGATCCGGCCTCACGCCGGCTGCCGCGGTCGACTGCCCGGCCTCGATCGTCGTGGACGGCAAGCGGTTCGAGAACTACGACGACTACCCCGCGGGCGGGCTCGGGAGGATCCCCTTCCGCACCGCGCTCGCGAACTCCTGCAACACCGCCTTCATCGGAGAGCACGGTCGGCTCGGCCGCCGTACGCTCGTGGAGGCCGCGGCCTCCCTCGGGATGGGGGTCGACCACGACCTCGGCTTCCCGGCCTACTTCGGCTCCGTGGTCCCACCGAGGTCGGAGACCGAGGCGGCCGCGAACATGATCGGCCAAGGCACCATCCTCGCCTCACCCATGACGATGGCCACCGTCGCGGCGTCGGTGCAGGCCGGGCGGACCGTGCTGCCGTCGCTGGTCCGCTCCCACGAGGTCGAGCAGGCGTCCGTCCCCGAGCTCGGTACCACCGAGGCCGAGCAGCTCCGCGGCATGCTGCGCGGCGTCGTGACCTCCGGCAGCGGCTCCCTGCTGGCCGACGTCCCCGGCCCGCCGGTGATCGCCAAGACCGGCACGGCCGAGTACGTGCCCGAGGGCGGCGGCGCGCTGCGCACCCACGCCTGGATGATCGCCGCCCAGGGCGACCTCGCCGTTGCCGTCTTCGTCCAGGACGGTGCCTCCGGCTCCCAGACCGCCGGCCCGATCCTCGAGTCCTTCCTCCGAGCCCGTTGAGCCACGCACCCCAGCCCGTTGAGTGGCGGACGTGCGGCCGTTGAGTCGCAGACGTGCGGCACGTGATTGGCGGGCTTGCGGCGTACGGGAACGGGGGCATGCCGCACACGCGCCAGTGGATTGCCGCAGCCGCGCGACTCGACGGCCGCAGCCGCGCGAATGGACTGCCGCGGGCGCGCGACTCAACGGTCGCGGGGGGTGACGGTGCGGGCGACGTCCTCGGGCATCGGCTCGTAGTGGGCGAAGGAGCGGGTGAAGGTGCCGGCACCGTGGGTGGAGGAGCGCAGGTCGATGGCGTAGCGGACCAGCTCGGTCTGGGGAACCTCCGCCTTCACGACGGTCCGGTCCTCGCCGACCTTGTCGGTGCCGAGCACCCGGGCCCGGCGGGAGGACAGGTCGCTCATCACGCCGCCGATGTGCTCGTCGGGCACGAGTACGGCGACCTCGTCGAAGGGCTCGAGCATCGTCACCGTGGTGGAGGTCGCCGCCTCGCGCAGCGCGAGCGCACCGGCGGCCTGGAACGCCATGTCGGAGGAGTCGACGCTGTGCGCCTTGCCGTCGGTGAGCGTCACCCGGATGTCGACGACCGGGTAGCCGTTGCGCACCCCGCGCTCCATCTGGGAGCGGACCCCCTTCTCCACGCTGGGGATGAACTGCCGCGGTACGGCGCCGCCGACCACCTTGTCGACGAACTCGAACCCCGACCCCTCCGGCAGCGGCTCGACCGTGATCTGGCAGACGGCGTACTGGCCGTGCCCACCCGACTGCTTCACGTGGCGGCCCTGCGCAGTCGCCGGGCCGGCGAACGTCTCCCGCAGCGAGACGACGAACGGCACCGTGTCGACGTGGACGCCGTACCGCTCCTCGAGCCGCTCGAGGGTGACGTCCGCGTGGGCCTCGCCCAGGCACCACAGCACCAGCTGGTGGGTTTCGGCGTTGTTCTCCACACGCAGCGACGGGTCCTCGGCGGCGACCCGGCCCAACGCCTGCGAGAGCTTGTCCTCGTCCGACTTCGTGCGCGCCACGATCGCGACCGGCAGCAGCGGCTCGGGCAGGCTCCACGGCCGGAGGACGACCGGGTGGTCGGTGCCCGACAGCGTGTCACCCGTCTCCGCCCGGCTCAGCCGGCCGATGGCGGCGACGTCGCCGGCCACGACCTGCGAGGCGGGCACCAGATGCTTGCCGAACGCGTGGGACAGGGCACCGATCCGCTCGTCCTCGTCGTGGTCGGGGTGACCCGACTCCTC
>NZ_DASUTK010000122.1:0-2944 GCF_036374615.1 Nocardioides sp.
AGGTCGGACTCGAGGAGTGCCTCGCGAGCCCGCATCCAGTTCCGGTTGCCCATGACGGTGTTGATCTCGCCGTTGTGGGCGATGAAGCGGAACGGGTGGGCGAGCGGCCAGCTCGGGAAGGTGTTGGTCGAGAACCGCGAGTGCACGACCGCGAGCGCGGAGGCGATCCGCTCGTCCACCAGGTCGGGGAAGAAGTGGTCGAGCTGGGCGGTCGTCAGCATGCCCTTGTAGATCAGGGTGCGGCTGGAGAGCGACGGGAAGTAGGCGTCGGTCTCCTGCTCGGCCCGCTTGCGCAGGCAGAACGCCTGCCGCTCCAGGGCCATGCCGGCGACGCGGGCGCCGCTACCGGCCAGGAAGACCTGGCTGAACGTCGGCATCACGCTGCGAGCGGTCGCGCCGAGCACGTCGGGGCGGGTGGGCACGTCCCGCCAGCCCAGGACGGCGAGGCCCTCCTCCGCGGCGAGCTCCTCGATCCGCCGACGGGTCTTCGCGACGTTCTCGTCGTCGCCTCGCAGGAAGCCGGTGCCTACGGCGTAGGACCCCACCGGCGGGAGGTCGAAGCCGGCGACCGCTCGCAAGAAGGCGTCGGGGACCTGCAGCAGGATCCCGGCGCCGTCCCCCGAGTTCGGCTCGGCGCCGGCGGCGCCACGGTGGTCGAGGTTGCGGAGCGCGGTGAGCGCCTTCACCACGATGTCGTGGCTCGGCTCACCGGTCAGCGTCGCCACGAACGCGACGCCGCAGGCGTCGTGCTCGAAGCGCGGGTCGTAGAGGCCCTGGGCCTGCGGCTGAGCACCAGGGGCGGCGGGCGGCGGGAACGCGTGCAGCGTGGACACCAGGCTTCTCCCGTCGTCATCGGCGGTCACCACTCGCGCGGAGTGGGAACGGAACTTGCGCTGAGTGCAAAGCAGGGGACGACGTTGGCCCGAGCGGCGCGCCCACGCTATCACTCAGCCGAGGACGGTTCCGCCTCGTCTCTCGCCCCTTGGTCGTCCTCCCGGACGATCGACTCACGGCCCGGGTGGCGGCGTGCGGAGACCACGAAGTACGTCGCGGCCAGCACGAACAGCACGATCGAGGTCCAGACGTTCAAACGCAGACCGAGCACGTCCGCCATCTGGACGTCGTCGATCCGCAGCATCTCGATCCAGCCGCGGCCGAGCGTGTAGACCATCACGTAGAGGGCCAGCACCCGGCCGTGCCCGAGCTGGAAGCGCCGGTCGGCCCACACCAGGAACGCGAAGCCCGCGAGGCACCACAGGAACTCGTAGAGGAACGTCGGGTGGAACGTGGCGACGTCCAGGTAGTCGAGCGGGCGGTGGTCGCGGTCGATCTCCAGGCCCCAGGGCAGGTCGGTCGGGCGGCCGAAGAGCTCCTGGTTGAACCAGTTCCCCCACCGTCCGAGGGCCTGCGCCACCAGCACGCCCGGCGCGAGCGCGTCGAGCACCGGCAGGACCGGGAGGCCCTTCACCTTCGCTCCGACGACGATGCCGACCGCCCCGAGTGCGATCGCACCCCAGACGCCCAGCCCGCCCCGCCAGACGTAGAGCGCCGTGACCGGGTTGCGGTCGTCGCCGAAGTACAGCTGCCAGTCGGTGAGCACGTGGTAGAGCCGGCCGCCGACCAGCCCGAACGGAACCGCCCACAGCGCGAGGTCCGAGACGTCTCCGGACCGACCGCCGCGGGCGACCCATCGCCGCTCGCCGATCCAGATCGCGGCGACGATCCCGAGGATGATCGCGACGGCGTAGCCGCGCAGAGGCACGGGTCCGAGGTACCAGACGCCCTGGGAGGGACTCGGGATGCTCCACGAAGTGAGCAGGGTCGTCATCAGGCGTCTCCGGTCAGCAGCAGGGTGATGTCGTTCGCGAACTCGGCCGCCGAGGTGCCGTGCGTCCAGATGATCGGCGCGTGGTCAGAGCCGTCGATCCCGATCACCTGGGTGCCGTGGGTCACCTCGTACCCGCCGCTCGGGAGCTTCTCCCCCTTCTCGACGGCGACCCCGAGCGCCAGCCCGGCGTCGACGATCGTGGGGAGGTCACCGGTCAGGCCGACGAACGTGGGGTCGAAGCGGTCGAGGTACTCGCGCAGGGCCTGCTCGTCGTCTCGCGCGGGGTCGGTGGTCACGAACACCACGTCCACCTGGTCGCGCAGGGACTCGTCGAGCCGGGTCATGGCCGACGCCAGGCTGGACATCACGGCCTGACAGATGTCCGGGCAGTTGGTGTAGCCGAAGAAGACCAGGGTGAGCCGCTGGTCGGTGTCCGCGGCCAGTGAGAACGGCTGGCCGTCGGTGTCCGTGAGGGACGCCGGCGGCGCGGTGTAGGGATCGGTGAGGACGGTGCCGGCGTAGTCGGTCTCCTCGGGGCTGTCACTGCAGCCGGCGAGGAGCGCCACGACCACCACCCCGGCGGCCAGGAACCGGAACCTACGCACCCCGCACGCCCTCCGCGAGCTCGGTGGCCAGCGCGGCCAGCGCCGCCAGCGGGTCGTCGACGACGATGCCGGGCTGGCCGGTGTCCCGGGTGCCGAGCACGCCGGCGGCCCCGGCGGCCACCGCGTTCGCGGCGAAGTCGTGGCCGTCGACCCGTTCCCCGGCGAAGGCCACGAACAGCCCGCCGGGACGCAGGGCCCGGGTGTCGTACTCGACTCCGGCGGTGACGGTCACGGACGGGTCGGCGTTGACGAGGCGGCCCGCGGTGATCGCGGCGATCTCGTCCAGGGTCAGGCTGATCAAGCGGCACCGCCGGCCCGCGCGGCCAGCGCGGCGGCCAGCTCGATCCGGTCGTCGAACGGCAGCACCTGGCCGTCCACCTCCTGGCCTCGTTCGTGCCCCTTGCCCAGCACCGCCACCACGTCGCCGGGACCGGCCAGGCGTACCGCCTCGTCGATCGCGGCCCGGCGGCCGGCCACCTCGATGATCTTCGCAGCCGCCGCGGCGTGCTCG
>NZ_DASUTK010000123.1:0-2169 GCF_036374615.1 Nocardioides sp.
CGCACCGCCGACGATGGCGTGCACGTCCACCACGACCTCACCCAGGAGGAGCTCGCCCAGCTGGTCGGCGCCTCTCGCGAGACCGTCAACAAGGCGCTGGCCGACTTCGCCTCCCGAGGCTGGCTGCGCCTCGAGCCCCGCTCGGTCGTGCTGATGGACGTCGAGCGACTCACCCGTCGCGCCCGCTGACCTCGCGCAGGTAGTCGAGCTGGGCACGCACGGACAGCTCCGCCGCACCCCAGAGCACCGGGTCGACGTCGGCATACACGATCTCGACGACCTGCCGAGGCAGCGTGACCGCATCCGCGAGGCCGCCTGCCCGCAGCTGGGCGACGGCGGCCTCGACCTGCTCGAGACGTTCGTGCCGGTGCGCGATGTAGTGGTCGAGCGCGGCGAGCGCGTCGTCGATCACCGGCCCGTGGCCGGGCCAGACCTGGTCGACCTCGTGCACCTCCGCGAGGGCGTGCAGCCGGTCGAGGGAGTCGAGGTAGGCGCCGAGCTTGCCGTCGGGGTGCGCGACCACGGTCGTGCCGCGACCGAGGACGGTGTCGCCGGTCAGCACCGCCCGCTGGGCAGGCAGCACGAACGACAGCGAGTCGGACGTGTGGCCGGGCGTCGCGATGACGTGGACCTCCACCCCACCGCTCCCCACCGCGACGACGTCGCCCTCACCGAGGCCCTCGTCGCCGAGGCGGTACGCCGGATCGAGAGCACGTACGCCGCATCCGACCCGCTCCGCGAAACCACGCGCCGCCTCGGAGTGATCGAGGTGGTGGTGGGTGAGCAGCACGGCCTGCACGTCGCCCGCGGCCTCCGCGACCGCCGCGAGGTGCTGCTCGTCCGGCGGACCGGGGTCGATGACAAGGGAGCGGCCGGTGTCCGGGTCGCTCAAGATCCAGGTGTTCGTACCGTCGAGCGTCATCGGGCCGGCGTTCGGTGCCAGCACACACCGGGCCACCTCGCCGAAGGAGCCTCCGGCCCAGCTCACCGCGCAGCCACCAGCGGCTCGTAACGCGCGGGCATCGACAGCACGAACCCCTCACCGTCCGGCACCACCTCGGGGGTGAACATCTCCACCGCACGTGTGCGCGCCTCATCGAGCACCGCCTCTGGTGACGGGTGCTGGCCGACGTCGAGGCAGGTCAGGTAGGTGGGCGGCATCATGAAGATCTCCTCGGCCTCGACACGTGCGACCGCGTCCATGACCGGAAGCCACGCCACCGACGTCGACTCCGTCGACACGTCCCGGGTCACCTGGCCCTCCGGGAGCCGCGCCACGAAGAACCAGGTGCGGTACCGCCGGGGCTCGAACACGGGCGTGAGCCAGCCCGACCACGCACCGAGCAGGTCGCTTCGCAGCACCAGTGCTCGCCGGTCCAGGAAGTCGGTCAGCGACAGCTCGCGGGCCTCGAGCGCGAGCCGATCGGCCTCCCAGTCCTCGCCGGTCGTGTCCGCGACCACGGAGTCCGCGGTCCCCGCCAGCAGGACGCCGGACTCCTCGAAGGTCTCGCGCACGGCTGCGCACACCAGTGCCCGCGCCATCGGTTCGTCGACCGCGAGCGTGGCCGCCCACTCGGCCGGTGTCGGACCCGCCCAGGCCACGGCGTGGTCGAAGTCGCGCGGGTCGACACCGCCGCCGGGGAACACACACATCCCGCCGGCGAAGGCCATCGACGTCTGCCGACGCAGCAGGTAGACCTCCGGTCCGCCGCCGGACGTGCCCGGCCGCAGCAGCACGACGGTGGCCGCGTCGCGCGGCTCGGCCGGGGTGGCCGACCCCTCGGCGTACGCGCGTGCCTGCGAGACCAGCGCGTCGGGCAGCGGGAGGCGCCGCACGCCGTCAGACCTCGACGACGATCTCGACCTCGACCGGCGCGTCGAGCGGCAGCGCGGCCACACCCACAGCGGAGCGGGCGTGCACCCCGGCGTCACCGAAGGCGCTCCCGAGCAGCTCGGACACGCCGTTCGCCACCTGCGGCTGGCCGGTGAAGTCCGGGGTCGACGCCACGAAGCAGACCACCTTGACGACCCGCTTCACCGCGGCCAGGTCGCCGACCACGGCCTTGACGGCGGCGATCGCGTTCAGGCCGCACTGCCGGGCGCAGTCGACCGCGTCCTCCTGCGTGACGTCACCGCCGACCTTGCCGGTCGCCATCAGCTCACCCGCCC
>NZ_DASUTK010000124.1:0-7996 GCF_036374615.1 Nocardioides sp.
ACAGCTCGTCCCGGGGCGGCCCCGACGCCGCGATCGCCTCTCCGACGCTCGCCTCGTTGCCGTACATCTGGGCGGTGTCGATGTGGCGGTATCCCAACTCGAGTGCGTCGGTCACCACCCGCGCGGTCTCCTGGGGTGGGACCCGGAAGACGCCCAGCCCGAGCTGGGGGATGGACGCGCCGTCGTTGAGCTCGATCCGGGGAATGGTCATGCAGGTGTGACACGGAACCGCCACCGCATATTCCGTACGCCGACCCGTCACTTGTGCAGGTTCGTGCGGCGCCGACCCGTCACTTGTGCAGTTCGCCGTCACTTCGGCAGCGGCGGCCGCGCGGGACTGACGGCTCGGGCGGTTCTGAAACTGCACAACTGACGGATCGGCGGGTCTCGAGCCTGCACAACTGACGGCTCGGCGTTTCGGCAGCCCGTGGGAGGCCTGGGAACAAGGTGTCATGGCCCTTCGTTATGCTGGCACACATAAGTTGAGTCGAGATCACTCAACTATCTCCAACGTCAGCCGGGACCGGTCCCGGAGCGCAATCGGAAGGAAGCAGATCATGGCTCGTGCGGTCGGTATCGACCTCGGGACGACCAACTCCGTCGTCTCGGTTCTCGAGGGTGGCGAACCCACCGTCATCGCCAACGCGGAGGGCGCCCGCACCACCCCGTCGGTGGTCGCGTTCTCGAAGTCCGGCGAGGTGCTCGTCGGCGAGGTGGCCAAGCGGCAGGCGGTGACGAACGTCGATCGCACCATCCGCTCGGTCAAGCGCCACATGGGCAGCGACTGGGAGGTGAAGATCGACGACAAGACCTTCAACCCGCAGCAGATCAGCGCCTTCGTGCTGCAGAAGCTCAAGCGCGACGCCGAGGCCTACCTCGGCGAGCCGGTCACCGACGCGGTCATCACCGTTCCGGCGTACTTCTCGGACGCTCAGCGCCAGGCCACCAAGGAGGCAGGCGAGATCGCCGGCCTCACGGTGCAGCGGATCGTCAACGAGCCGACCGCTGCCGCGCTCGCCTACGGGCTCGACAAGGGCGACGACCAGACGATCCTCGTCTACGACCTCGGTGGCGGCACGTTCGACGTCTCCCTGCTCGAGATCGGCGAGGGCGTGGTCGAGGTCAAGGCGACCTCCGGTGACAACCACCTCGGTGGTGACGACTGGGACGCCCGCGTCGTCGACTGGATGGTCAACAAGTTCAAGATGGGCAACGGCGTCGACCTGTCCACCGACAAGATCGCCAAGCAGCGCCTCCAGGAGGCCGCGGAGAAGGCGAAGATCGAGCTGTCGAGCTCCAGCGAGACGACGATCCACCTGCCCTACATCACCCACGGCGAGTCGGGCCCCCTCCACTTCGAGGAGAAGCTGACCCGCGCGGAGTTCCAGAAGATGACCTCCGACCTCCTCGACCGCACCAAGGCGCCGTTCCAGTCGGTGCTCAAGGACGCGGGCGTCGCGATCAGCGACATCGACCACGTCGTGCTGGTCGGCGGCTCCACCCGGATGCCCGCCGTCACCGACTCGGTGAAGGAGCTGCTCGGCGGCAAGGAGCCCAACAAGGGCGTCAACCCCGACGAGGTCGTGGCGGTCGGCGCCGCGCTCCAGGCCGGCGTCCTCAAGGGCGAGGTCAAGGACGTGCTGCTGCTCGACGTGACCCCGCTGTCGCTCGGCATCGAGACCAAGGGCGGCGTGATGACGACCCTGATCGAGCGCAACACGACGATCCCGACCAAGCGGTCGGAGATCTTCACCACCGCCGACGACAACCAGCCGTCGGTGGAGATCAAGGTCGCGCAGGGCGAGCGCCAGATGTGGGCGCACAACCAGCCGCTCGGCAACTTCGAGCTCACCGGCCTGCCGCCGGCACCTCGGGGCATCCCGAAGATCGAGGTCACGTTCGACATCGACGCCAACGGCATCGTCCACGTGTCCGCCAAGGACCAGGCGTCCGGCCGCGAGCAGTCGATGACCATCTCGGGCGGCTCCGCCCTGTCCAAGGACGAGATCGACCGGATGGTCAAGGAGGCCGAGCAGTACGCCGAGGAGGACGCCAAGCGTCGCGAGGTCGTCGAGACCCGCAACCAGGCCGACTCGCTCGTCTACTCCACCGAGAAGTTCCTCGAGGAGAACGCCGAGAAGATCCCCGAGGACGTCAAGGGCGAGGTGCAGGCCGACGTCGACGCGCTGAAGGCGACGCTCGAGAACGCCGAGGCGACCGCTGAGGAGATCCAGTCCGGCGTCTCCAAGCTCGGTGAGTCCAGCCAGAAGATGGGCGCCGCGATGTACGCCGCTGCCGAGGCCGACCAGGCCGCGGCCGGTGGGACCACCGAGGCGACCGGAGAGGCCGACGAGGACGTCGTCGACGCCGAGATTGTCGACGAGCCCACCGAGGGTTCCGCCGACGAGGGTGAGTCCAAGTGACCCACCGCGCCGAGGGCGACCCGGTCGAGCCGGTGGATCCGCCGGAGCCGGTGGATCCGGCCGAGCCGGTGGAGCCGGTGGAGCCGGCCGAGCCGGTGGAGCCGGCTGAGCCGCTCGACGCCGCGGAGCCCGGTGACCTGCTGAACCCGGTGGACGCGGCGGCTCGGCCGGACGCCGACGAGCTCGCGGCCCAGCTCGAGGAGCGGACCGCCGACCTGCAGCGACTGCAGGCGGAGTTCCTCAACTACAAGCGCCGGGTCGAGCGTGACCGGGCGATGCTGGAGCAGAACGCGACGTACCGCGTCCTGGTGCCGATCATCGAGGTCCTCGACGCCGTCGACCGGGCTCGCGAGCACGGGGACCTCGACCCGGGGTTCGTGGCGGTGGCAGAACAGCTCGAGCGCGTCGTCGCCGGCTTCGGTCTGACCAGGTTCGGCGAGCCCGGCGACCCGTTCGACCCCAACCTCCACGACGCGCTGTCGCACATCGGGGAGGATCCCGACGTGGAGGTCACGACCTGCAAGGTGATCGCCACGGCGGGGTACCGGATCGGCGACCGGGTGCTCCGGGCGGCGCAGGTGCTGGTGGTCGACCCGGCAAGCAGCTGAGTGCCAGCCGCACCAGCAGGAGACGAGTGAGGGCGAGACCCGAGTGGAGGGGGTGAGCGAGTGAGCACCAACGACGGCATCCGTGCGGACTGGGCGACCAAGGACTTCTACCAGGTCCTCGGCGTGTCCAAGGAGGCCAGTGCCGACGAGATCAAGAAGGCCTACCGCAAGCTCGCCCGCGCCAACCACCCCGACTCGAACCCGGGCGACCAGGCCAAGCACGACCGGTTCAAGCAGGTCGCCGAGGCCTACGACGTGCTCGGCGACGTCGAGAAGCGGAAGAAGTACGACGAGGTGCGCGCGGCGTACGCGTCCGGAGGCTTCGGCTTCCCGCAGGGCGGGTTCGGCGGCGGGGGTCAGGGCGGCTTCGACGTCGGCGACCTGTTCGGCGACCGGGTGCGCACCGGGGGCTTGGGCGACATGTTCGGCGACCTCTTCGGGAGCCGGGCACGCACGAGCGCCCAGCCGCGCCCGCAGCGAGGCTCCGACGTCGAGACCACCGCCACGATCGGCTTCACCGACGCGATCGACGGCGTGACCATCTCGCTTCGCCTCACCTCCGATGCGCCCTGCCCGACGTGTGCCGGCACCGGCGGCAAGCCGGGGACCAAGCCGCACATCTGCACCGAGTGCGAGGGCGCCGGCTTCGTGGTCGTCTCGACCGGTGGCGCGTTCGCGATGAACGAGACCTGCCCCGCCTGCGGCGGGCGGCAGCTGGTGTACGACGAGGCGTGCCCCACCTGTCACGGCTCGGGCCGTGGGTCGTCGGCGCGGTCGATCCAGGCCCGGATCCCGGCGGGGGTCAAGGACGGTCAGCGGATCCGCCTCAAGGGCAAGGGTGCGGCCGGCACGAACGGTGGTCCGGCCGGCGACCTGTTCGTCACCGTCAAGGTGCGTCCGCACCGGGTCTTCGGTCGGAGCGGCGACAACCTGACGCTGGACGTGCCGGTGTCCTTCGACGAGGCGGCACTCGGGGCCGAGGTGAAGATCCCGACCCTCGGCGGCGCGCCGGTCACGCTCAAGCTCCCGGCCGGCACCCCCAACGGGCGCACGTTCCGGGTCCGCGGCAAGGGCGCCACCCGGCGCGACGGCACCAAGGGCGACCTGCTCGCGACCGTGCACGTGCACGTTCCAGGAGCGCTCGACAGCGGCGCCCGCGAGGCGGTCGAGGCCTACCGGGCGGCCACCGCCGGGAAGCCGCTGCGCGCCAACCTCTTCGAGGACGGTGCTTCGTGAGCAGCTTCCAGGCACCGGGTCCCGACGCCGCCGTCTACGTGATCAGCGTCGCCGCCGAGCTGTCCGGGCTTCACCCGCAGACGCTGCGGGCGTACGAGCGGATGGGGCTGATCACGCCCGGCCGCACCCTCGGCGGCGGCCGGCGCTACTCCCACCAGGACATCGAGCGGCTGCGCTCGATCGCGGAGCTCACGGCGTCCGGGGTGGGCGTCGAGGGTGTCCGGCGGCTGTTGGACATGGAGAACCAGGTCGCAGCGTTGCAGGCCCGCAACAACGAGCTGGTGGCCGAGCTCGAGGCCACGCGCGAGGCGCTGCGCCAGGCACTGGCGACGCGACCGCCGGCCGACCGGCTCCCCGTCCTCCGCCGTCCGGAGGTCGGTCAGTCCGTCGTCGTGTGGCGCCGGAGGCCCTGACCGTGCCGCGCCTCGACCGGGCTGTCACCGACGTCGCGGCACCCCCCGACGCGGTCTACGAGGCCCTCGTCGACGGCGACGCCCTCGCGTCGTGGCTGCCGCCCGAGGGGATGACCGGCGAGCTCAGCGACTTCGACGCACGCGAGGGCGGCGGCTTCACCATGACGCTGACCTACGACGAGGGGTCGGCAGGCCGCGGCAAGACGACGGGCGACTCGGACGTCACCCACGTCGAGCTCGACGAGCTCGTCCCCGGGCACCGGATCGTCTGGGGGGTCGAGTTCGACTCCGAGGACCCCGACCACGCAGGCCGGATGACGATGACCTGGACGCTGACCCCGCGCGACGGCGGCACCCGGGTCGCGATCGACGCCACCGACGTACCCGCCGGCATCGACCCCGACCTCCACCAGCAGGGGTTGAACGCGTCGCTCGCGAACCTCGCGGCGTACTGCGAGGAGAACGCGTAACGGTGCCCCAGGTGCGCCTCCCACCCGTTGTACCGGGGTGGGAGCGCACCTACAGCACCGTTACCCGCCCCAGTGGTTGGGCACGGTGAGGTGGGCGGGGATGCTCGTCGACGCGTCACCCCGGGCGGTGTTGAGCTGAGCCTGGCTCAGGAACCAGGACTGCTCGAGCAGCGAGCCGCGTACGTCGGCGTCGCGCAGGTCCGCGCCGAGCAGGTCGGCCCGCGACAGGTCGGCCCCACGCAGGTCGGTCCGGATCAGCAGGGCGCCTCGCAGGTCGGCGCGGACCAGATCCGCGTGCCGCAGGTCGCGGCCGGCGAGGTCGGCCGGCATCGGACGCGTGGGCCCGTGCAACCGGGCCGAGCCCTCGCGCAGTACCTCGCTCACGTGGTCGCGGATCCGGTCGAGGTCCGCGAGCAGGATCGTCTCGGGCTCCGCGTGGGTGAGGGCCACCAGCTCGTCGTGCCGCTCGGCTGCGGCAGGGGTCGGTGAGCGCCGCAGTACCTCGCCCACGTGCGCCAGCATCTCGTGGAGCTGCCGCATCACCGACAGCACGGCCGCCATCTCGCCGAGGTCCTCGGCCACTCGCCAGGACTCACCGCCGTAGGTGACCTGCGAGACGTGCTGACCCGCGCCGAAGCAGTCGAAGGCCTGGCACCCGCTCCAGCCGGTCTCACGCAGCGAGTCGTGGATCCGGCAGCGGTCGTGCGCGTCGAGGTGCTCGCACGGCGTACCGCTCTCCTTGTCCGCACCGAACGCACCACCCTCGCGCCGGAACGGGAGGAGCACGCAGCAGAGGCCGAAGCAGCGACTGCAGTCGGCTGTCAGCACGGGGAGCTCGCGGACGGGCATCACACCCATCGTCGCACCCTGGCGTCGCGTGCGCCTGAGAGTGCGCTCCAGCGCACTCTCAGGCACACGGCGCCGCTTGGGGCTAGGGGTACTCGCTGTTGAGCGGGTAGGGCCGGATCACCTTGACGGCTCCCGCGTGCGCCACCTTCTCGAGGTGGATGTTGACGCTGCGTGGAGAGACGCCCTTCTCGATGAAGCCCACTGCCCCGGCCTCCATCGCGGCCTCGATCATCCGGGTCGCGCCGATCGCGGACACCACGACGAACTTGCACGCCCAGTGGACCTCACGCAGCTGCGGCAGCAGCTCGAGCCCGCCGATGTCCGGCATGTGGAGGTCCACCAGGACCAGGTCGGGCTTGCCCTCGCTCACCGCCTGGACCGCCGAGGGTCCGTCTCCGCCCTCGCCGACCACCTCGAAGCCGCCCACCTCGAGGCCCATCCGCATGAAGTCACGTGCGTCGGGGTCGTCGTCGATGATGACGACCTTGATGCCGTTGGACGTGGACGTGGACGTCGACTCGGTCGTCGACTGCGGCTCGGGCGCCTCTTCCTGCGTCCCGGGCTCTGCTGCTGCCTCGGGCCGATGCTTGCCGAAGATCTTGCCCAGCCCCATCGCGGTCACCCTCTCTTCCGGTGCGTTCGCGGCTGATCCTAGACCGAAGGCGCCGATTCTTCATGGAAAGCAGAGTTGAGTGGAACAGACTCAACTTTGGGGACGTTGTGATGCATGAGGCCCTGGATCGGAGGACCATGGGCGAACCGCGACAGCAACAGGAGATGCGTTGAGCCAGTTCGGAGCCGAGAAGTTCACCACGCGCAGTCGGGAGGCGGTCGAGGCGGCCCAGCTGTCCGCGACCACCGCGGGCAACAGTGCCACCGAGCCGATCCATCTGCTCGCGGCGCTGCTGCGGCAGGAGGAGGGGACCGCACGTGCCCTCGTGGGCAAGGCGGGTGTCGACGGCGCCGCCCTCGCCGCGCGGGCGGAGCAGGTACGAGACAGCCTGCCGCGAGCCACTGGCTCCACCGTGCAGCAGCCGGGCGCCTCACCGTCCCTGACCCGGGTGCTCGCGGCCGCCCTCGACCTCGCCTCCTCGATGAAGGACGAGTACGTCGCGACCGAGCACCTCCTGATCGCGATCGCCACCGTCGAGTCCCCGGCCCGGAAGGTGCTGACCGACGCCGGCCTCACGGCCGACGGGCTGCGGGAGGGACTGACAGCCGTCCGCGGCAACCGTCGGGTCACCAGTGAGGACGCCGAGTCGACGTACGAGGCGCTGGAGAAGTACAGCGTCGACCTGACCCAGGCCGCCGAGGACGGCCGGCTCGACCCCGTGATCGGTCGTGACGCCGAGATCCGCCGCGTCGTGCAGGTGCTGTCGCGGCGCACCAAGAACAACCCGGTTCTGATCGGTGAGCCCGGCGTTGGCAAGACCGCCGTCGTCGAGGGTCTCGCGCAGCGCGTGGTCGCGGGCGACGTGCCCGACTCCCTCAAGGGCCGCCGCGTGCTCAGCCTGGACCTGGCCGCGATGGTCGCCGGCGCGAAGTACCGCGGCGAGTTCGAGGAGCGGCTCAAGGCCGTCCTCGAAGAGATCAAGGACGCCGGCGGGCAGATCATCACCTTCATCGACGAGCTGCACACCGTCGTCGGCGCGGGCGCCGGCGGCGACTCCGCGATGGACGCCGGGAACATGCTCAAGCCGATGCTCGCCCGCGGCGAGCTGCACATGATCGGCGCCACCACCCTCGACGAGTACCGCGAGCGGATCGAGAAGGACCCCGCACTCGAGCGCCGGTTCCAGCAGGTCTTCGTCGGGGAGCCGTCCGTTGAGGACACGATCCAGATCCTCCGCGGCATTCAGGAGAAGTACGAGGCCCACCACGGCGTCCGCATCACCGACGCCGCGCTGGTCGCGGCCGCCACCCTGAGCGACCGCTACATCACGGGCCGGCAGCTGCCGGACAAGGCGATCGACCTGATCGACGAGGCGGCGTCCCGG
>NZ_DASUTK010000125.1:0-27138 GCF_036374615.1 Nocardioides sp.
CTGAATCTCCTCCACCCCGGCCACCAGCTCCCCGTCCGGGCGAGCCGACCACAACACCTCGGCGACCCCGTCGACCCCCGCACACGCCGAGGCCACGACACCGGCCGGTGTCGGGTACGGGAGCGGAGTGATCGCCATACCCCCTATTCACCCGTATCCCACCCACCGAATGCACCGCGCCGAGCGTCGTCTGTGGAGGAGTGAGACCGAAGTCGCAATGTGCACGATCACCGGTCCACGAACCCGGTAGTTCGTTCATCGCGAAGCGGCCCGGCCCGGATCAAGGTTGCGGCGCGCCGTCGGCGAAGCCGGCCAGTGGCGGCTTCACCGCTCGGCCGGCGCTCCAGCGACAGTGCTTGGCCCGTCATAGGCGGCGGAATGACGTGACTCCCGGGTGGGCGGTGGGTTGGTGACGACATACATGCGAGTCTCGAAGGACACTTTGGGTACTTCTCGTTCGAGCGTCCCTCGACCAAGGAGACACCATGAGCACCGCCCAGCCCTCGGACCGGGAAGTCGGAGATCCGACCTCGCAGAGCGACGCGGCTACTAGCGGTGACGAAGTGCCCACACCTGGGCACGACCCGCTCCGGGGATCCCGAACGAGCGGCACCTGGATTGCCGTCATAGCGCTGTCGCTGTTGCTCCTGCTGTTGGCCGTCTTCATTCTGCAGAACACACAGAAGGTGGAAGTTGCATTCCTCGGGTGGAACGGTCGGGCTCCGCTTGCCGCGACCCTCCTCATCGCGGCTGCTGCCGGCGCGCTCGTGGTCGCATGTGCTGGCGTGCTACGAATCCTCCAGCTTCGCCGACGGGTGAAGCGCCAACGCACAGCGTGAGTCTCGGTCGGCACTGGAGGATATTGCGTCGACGGGAACCACCGGTTGCCGATCCCGCTTGACCGAGTCACCACTGCCCCGCAGGCCGCAGTGGGACGCAAGACGGCCGCCAGCCTGCTACGCCTTCGCGCCACGACGAACTCGTCGTCACAGTGATCGTGGCACGCGGTGTGCGAGACCGCCCTCTCGCGGCGGATAGACGCACCTTCAAGTCCGCCATTGAGGTTGGCTCGGCGGGTATCAGCTGTGCATCGCGCGCAGGAGCAGCACCACGCCACGCGCCGTGTCGAGATTGGCCGCGACGGCGACGACCGCCAGCCCCCATAGCGGTAGGCCGCCGATAGCCGCCAGGGCGAAGATCAACAACCGGACCTCGCGCCGGAAAAGCAACCGCACGTCGGTGTCGCGGCCTACCGCGTGGATGTAGGGGATCAGCAGGCAGCCGCACCCGGCGGCGAACCCCCAAGCCCAGGCGGTCTCCGTGTGGCCGGCGCCGATGACCAGGCCGACCACCACGGCAAGGTCGGCATAGCGGTCCAGCAGCGTGTCCAGCGCGGCGCCGCGGCGCGAGGCCCGGCCGCTTACTCGCGCGAGCTCACCGTCGACGCCGTCGAGGGCGGAGCCGAGCAGGACGCCGAGCCCGCCCGCGGCCATCGCCCACCGGTCACCGATTGCGATCAGGCCGGACGCGAGGAGGGTGGTGGCGAAGGCCAGCAACGTGGCCACGTGCGGGCTGAGCCCGGTCCGCAGCAGCTGGCGGGTCAAGGGCCCCGAGATCCGCCGGTTGACGGCCCGGGCGATGATCTGGTCGGTCGGCTTGGGCCCGTACCGATGCCACATCACCCGCTCCAGGGCCCGCACACCATCGGGTGTGTCGACGGCCGCCCAGAGCCCGGTGAAGTCGCAGGTGGTCATTTCGAAGCCGTGGTCGAGCATCCGCCGCCGCACGGCGGCCCACGGCATCGCCGGTGCGTCGGCCGTCGCGGCCAGGACGTCGGCAACGTGGACGAAGCTGAGGCCGGCGTCGACCGCGGCGTACTCCTTCAGGTCGGCTGCCAGCTCGAGCAGTCGGCCGTCGGCCGCGGTCCGCACCCGGACGGGTGGCACGCCTCCCAGGCCGCCCACCTGGCGCTGTGGGTCACGGTCGACGGCCAGCACGTTGCGGCCCGGCGCGGCCATCAGCCGCCGTACGTCGTCGGCCTCGAACACGTGGTCGCCCATGACGACCAGGCACCGGTCCTCGTCGACCTGCTGAAGGCCGACCAGCACCGAGGTCGACGTGCCCTGCTGCCAGTCTGGGTTGACCACCAGTTCGACCGGGAGGCCGTGGGAGTGGATGGTCGCCGCCACGTCCTCGCTTCGGTAGCCGGCGACCACCACGATTCGGGTCACTCCTGCCTCGCTCAGCACCTTGACCGTGCGGTCGAGCAGGGTCACGCCGCCCACCCGCCGCAGCACCGTCGGCTGGAGTGAGCGGGACCGCTGCTTCGACTCCGCGGTCACCACGATCGCGCTCGTCGCCCGTGACTGGGGATCGGTCTCCGGGCGCGGGTCCATGGCTCGCAGTATGCGTCAGCACGCTCGTGCGCGCCGGGGCTCGGGTGCGGAGATCCCTACCTTCCTCCCGCCTCTGAAGCCCCGCCCGAGGAGTCGTACGGGATCGCTGCTGCGCGTCATTGTGACGTGCAGAGGCGGCGGAATGACGCTCATTCGCAACGTGCACTGCAAGCGGCATGAACTTGCAGTTCTGCACCTGGAGTCAGTCGAACGTGAAGTGCTCCCACCAGAACGAGATCTCACTGAGACACGCGGGCTGGTCGATCACGCTGGGTGTCGATCGGCCAATGGGCAGTTCCTCTTAGGGTCGACTCTGTTCCGGCGCTCGATCTCGCGGCGCTGCTCGACCTGGTCACACACCGCGTTCACCAGGAACGTTTCCGTGGCACCGCGCCGACCGCTCACGCAGAGTTCTAACAGTTTCAGTGACGTGCGGAGCATGGCGCCCGGCGACCAGTGGGAATACCCTGGCAAGCGATTGGGTGGGGTCTTGTCGTGCCTAGTCGGGGTGGATATGTCGAACGGGCTGGTGCTAGGGATCGTATTCGTCGCGCTTGTGGTCGCTTTGATCGCTGGCTTCGCGGCAGGGCGGCGGCCGAGCACGGTGACTGAGCTCCCGGTATCCGCGTCGAGTGTCGACCCGATCCTCGCGCCGTTTATCGAATGTCTTCATGTGTGCGAGTCAGAGGAAGATGAGCGATATGTCGTCGCGTTGACCCGACTGCGAGAACGCCCCGAAGAGGTGAGCGCGGCGATTCGCACGGCCTACCCAGGGGCTGACGAGTCGGCGTTCGACTTCCGACGGTCGTTGCTGCTCACAGCGAATCGGCTGGAACACCCCACGATCCTGCCCTTTCTGGCCGCCGTTGCCGGCACGTCTGCACAATCCAGGGGCGCGCACGAAGGTGGTCAATCGGCAGCGGCGTCCGATCTGCGGCTCACGGCGCTCGACGGGATCGAAGCCATGGCGGTCGGCGGAGTCGAGTCGGCGGCCGACGCCCTGCTCGACCTGGTCACGTCGAACGACCGGGCGGTGCAGGCCGGTGCAGTCGTCGCCCTCACTCACGCAGAGGGATTCTCCGACCGGCTCGCGCGGGTGAGAGAGCTGCTGCCGGAGAACCGTCAGTATCTTCTGGATGTTCGCCGGGTCGACGTGCGCGACGCGTCGCAAATCGCTGATCCGACCGGCACGCTCAGCGGCATCCTCACCACCGACAACCGGCCAGATCCCAACACCGGCGAGGTTCGCGGCGCCCCGACAGGCCCTCACCGCCAAACGCCGCGGGCAGCAGGGGGAACAGGATGAGTTGTCAGTACAGCGTCGGATCACTGGCGCTATCCGGCGACGACATCTACGCCGCGCGGATTTGCGACCAGCCATTCATCGACTACGCCTGGAACAGTTACGGCTTCAATTACGACTACTGGCAGGACGGCTGGGGCTGGAATGACTGCTGCAATGTCACCAAGCCCCTGGGCCGGGTGTTCACGGCTCTCTGGCTCCTGAACTACTCCGCCGAGGACTGGCAGAACGAGTCCTGGAACGCGCCGATGATCAACTGGGCCCCGCGCTACGTTCGGGAGCAGTTTCAGCGCTACGACGATCTTCGGGCAGACTGCGGCGACGGCGGATCTAATGCCACCACGAGCGGCTGCCAGTGGACACGGTCGTTCTATGAGTGGAAGTGCACCCAGTGGCGGCGGGAAAAGCATCGCGAGTGTCGCACCTGGGGAGTGTTCAGTTTTATCTGCGTGTTTTTCGTGACTATCCTTTCCTGGTTTTGCGTACTCTGGGGGTGGGTCAGCACCACGGCCTGCACACTTTGGTACTGGACGGCCGGCGGTGGAGAGAGCGTCACCCTTCACCTTCCCTACTTCTACACGATCGCCGACCCGGTCAACGACCCGCGCGACGTCCTCGCCCGTGCGGGCACTTTAGTGCACGAGTCCCGCCACATCGGGGGCAAGCCGCACAACTCGACGTTTCCCTCCGGCTCCGCGTTCGGCACTGGCGACGGGGCCGACGAGTCGTGGAGTTACGACGGCGCCTGGAAGTTTCACGCCCTCTACTGCTGGTGGTTTTATGCCGCGGGATCACGTACCTCCATTGCTTTGAAACAGGCAGCGAAGAATCGCGCCAACTTCATCATCAACAACGCGTTCCACGATCACCCCGGTGTAGCGGTGTTGTGATGAAGGCTGGCCCAGTCGTGGATGGTCACCTGTGCTGGCCTTGCGTCATCGGTGGCATGGCAACGCTCGTCGCGGTAGTTGGGATCGCATATCTGATCATCACCTGGCTGCTGTTCTGAAGCGAGCGCCCGAGCTGCGTGGATTTGGTCTCCCTCTGTTCTGCCCGTTGGACTCCCTCAGCACTGCGAGCCTGCTCAGAGTTTGATTCACCCCAAACCCGGGAGGATTCGTCCTTGCTGGGGGAATGTCGACCATCGTAGGGAGATCAGATCTGCGCATTCCGATGATGTCGTTGTCTGCCCCCGTAGCAGGTCCAGGGCGCCCAACTGCGACGACTTAGGGTGGGCTGGTCAAGTCTGCAGCCGTGAGGAGGCTGGGCGGCCGACCGACGATCGCGCGATGGGGATGGCAGCTGTCGCGGCGGAATGACCGCCCTCGACGCTGGGATCACGGCCAGCCACTAGCGCGGACGCGATGCGTCCTTGCACACTGTCCCGATGGCTTCGTTCGACGAAATCTAGGACCGCATCCGGCGCTGCGCGGGAGAAAGCTTCGCAACGGCTACAGGCCTGCCATTCACCTATCGCACGCCTGGCGATTACCTTCGGATCGAGCGGGATGGTCGCGAGATCTACAGGTCTCTATCGCGGACAAACTTTGAGAAGGCGACGAAGTCGATGCCCGCTGCTAGGCCCAGCGACATCAAGGACCCTCAGGGTTCGGCGTACACATGGGCAATCCTGATGGATAAGTGTGTCCGTCAGGGTGACTGGTAGCCCACCGAGCATCAAAGGGTCGAGCAGCGCCGACCAGACGCGGTTGTGTGACCTCGCAGGTACGCGCCTTCGCAGTTGGTCCCGCGCAGCGCAGCGCCCATAGGCGTCCGAAGGTGCTGAGGTTTGCCGAACTGCCCACGTCCAGGTTCGGGACGGCGTAGCGTCCACAGACATGTGGACCCCTCGACTCGTCGTGCCCGCTGCGCTGGTGATGGTCACCCTCACCGTGCCTTGGCCCGGCACCGTCGGACCCGCCAACGCAGATACTCCTCGCTGCGTCTCTGGTGCGGAGTACAGGAAGATCCACAAAGGTATGGCGCGAGGGAAAGTGCACCGGATCTTCGACACGAAGGGCAGGAGCTTGTTTGAGAACCCAGGCGCTGTGCATAACTCCGCTCGGAAATACCGAATGTGTTCGGGCTTCGCCGCCGCCACTGGCGATACCAAGGTGCAGGTCCAGTACAACAACTACGCCGCCAATGGCGGGCCCCAGCTGGTGGCATTCAAGCAGCACTACTAGGCGCTAGCGGCGGTATGTCGTGCCAGGGTGGTCGGGGTCCGCCCGGGTTCACCAGCGGCATCCGGCCCTGGCACCTGCCGTCTGGTCTTACGATCGGTTTCATGCTCGACGATGTCGCGGCGGAGCGGTGGCGCGACGAGCAGCGCGCCGTCTACAGCTCCGGAGACACCGAGCATCTGGCCCGTCAGCAGGAGTCGCTCGCACTTGCATTGGTAGAGGCGGCAGGCCCGAGGCCCCGTCAGAAGGTCCTCGATGTCGGTGCCGGGACCGGCAACGTAGCCGTCGCAGCCGCGCGGCGTGGTGCCGTGGTGACCGCAGTCGACATCACTCCTCACCAGGTGCGGCTCGGCGTCGAGCGCAGCACCACGGAGGGCGTCGAGATCGAATGGAGAATCGCAGACGCGGAAGCCCTTCCCATCCCGGACAAGACCATCGACCTGGTCTTGTCGAACTTCGGCATCGTCTACGCCGCACGCCCGAGCAGAGCTGCCACGGAGATCATCCGCGTGCTGAAACCGACGGGCAGAGCGCTGTTCACGGCATACCCGGCAGATTCCTTCAACGGCGAGGTGCTGCGGATCGTGGAACGCTACATGCCCGGAGCCGGCGGGGCACCTGCCGTTGACGAGTACGCCTGGGCCGATCCCCCCACCCTTCAACGCTGGTTCGCCGGCTGTCGGATCGAGATCACCGAGCATGTGCACTACGTCGACCCGCAGCCATCGGTGGAGGCGTGGTGGGAGGCCATGCGCGGCGTGCCGATACTCGAGCGGCTCCGCGCAACCCTGAGCGAACAGGACTTCCGGACCTTCCGAGAGAACGTCATCGCCTTGCGCGTCCGTTACGCCGACGTCGCGGCCGACGGCACAGTCAAGCCATTCAACCGATATCTGACCTGCCATGTCGACGTGAGCCACGCCGAGCCATGAGCCGAACGGGCGCCTCGCGTCTGCCGCGAGACAAGCTCTCGTCCGCGTCCGGGCACCGTGTCCTACCTGCGCTCCGATTCCCTGCTCCGGACGCTCACAACGCGCAGTAGGCGACGCTCGCGTCGTCAGGCGCGTCAGCCTGCGGAGGTGCACCGGCGTCCGACCCCGAAGATTCGACGTGGCGGACGCGTCGGAGGATCTCGCCAGGACCGTCGGAGCGGAGGAGATCCATGACATCGCGCCACTCCCCCAGTCGATAGGGAGAGACGAACCTGGCAGCGCCGTTGCTGAGGAGAGCCACACCACCGAGCGAGGCGAGAGGCGTGCTGCCGGTGACCGCCGATGAGGCTGCCGCGGGATCGTCCTTGGCGATCCAGTAGCCGCCGGGCTGGTTGCGCCGCGCCCTGAACGCACGGACGACGTCAGCCAGCGCCCGCTCGTAATCAGGGGAGCCCGGTGTCAGGTCACGGAGCGGCGACGAGCACTCGCGGCGCACATCGACCTCACGCGGGTCGGTGACCACCTGGGGGCCGGAGGTCATGCGGTCCAGGACGACGAAGGTGTCAGCGAGCACGAGGTGGTCGACGTGATCGGCACCGACCCGGACGATCGCCACCGTCGCCTGGGGACTGTTCGGGTGACGGAGGTCGCAGGTGCCCCGGTGCTGGCCGGCCACGGCATCGATCGCCTCGGCCAGCGCTGCGACCAGGGACACTTGCGGCGTCCGTGACAGCAGGTCGAGCAAGGTCGCACCCAAGGTCTGGGCGTACCACGCGACCCCGTGCCGACAGATCGCCTCCGCGCCGGGGATCCCTGCACCGTCGAGGAGCACCACGGCGTCATCCGTCGCGCCGACGAAGTCCTCGTTCGGCCGACCGTGGCCGGCGCTGGAGGCCACCTCCACCTTCATGAGAGGGCGGACGTCAGTGGCCAGGCTGCGGTTCGTCGTCTGTGCGATCGACGTCGTCGGGGACCACGATCGGCCGCAGCCTCGACCACGCGATGAAGATGACACCGACGACGAGCAGCGCCAGACCGGCCCACAGGTTGGCGTTGACGCCGCCGGTCTTGTCCTCCTCGGCGTCTCCGAGGAGGCCCATCAACGTCAGGATCACGCCGTACGCCGTGAGCAGCATCCCGATGATGTTCCGGACGTCGAAGGCGCCGGCGGTCTTCTTCTCAGCCATGGCTCTTCTCCTCAGAAGATCACGTTCAGGACGACGACCATGGCAAGGGCCAGTCCGGCCAGCGGCACGGTACGGCGGTACCACGGGGCGGACGCCTCGTTGGGGTCGGTGCGCATCTCGGTGGGGGTCTCGGAGTAGACGAGCCCGACCAGCTGCTTCACGGGCTTCGGCTTGGTCACCAGGGAGACGACGACGCTCAGGCCGATGTCGACGACGAACGCGGTCGATGCGGCGAGGAATGCGGCACCTTGTCCGTCCACCGGGATCACGCCGCGGCTCAAGGAGCCGAACGCGTCTTCGCTGAGGAAGGCCACGATCACCGCGGCGAGCGTGCCGGAGACCAGGCCGACCCAGCCGGCCGTCGCGGTCATCCGCTTCCAGAACATGCCGAGAATGAACGTCGCGAAGAGTGGGGCGTTGAAGAAGCCGAACAACGTCTGGAGGTAGTCCATGACGTTGGAGAAGCTGCCGGCGATCGATGCCGTGAAGATCGCGATCAGGGTCGCGGCCACGGTCGCGACCCGCCCCACCTTCAGGTAGTAGTCGTCCTCGCGGTCCTTGACAACGTAGTCCTGCCACAGGTCGTAGCTGAAGACGGTGTTGAAGGCGGAGACGTTGGCCGCCATCCCGGCCATGAACGCCGCCAGCAGGCCGGTGACCGCCAGCCCGAGAAGGCCGTTGGGCAAGACGTCGCGCATCAGCAGCAGCAGTGCGTCGTTGTAGGTCACGTCTCCGATTCCCTCAGCACTCGGAGTGCCGCCGGCCTTGAAGTCGGCCAGGTCGGCCACGAGGACCGCCCCGATCATGCCCGGCAGGATCGTGATGAAGGGGACGAACATCTTGGGGAACGCTCCGATCACCGGCGTACGGCGAGCGGAGGAGATCGAGTCGGAGGCCAGGGCCCGCTGGACCTCGACGAAGTTGGTGGTCCAGTAGCCGAACGACAGCACGAACCCGAGTCCGAAGATGATGCCGATCACCGACAGGACCGGTGAGTCGAAGCCGGTCAGGGCCTGGCCCGGCCAGGACTCCAGCTGTTGTTCTGCGGGTGGCCCGGCACCGCCGTCGGCGGCCTCGGTGATCTTGTCCGTCAGCCCGCCCCATCCGCCGACTCGGTGGAGCCCGATCAGCGTGAGGGGCAGCAACCCGGCGACGATCACGAAGAACTGCAGCACCTCGTTGTAGATCGCCGCCGACAGCCCACCGAGCGTGATGTAGAAGAGCACGACCATGGCGGCGACGATCAGCGCGGTCCAGCGCGGCCAGCCGAGCAGCGCTTGGACGATCGTCGACAGCAGGTAGAGGTTGACGCCCGCGATCAGCAGCTGGGCCAGTGCGAAGGAGATCGCGTTGACCAGGTGGGCACCGGGCCCGAACCGCCGCAGCATGAACTCGGGCACCGATCGGACTCCGGACCCGTAGTAGAAGGGCATCATCACGATGCCGAGGAAGAGCATCGCCGGGATCGCGCCGACCCAGAAGTAGTGCACGGTCGGGAGCCCGAACTCAGCGCCGGACGCGGACATGCCCATGATCTCGACGGCGCCGAGGTTGGCCGAGATGAACGCCAACCCGGTCACCCATGCGGGGAGCGAACGCCCGCTCAGGAAGAAGTCGACCGAGTCGGAGATGTGACGCCGGGCGAGCAGTCCGATGCCGAGGACGAAGCCGAAGTAGATGGCGAGGATCGCGTAGTCCACGAGCCGCGCGTCGATCAGGCTCTCTGCCATCACCGTGACCTGTGCTGACATCCCGGGGCTCCTCACCGTCGGCGGCTGGACTCACCTAGTGGCCGATGTACCCCGACCCGCCTGACGTCATTCCTCGCCACTTTGCCCTTGACATGACATCACTATGACGTCATAGTGGTGCACATGGACATCACGCCGTACGTCGAGGGCCTTCGCCGGGACCTGGTCGCCGCCGCCGACGCAGGTGGCGACGAGGCGCGGCAGGCAGCCGAGCGCCTGGTGCTCGCCCTCGACCCCTCCGCCCGGCTGGCGCTGATGGAGGCGATCTCCCAGGCGGCCGCCGAGATCACCGCCGAGCTGCCGAGCGGCAGCGTGGACGTCCGGCTCACCGGGCGCGAGCTCGACTTCGTCGTCCAGACCGGGGCCGTCCCCGCCCCGCCCGCACCACCGCCGCCGCCGACGGCCGAGGAGACCGACGAGGGCGGCCTGGCCCGGATCACGCTCCGGATCCCCGAGTCGGTCAAGGCTCGCGCCGAGGAGCGGGCCGCCCGGGCCGGCGACAGCCTCAACACCTGGCTGGTCAAGGTGGTCCGCGCCGCGACCGCCGAGCACGCCATCGAGGTCGACCTCGACCTCTCCAGCCTGAACTTCGGCGGGTTCGACCCGTTCCGCAAAGGCAAGGGAGACCGGCGGATGACCGGCTGGCTCTGACCCGACACCCCGACGACGCAGCAAGCACCAGACACCACCCACCACCACCGTGGGACCGGCACCGGGCCGGCCCCCTGGCCGAGCACACCCTGGAGGCATCCCATGACCGAGTACGACTTCTCCACTCCCGAACCGCTCTCCCTGTACGTCGAGATCGGCGCCGGCCAGGTGGACGTGACCGCCACCGACACCGCTGAGAGCCGGGTCGAGCTGAGCGGGCGGCACGCCGACGAGGTCGTCGTCGAGCTCGACGGCCGCAACCTGCGAGTCGTCGCCCCCAAGCGTCGCGCGGGCTTCTTCACCAACGACGACTCGCTGTTCGCGACGATCACGGTGCCGAGCCGCAGCGACCTCGCGGTCCGCACCGGCAGCGCCGACCTCGGCGTCGTCGGCGAGATCAGCTCCAGCCACGTGAAGACCGGCTCCGGCGACGTCCGGCTCGACATCCTGTCCGGGCAGTCGACCGTCGAGACCGGCTCGGGAGACGTGGAGATCGAGGACGCCGGCTCCGCGCTGCGCGTGAAGTGCGGCAGCGGCGACGTCCGCATCAACTCGATCCGTTCCGGCGCGGCTGTCTCCACCGGCTCCGGCGACGTGCAGATCGGCGCGAGCCACGGCCCGGCCGTCGTCAAGACCGGATCCGGGGACGTGCGCGTCGTGGAGGCCGACAGCGACGTCTCGCTCGTGACCGGCAGCGGCGACCTCCAGATCGACACCGCTCGCCGCGGCAAGTTCTCGGCCAAGGGTGCCTCGGGCTCGATCCACGTCGGCATCCCGGCCGGCACTCCCGTCTGGACCGACATCTCGACCGTCTCCGGCCGGATCCACAGCAACGTCGAAGGCGGTGGCGAGCCGACCGACGGCGCCGACCACATCGAGCTGCGCGCGACGACCGTCAGCGGTGACGTCGTCCTGAGCGCCTGCTGACCCCACGACCACCTGACACCCGAGAGGAGGACCACCATGAGCAGCTACTTCACCGAGGCTGTCGAGGTCGCGCGGCGACAGGAGCTCGCGGAGCGCGCCCGGCGACCGGTGCCGGGCCCGCGCCCCCGCACCCGCACCCGGGTGGCCGCCGTCCTGCGGCACACCGCCGACCGGCTCGACAACTGACGACCGACCTGACCCATAGCCCCTCCTGCCCCGCCTCGTTGTCGGGAGCAGGAGGGGTTCTTCATGCGCTCACGACCGGTCTCACGCCTCACGCTCGCCACCGCCGCCACGGCCCTGGCCCTGCTGATCCCGCTGACGCCTGCCGCCGCGGCAGCGGTGGATCCGGCATCCTCACCGGCGGAGCGTGACGCTGCCTGGGCGCCGCGACCCGCCCGGTTCGCCGGGACGGTGACCCGGACCGACCTGAGGATCCCGATGGACGACGGCGTGGTGCTGCGCGGCGACCTGACGCTGCCGGCCGACGCCGCCGGCAAGCCCGTGGACCGTCGGTTCCCGGTCGTCATCACGATCACGGCGTACAACAAGCAGGCGATGGGCGGCGCCGGCGGTCTTGCCGGTCCGGGCGGGGAGTACCTGGTCCGACGCGGGTACGCCCAGCTGACCGTCGACGCCCGCGGGACCGGCGCCTCGGAGGGGGTCTGGGGTGCGTTCAGCCGCCGCGAGGCCCGGGACGCCGGCCAGGTCGTGGCGTGGGCGCACTCGCGCAAGCGCCCGTGGAGCAACGGCCGGATCGGCATGACCGGTCCGTCGTACATGGGGATCTCGCAGCTCTTCGCGGCGTCCCGCAGACCGCCCGGGCTGAAGGCGATCTTCCCGCAGGTTCCGGCGGCCGACGTCTACCGCGACGTGGTCGCCTCTGGCGGCCAGATCGACGTCGGCTTCATCCCGCTGTGGCTGGGGCTCGTGACCGGCACCGGTCTGGTCCCGCCGGCGGACGGCGTGCAGCATCCCGAGTCGGCGATCGGGCACCTGGTCGACCGGCTGATGACGGCCACCACGTTCACCGCCCCGCTGCTGGGCGACGCCGTGCTCGGCGGCCAGCCGGCGTACGACGGTCCGTTCTACCGGGAGCGCTCCCCGATCGAAGTGATCGACCGGGTCGACGTCCCGACGTTCCTGATCGCCGGCCAGGACGACCTCTTCCAGCGCGGGACGCCGATGGTGTTCGACGCCCTGAGCCGACGCGGTGTCCCCACCAAGATGATCGTCGGCCCGTGGGACCACCTGCAGGGCTCCTCGGGGGCCGAGGTCGGCGACGCGGGCTACGGCGACCTGGCCGAGCTGCAGCTGCGGTGGTTCGACCGCTACGTGCAGGGTCGCCCCGACCGCACGCTCGACGCGGACATCCCAGCGCTCACCTACTACGAGCAGGGCAGCGACCGCTGGGTCAGGCGCGGCCGGTGGCTGGCCCGGGACCTGCGGCCGAGGACGCTCGCGCTGTCCGGCTCGGCCACTCCGGGCCTCGCGCCGGGCCGGCTGGTGACACCGGGCGTCGTCGACGCCGGTCGCACGGTCGTGCCGCCGGTGCCCGTCAGCGGACTCTGCACGCGCTCCGCCAACCAGTGGACCGCCGGGATCCTGCAGCAGGTGTGGCCCGACAGTCCCTGCCTGCGCGACCAGCGGTTCAACGACCTCACCGGTGTGGTCTTCGAGACGGCGCCGCTGAAGAAGCGGCTCCGGATCCAGGGCCCGATCAACGCCAGACTTTTCACCTCCACCCCCAGCGGTGACGGCATGTGGTCCGTCACGGTGTCCGACGTCGCTCCCGACGGCACGGTCGACCCACTGACCGGCGGCTGGCAGGTCGTCTCGCACCGCGCGCTGGTTCGCAGCAGGAGTCGCTACCTGGAGGGCCGGCTGGTGCAGCCGTGGCACCCGTTCACCCGGCGGGCCCGGCAGCCGCTCGCCGACGGAGCCGTCGCACCGGTCGACGTGGAGGTGTTCCCGACCGGAGCCGCGATCCGCCCGGGTCACCGGCTGCGGGTCAGCATCCAGGCGTTCGACGTCCCGCACCTGCTGCCGCCGGTCCCCGACCTGCCGGGCACGCTCCTGCCGCTCACGATCCACACCACCCCGCAGCGACCGTCGATCGTGATTCTCCCGACCCGCTGATCGGGGAGCCAGGAGCGGCGTCAGACCGGAAGCGGGGGTTCCTCGATCGAGAGACGAGCCTCGTCCAGCAGGATCCGCTGGGCGGCGCGGTAGCGCTCATCAGCCTCGCGCGGGGTGTCGCCGACAGCGGTGAGACCGATCGTGCCGTGCTCGGTGAGACAGCTGATCATGTGGAAGACGATGCCGACCTGCCGGGACTGGTCGAAGTGCAGTCCGTGACGCGCCACGATGTCGAACAGGTCGCTCGGCATCAGCCCGCGCAGCTGATCGGACTCGAAATGGTCGGTGGCCACCAGGTGCTTCTCGTGACCGCGTGGGGTCAGGAACAGCGCGGTGTCAGGGTCGTACCGGCCGTCGGTGAGGAACTGCAGGGTGAGGAACGGGTGCGTCGTCCCGCCCTTGCGCAGGTTGAGCTCGATGGCGTACGACGTCCACTCGCCGCTCGCGCTCCGGACGACGACGAAGTCGACCGCGAACCTGCCCAGCGCTCCTTCACGGGCGAGCCGCTGTCCGATCACCTCGGCGTGCCGGGTGATCGAGCGGGCGTACTCCGGTGCTGCAGGGAAGACACACCCCAGATAGCTCTGACCACTAGCACCGCCGAGCAGCTGGTCATGTGTGGACAGCAGCTCGACCTCGCCGCCGGGGAGCACCCGCAGCTGGACGCTCGGGCTGCGCAGCTCGCTACCGGTGATCCGCTCCTCCACGATGCCGCCGCCCTCGGCGAACTTGGCGACGTAGGTGTCGAACGGCGTGTCCTGTGACTCCAGCTCCATCGCCCGGAGGCGCTCCATGACTGCCGCCCGCTCGTCATGCGCGCCCGGCGACGGCAGCCCTGACAGACGGACGACCGCGTTGCCCGCTCCCGAGACGCCCTCGTTCAGCTTGACGATCACGCTGTCCATCCCCGCGCGTCGCGCACGCATCGTCACCACGGCGTCGGCCAGGTCGTCGAGAGTGCGCAGGTTCTCCATCCCGAGCGGGTACGGCACGCCGGTCTCGGCAAACATCTGGCGGCATCCGCTCTTCGAGCCGAGCGGCGCCAACCGGGGATCCGCCGCGTACATGGGGATGCCGAGTGACAGGGCGACGTCGCGTTCCAGCTCGGTGGTGTTGTACGGCAGCAGGTGGGAACGCGCCGGGTTCGGGATCAGCGCTCCGATCCGTGCCAGCACCCGTGGTCGCTCCAGCAGCTTCTCGCTCAGCGAGCGTGGGGATGAGTCGTGCACGGCCACCAGGGACAGCCGGGCGCGGGCATGACTGGGGATGACACCGGACAGCAGCGCGAGGTAGTACTCGATGATCTCCGGGGCGATCGGCATCGAGGTCACGTAGATCATGCGCAGCCGCGGTTGCCGCAGCAGCACCAGCAGGAACAGGAAGCGTTCCTCCATGGCCTGCGTCATGCTGCCGCTCGCGGCCACCGCCCGGTCCAGGGTGATGGACGGGACCACCACCACCGACTCGTCCGCGTGGTTGAGCCGCATCGCCTCCCAGACCCCGCCCATCCGGGCCTGCAGGGCGTCGAACCGGCGGTACCGCTGCTCCTCGGTCAGGCTCGACAGCACGTCGGGCGCCCCCGCCGGTGCGGTCCAGAGGTCCCCGGTCACGACGGCGTCCGGGAGTTGTCGACGCCCTTGATGCTGTACGACCGGACGGTACGACTGAACCCACGCAGGTCGCGGGCGCCGGCGTCCTCGCCCACCACGAGCGACCCGGCGGCGGACAACACGCGCTCGGTGACCAGGATCTGCCACGGGTCCGCGGCGTCGCACAGTCGGGAGGCGAGGTTCGTGACGCTCCCGATCGCCGCATAGTCGAACCGGCCCTCGAACCCGATCTTGCCGAGGGTGGCGTACCCCTGGGCGATGCCGATCCCCATCGCCAGGTCGTGACCTTGCCGAGCCCACACCTCGGCCAGGCCACGGATGCGAGTGCGCATCGCCAACGCCATCCGGATCGCCCGCAGGGGGCCGTCCTCGCAGCGCACCGGGTCGTTGAAGAAGACCATCAGGCCGTCTCCGGCGAACCGCTCGAGGGTGCCCTCGAAGCGGAAGATCAGGTCGCCGAGCGCTTGGTGGTACTCCCCAAGGACGCCCATCACCTCCTCGGGCTCGCTGGCCTCGGCGAATTTCGTGAACCCGCGCAGGTCACAGAACACGACCACGATCTCCCGGCGGTGACTCTCGAGGAACGTCTCGTCACCCGAGTCGACGACCAGCTCGGCGAGCTGGGGTGAGAGGAAGCGCCGGAGGCGGCTCATGCGCTCGAGCTGGTCCACCTGCGCGTCGACGCGGGACGTCAGCTCGCGGTTCCACGCCGAGAGCTCCTGGGCCTGTCGCTCGATGGTGTCCTGGTACCGCTTGATCCGGGTCAGGGACGCGACCCTGGCCAGCAGCTCGTTCCGGTTGACCGGCTTGGTCAGGAAGTCGTCGGCGCCGACCTCCAGCGCCTTCACCTTCTCCTCGTCCCCGCTCGCGGTCACCATGACGACCGGCAGGTAGGCGGTGTGGTCCTGCTCGCGGATCCGGCGGCACACCTCGTACCCGTCGATGCCGGGCATCCGGATGTCCAGCAGCACGAGGTCCACCGAGGAGTCGCTGATCACCTTGAGCGCCTCCTCGCCGGACTCCGCCGCGACCACCTCGTAGCCCCGGGAGGTGAGGATCGCGTCCAGCAGCCTGATGTTCGGCGGCTGGTCGTCAACGACGAGGACCGTGGCGCCCGACGCATCCTCGGTCACGAGGCACCTCCCGCCTCGATGAAGTCGCGCACCTGTGCAGGCAGTGCACGCGCGCTGATCGGCTTCTCGACGTACCCGTCGAAGCCAGAGGCGAAGGCTCGTGCCCGGTCGTCTGCCATCGCGAAGGCCGTCACGGCGACGACCGGGATCCGAGAACGGCCGTCATGTGAGCGGATCTGCCGCAACGCCTCGGCACCGTCGATGCCGGGGAGCTGCAGGTCCATCAGGATCAGGTCGGGCGCGGTCTCCTCGGCCAGGCGGACCCCGTCCTCGCCGGAGGTCGCCTCGACGACCTCGTACCCGGAGTACACCAGGACGTCTCTCACCAGCTTGAGGTTCTTCGGGTTGTCCTCGATCACCAGGATCTTGTGATGACTCACGGCTCCTCCCCCTCTGGTCCGTTGCGGTGGCGGCGGCCACCGGCCGACGTCGTCACGGTCGCGAGCGCGGCCAGCAGGTTCTCGCGCCGGACCGGCTTGACGAGATAGGCCGCTGCGCCGAGGGCGGCGCCGCGCGCCTGCTCCTCGACGATCGACACGACGATCACCGGGATGTCGCGGGTCTCGGGATCGGCCTTGATCGCCTCCAGCACCGACCAGCCGTCGAAGCCCGGCAAGCGGATGTCGAGGAGCACGAGGGCGGGGCGCACGCGTCGTACCGCATCCAGGCCGGACGGGCCGTCCCGCGCCACCGTGATCTGGCTGGCCACTCCGTCGAGGTAGACCGTCAACAGCTCGAGCGAGGGCCGGTCGTCCTCGATCACCACCACGTGACCGACCAACGGCACGACGCCGGAATCGCCGTGTCCACCTGTGGCCTTGACGTCGCGCTCGGGGAGTGAGAACCCGAACGTGCTGCCGACCCCCACCTCGCTCTCGAGCCACATCGTGCCGCCGAGCAGCTCGACGATCCGGCGCGAGAGCGTGAGGCCGAGGCCTGTCCCTTCCTCGCGCGAGCTCCCGCGACCGCCCTGCTGGAAGGACTCGAAGATCCGTTCGCGTTCCGCCTCGGGAACCCCGATACCGCTGTCGGTCACCGTCACGTCGATCTCCGTACCCCGACGCTCGGCCCGGGCGACGACCGAGCCCCCGGCTCCGGTGAACTTCACGGCGTTCGTCATCAGGTTGAGCACGACCTGCTTGAGGCGCAGCTCGTCGGAGTGGATCAGGCCGACGTCCTCGGAGACCGCCACGCTCAGGGTGATGTCGTGGGCGGCGGCTCGTTGACGGAGCATGGCTGCGGCGTCCTCGAGCAGCGCCCGCAGCTCGAACGACGAGTACTCCAGCTCCATCCGCCCGGCCTCGATCTTCGAGAGGTCGAGGATCTCGTTGAGCAGCTCGAGGAGGTGCGTGCCGGAACCGTGGATGTCGCGCAGGTACTCCTCCTGGCGGTCGTTGATCTCGCCGAACATCCGCTCCAGCAGCACCTCTGAGAAGCCGAGCACGGCGTTGAGCGGGGTCCGGAGCTCGTGCGACATGCTCGCCAGGAACTCCGACTTGTGTCGGCTGGCCAGCTCCAGCTCGAGACTCTGCTCCTTGAGCTCGCGGTAGAGCTGGGCGTTCTGCAGCGCCAGCGCCGACTGGCTTGCGAACGTCTCCAGGAGATCGATGGTCTCCTCCGTGAAGTCACCGGTCCGCTTGCGCCGGACGATGAGCGACCCCACGATCTTCCCTTCGCGCAACATCGGCGCAGCGACGAGCGAGCGCCAACCGTCGTCGAACAGGATCTGGAGGTGTGGGTCGAGCGGAACCGCGCTCAGGTCCGGCACGGTGATCGGGCGCCGTTCCGTGGCGGCGCGACCGACGAGCGTCTGGTCCACCCCGATCCGGATGGAGCGGAGCCGTTCGACGACGGCAGGTGCCGTGCGGTACACCCGGCGCACCAGGAAGCACCGGTCCGGCTCGGAGTACTCCATGATCGAGCCGCCGTCGGTCTCCGACAGCTCGACGGCGTGCTTCGCGATGGTGGCGAGAACGTTGTCCACGTTGAGGCTGGAGTTCACCGCTTCGCCGACCTCGCGCAGCGCCTCGAGCTCGTCCACCTTCCGCGCGAGCTCGACGCCGCGCGCTTCGAGCTGCTGGACGAGCTGGATCGTGTTGACCGCCATGGCCGCCTGGGCCGCGAACGCCGACCCGATGGACATCTCTCTCTCGTCGAACGGGCTCACCTCGTACCGCCACAGGTTGAGCGCGCCGATGACCTCGTTGTCCACGAGCATCGGGGCGGCCATCACGCTGCGGTACCCGGCCACGCGCTGGAGGTCGTGCCCGCCGTACTCCGGGTCGGCGAGCACATCGGTGATGTGCCCGGCCCTCCGATCCAGTGCGACCCGGCCGACCAGCGTCTCCCGGTTCAGCGGCATCGGGTGCTCGGTCGTGTGCCGGATGGACTCCTCAGACAGTCCGACGGCCTTGATCGGCATGAAGAGCCCGCCCTCGAGCACCCACAGGAGGGCGGCATGTCCCTGGCAGAGTCGGCGGGCACTCTCCACGACGGTCGTGAGGACGGTGTCGGGGTCGCCGGCGGAGCGTCCGAGCGCCGAGAGCACCTCGTTGGCCGCCGCAAACTGATCGGACAAGACGGCGTAGTCGCTCAAGACCCGCGTGTGCTCAGCGGGATCGACGATGCCCGAGGTCGTCGCCGGCCCGTGCTCGGCCATCGCTCCCTCCCCCCGCTCACGCAAAGCTCGCGGTGGTGACCCTTCCCTCGAGTGTCCACTCGTTGGGTGCCTACGGCAATCAGTTGGCGTCACCGATTCCGCCGTCAGGCGTGTGCTGGGGAGCCGTACGTCGCCCTCACGCCGCTCGGGGGAGCGCGTCGCGAGGTCAGGAGCGCATGGACACGCCGCGACGCCAGTAGCCCATGAAGGCGACCTGTCGGCGGTCGATGCCGAGGTCGCGGACCAGGTGCCGCCGCATGCCGGTCACGACCTTCGACTCTCCCGCGATCCACGCGTACAGGTCCGAGTGCCGCTCCACGTCGATGGCGGCCCGTTCGTCGACCGGCTCGTCGCAGGAGGAGGAGAACGTCGGGGTCTCCCACAGGTCGGGGTCGACCTCCTCGTCGCTGACGTCGGTCACGGCTGCCGGCGCACCGAGGTGCGCGGTGACCGCTGGGTGCAGCCGGGTGCCGTGCTCGGCCCCTTCTCGCGGCAACCACACCACCTCGACCCCGGTCGGATGGTCGACGTCCTGCACGTCGGCGGCGTAGGGCACCTCGACGAACGCGGTGCCGCGCGCGCTGGCGGGCAGCTGCTCGAGGATCACGCAGATCGCAGGCACGGCCGTCTCGTCGCCGGCGATCAGCAGCCGCCTGCCGGGCTCGGGGTGCCACTCGATGCCGCCGTACGCGTGGCCGCGCCTCGGCGCCATGATCGCCAGCCGGTCACCCGGCGCGGCGTTCAGGGCCCAGGAGTTCCCCGGCCCGGTGGCGCCCTCGTGCACGACGATGTCGACGACGAGGCGGGCGTCCTCACCCTCGCCGACGACGTCGCGGATCGAGTAGGTGCGCATGTGGCCGCGCTCCTCCTCCGGACGGTCGAGCCAGGTGCTGAACCAGCTCTCGTCCGCACCGGTGCTGTGCTTGTCCAGGAGAGCGGGGACGGCGCCCGGCTCGCCCGGGAACACCAGCTTGATCCGCTGGTCGTACCACGGGTGGACCACGCCGAGATCGCCGAGCAGGGGGGCGCCGAGCTCCACGCGCACGAAGCTGGGCGACAGCCGCTGGACCGTCCGGACCTCGACGGTCCCCAGCAGCAGGGGCAGCTCGGCGGTGGTGCTGGTCATGACACTCCTCGGCGCGGGGCGACTAGTTAGGTCACCCTAACCTCCAGGCGTCGTGCGTCAGATGGTGGTCCGGTGGAAGTTCTGGAACGACTTCGACGGCGTCGGTCCGCGCTGCCCCTGGTACCGCGAGCCGTACTTCGCCGAGCCGTACGGGTGCTCCGAGGGCGAGGAGAGGCGGAAGAAGCAGAACTGGCCGATCTTCATGCCCGGGTAGAGCTTGATCGGCAGCGTGGCCACGTTCGCCAGCTCCAGCGTCACGTGCCCCGAGAACCCGGGGTCGACGAAGCCGGCGGTCGCGTGCGTGAGCAGGCCCAGCCGCCCGAGCGAGGACTTCCCCTCGACCCGCGCGGCGATGTCGTCGGGAAGGCTCACCACCTCGTACGTCGACCCGAGCACGAACTCCCCCGGGTGCAGGATGAACGGCTCGTCACCCTCCGGCTCGACCTGTCGGGTCAGGTCGGACTGGTCGGCGGCAGGGTCGATGTGCGGGTACCGGTGGTTCTCGAAGACGCGGAAGAACCGGTCGAGCCGCACGTCGATCGAGGAGGGCTGCATCATGGCCGGGTCCCACGGGTCCATGGTGACCCGCCCATCGTCGATCTCGGCGAGGATGTCGCGGTCGCTCAGCAGCACGGACGTAACCTACCCGGCGGCCCGGGCACCGGAAGCCCGTCGGGTACCATCCTGCGCAGCAGGCAACCACCCGGTGCCGCAGGCGGATGTAGCTCAGTTGGTAGAGCGCGACCTTCCCAAGGTCGATGTCGCGAGTTCGAGTCTCGTCATCCGCTCCAACACATCCGCTCCAACACATCCGCCGCGTGTGCCCCAGCGAGCGCTATGGCGCACTCTCAGGTACACGCGGCCGTTCGGATCACGCCGACGCCGAAGAGCGCGCACACGAGAAGCAGCGACCCCAGCAGCAGCGAGCCTTCCTCGATCACCACGAGGGCGAGCACGAAGGCGGCGCCCGCGATCAGCACGCCACGGATCAGGTGGCCCCAGGGGGTGTCCGGCGGTGCCTGCATGGTGCTGGTCGGCCCTCCTCGACTCGGCAGTGTCGACTTCGTACCGCGCGGCGTGTGCCTGAGAGTGCGCTATGGCGCCCTCTCAGGGACACGCCGCCAGCCATTGCTGTGACTGGAGGGGAACTTGACGTCTTGTGTGGCTCATGGTGACAGTGGTATGCCTCCTTCCCCGACCTGAGGGCGTTCAATGTTTCGGCTACACCAGACCCTGACCCGACTCACACCGCGTGGTCGCGTTGCGCTCGCGGCCGCGCTGGCGCTGGTCCTCGGCGTCGTCGCGGCGACGTTGCTGCCCTCGGGTGAGGGGCCGGGCGAGGAGCCGGACGGCGCCGTCCGGCCGGCCACCGAGCAGTCCGCGCCGACGTACGTCGCCCGCGAGAGCGCGCCCGGGCCGGGCACCATCAGCGCCCAGGACCGCGAAGCGATCGAGGACCTGCTCGCCGACTCACCGGCTTCGGTGAGCGCTCGGCGGCCGGCCTCCCTGGCCCATGACCTGGCCCGGTGCACCACCTTCGAGGGTCAGCAGTACTGCCTGGGCGTGGGGTGGACCGACGCCGACCCCGAGCTGGTGCAGGCTCGCGCCGCCGCTGCAAAACCCCAGAACCGTCGCCCCAGCTCGGTCGAGACCACGGGCGACCTCTCCACCGCCGACCTGCTCGCGCAGCGCGCCGCCCGCCCCGCCGCCGAACGGCTGGCAGCAGAACGCGCCGAGCTCGAGGCGGCCGCACGCGCGGTCGCAAAGGTGGTGCTGTTGCGGCACCAGATCCTCGGCGACCCGCTGCCGGCCGGTTTCCTCGAGCGTCACCCCGAGGCCCGAGCGCCCGCCGCCAGGACCTCGACCACGTCGACCTCGGCCGCGCCCAAGGGGCTCAAGGACTATCCGCGCCGCTCGAAGATCCTGCGCGGGAAGCAGGTCCGCGCGCAGCGGAGGACCTACTGGTGCGGTCCCACCACGATGCAGGCGATCGCCTGGGGCTGGCACGGCAAGCGGCGCACCCAGAAGCACTGGGCCGGCAAGCTGGGCACCACGAGCTCCGGCTCCGCGATCAGCGAGATCGTGCGGGTCGTCAACTCCGCCACCGGCTACGACCAGGAGCGGTACGCCGGGAAGTACATCGTGCTGGACATCTCCGACTGGTCCTTTAAGAAGTGGCTGTTGCTGCAGATGCGCCACATCGAGGACTACCGAGCACCGGTGGTGCTGCACCCGATCCTGCTGAAGCGATTCTTCCCCTACCTCGACGACGACGCGTCGGGCCACTTCCAGGTCGGTCGCGGCTACGACAAGAACGGCAAGAAGCCGGCCCGGCTCGGCTACTTCGAGCCGTGGAACCAGCAGCGGTTCGACCCGTCCGAGCCTTTCATCTCCCGGGTCCAGTGGCGCAACGCCTACCAGAGCTACCGCGCCAACCAGGCCCACCCGCACCAGAACATCGGGGTCTGAGTGCACCGCCGGACCTGGGCGGCAGTCGCCGCGGCGCTGCTACTCGCGGGCTGCAGCGCAGAGGAGACCCCGCCCTCGCCGTCACCCGGTCCGAGCAGCGAAGGCTCGGAGCCGTCCGGGACAGCGGAGCCCACCGGGACCGCGGATCCGAGCGGACCCACCGAGCCGGCAGCGTTGGACTGGCGCCCGGTGCGCGGCTCGGTCGAAGACCAGGTGACGGTCAGTGGCGGGTGGCAGCTCCGGCTCGTCGAGTCCGGCGACCGCGCCGAGCTCACCGGCCCGCAGCCGGTCTCGGTCGAGGCGCCCGCGGGCTTCCGGATCACCGAGACCCTGATCGACGGTGAGTTCGCCGTGGTGGTGGCCGAGCACGAGCAGGCCGCGGAGCCCAACCAGGCCACGGTGATCGACCTCGCCACGGGCGAGCAGACGGTCCTCGACGGTGACGCCGAGGTGCCCACCACGGTCGGCGGCACGTGGGCGCTCGGGGCCGGGCTTCTCGTGCACGCCACCACCTCCGACCGCGACTACTGCCTCGCCACCGTCGACCTGGTCAGCGGTCGCTCCGACCGCGGACCGTGTGTCCCGCCTCGTCACGGGCTCACGAACGCGCGGGTCACGCCCGGTGGGGTCACCGTGATGACGTTCGACGACAGCCGGCCGTCCTGCCGCACGCTGAACCGGGTCGTCGGCACCGAGCTCGAACCGCTCGGCGGCGTCGAGGAGTGCCACGGCTGGGAAGCCGTCGCGACCGAGACCGCGGCGGTCTGGGGCGTGGTCGCGAACGAGCGTCAGGTCGACGCCTCGGAGTTCTTCGCCGACACCGGCTCCGGCCCGGTCGAGGTCGGCGCCGGCACGACCGGCACCCTCGTCTGGTGCGGTGACGCGGCGTACGCCGTGCGCGACCCGCAGCGCAACACCGATCCGGCCCGGCTGCTACGGATCGGCCCCGACGGCTCGACCGACGTGGTGTACGAGTCGCCGGGCGCGGGCCGCGCGTTCCTCTCCGCGCCGCGGTGCGGCGGCACCGACCTCACCGTCACCGCGTTCACCGAGGCCGGCGACGAACAGGTGACCGCAGCGGTCGGCTGACCCGGCTCGTACGGTGGGTGCCGTGAGCTTCACCGGCTTCCCCGTCAGCGCCCTGGACTTCTACGACGACCTCGAGGTCGAGAACACCAAGTCCTTCTGGGAGGCGCACCGGGCGACGTACGACGAGGCGGTCCGCGCGCCGATGCTGGCTCTGGTCGCCGCGCTCGAACCGGAGTTCGCCGGCGACGGGCGCAGCGCCAAGGTGTTCCGGCCGCACCGCGACGTCCGGTTCGCGAAGGACAAGTCGCCGTACAAGACCCACCAGGGCGCCTTCGTGGCGGCCGCGCCCTCCACCGGTTGGTACGTGGAGATCTCCGCGCGCGGCACCCGGGTCGGCGCCGGCTGCTACCGCCCCGGAGACCGGCTTGCGGGGATCCGGGAGGCGATCGACGACCACCGCTCCGGGTCCGAGCTCGAGCGGCTGCTGGCGACGCTCGAGGCCGAGGGCTTCGAGATCGGCGGTGAGTCGCTCAAGACCTGCCCGCGCGGGTACGCCGCCGACCACCCGCGGATCACACTGCTGCGCCGCAAGCAGCTCATGGTCGGCCGCAGCTACGGGTTCGAGGCCGACGCGATCGGACCCGGTCTCCTGGACCGGGTCCGCGAGGACTGGAGACGCGCCCGGCCGCTCGTGGAATGGCTAGCCGCGGTCCCCTGAGACGGGTCAGTGCGGCTGCCAGGCGTCCTCGTCGGCCGTCCGCGACGTGACCTCGCGCGGCAGATCCTGGGACGCGAGCTGCTCGATCGTGACGTGCTCGAAGACATCGCGAAGGGAACGGCGGGCGGCGATCCAGACGTGCTGGAGCACGCTCGCCTCGTCGTTGTACTCCACCGCCTCCGGCCGCAGTCCGTAGACCGACACCAGCGGACCGTCGACGGCGCGGATCACGTCGGCCACCGACACGTCGGAGGCCGGCCGAGCCAGGCGCCAGCCGCCGGACTGGCCGCGCTGGGAGATCACGACGCCGGCCCGCCGGAGGTCGGCGAGGATCGCCTGCAGGAACCCGTGCGGGATGTCCTGACGCCGGCCGAGCTCCTCGGCGCTGATGGCGGTGCGCTCGGTGGCGCGCGCGATCTCGATCAGCGCTCGCAGCGCGTAGTCGGACTTGGCGGAGACACGCACGGCGTCAGTCTGTCACGACCGACTCGACCGACTCGACCGACTCGCTCGACTCGCATGTCGGAGCCGGCCGCACTCCCCACCTCGTGGCCTGCATCACACCCGCGCAACCGGTCGGGGTGATTCCTTGCGAACGATTCCGCGCCGGGCAATACTCGTAGTTACCGACGAGTAAGAACCGTCAGCGACGAGCCGAACAGGTGGGATCCGTGAGCCACTACAAGACCAATCTCCGCGACATCGAGTTCAACCTCTTCGAGGTGCTCGGCCGTGACGAGGTCCTCGGGAAGGGCCCCTTCGCGGAGATCGACTCCGAGACCGCCCGGGCGATCCTCGCCGAGGTCGACCGGCTCGCGCGCGAGGATCTCGCTGCGTCGTACGAGGACAGCGACCGCAACCCGCCGGTGTTCGACCCGCAGACGCACACCGCTCCGGTGCCGGAGTCGTTCGCGAAGAGCTACCACGCCTGGATGGACGCCGAGTACTGGCGGCTGCAGATCGTCGAGGAGCTCGGCGGCACGCCCGCCCCCTCAACGCTCAACTGGGCGGTGGCCGAGATGGTCCTCGGCGCCAACGCCCCGGTCTGGATGTACGCCGCCGGCCCGTCGTTCGCCAATGTCGTGCACCGCAACGGCAACGACCGTGACAAGCGGATCGCACAGCTGATGGTCGAGAAGGGCTGGAACACCACCATGGTGCTGACCGAGCCCGACGCAGGATCCGACGTCGGCGCCGGCCGTACCAAGGCCACGCCGAACGAGGACGGCTCGTGGAACCTCGAGGGCGTCAAGCGCTTCATCACCAGCGCCGAGAGCCAGCTCTCCGACAACATCGTCCACCTGGTGCTGGCGCGGCCGGTCGGCGTCGAGGGTGCGGGCGGCCCCGGAACCAAGGGACTCTCGCTCTTCATCGTGCCCAAGCACCACTTCGACTTCGAGACCGGTGAGCTGACCGGCGAGCGCAACGGGGTCTACGTCACCAACGTGGAGCACAAGATGGGCATCAAGGTGTCCAACACGTGTGAGCTGACCTTCGGCGACCCGTCCGTCGGCGGCGGCGAGCCCGCGAAGGGCTGGCTGCTCGGCGAGGTCCACAACGGCATCGCCCAGATGTTCCAGGTGATCGAGAACGCCCGGATGATGGTCGGCACCAAGGCGATCGCCACCCTGTCGACCGGCTACCTCAACGCGTTGGACTACGCCAAGACCCGGGTGCAGGGCGCCGACCTCACCCAGGCCGCCGACAAGACCGCCCCGCGCGTGACGATCACCCACCACCCCGACGTCCGGCGCTCGCTGATGACGCAGAAGTCCTTCGCCGAGGCGATGCGCGCACTGGTGCTCTACACGGCGTCCTGGCAGGACCGGGTCATGGTGGCCGAGCACGGCGGCGAGACCGACGAGCTCGCGATGGCCGTCAACGACATGCTGCTGCCGATCGTGAAGGGATACGGCTCCGAGCGCTCGTGGGTGCTGCTCGGGACCGAGTCGCTGCAGACCCTCGGCGGGTCGGGCTTCCTCACGGAGTACCCGATCGAGCAGTACGTCCGCGACGCGAAGATCGACACGCTCTACGAGGGCACCACGGCGATCCAGGGCCAGGACTTCTTCTTCCGCAAGATCGTGAAGGACCAGGGCCGCGCCCTCGGCCACCTGGCGCAGCAGATCGAGTCCTTCATCGCGAGCGAGGCGGGTGACGGCCGGCTCAAGCAGGAGCGGAGGCTGCTCGCCACCGCACTCGAGGACGCCAACGCGCTGGTCGGCCACATGATCAACGACCTGATGTCTGCCGACGCCTCCGCCGAGGGCGGCGACGTGCGCAACATCTACAAGATCGGCCTGAACACGACGCGGCTGCTGATGGTGCTCGGCGACGTCGTCTGCGCGTGGCTGCTGCTGCGCCAGGCCGAGGTCGCGCTCAGCAAGCTGGCCGGTGACGTGTCGGAGAAGGACGCGCGGTTCTACGAGGGCAAGGTCGCCGCGGCGCAGTTCTTCGCGCAGCACAACCTGCCCAGGGTGACCGCCGAGCGCCGGATCGCCGAGAGCACCGACCTCGCCCTGATGGACCTCGACGAGGACTCGTTCTAGGTCTGGCTCTGGCAATCACAACGCGTAGGCTGCCGTTGACGGGGGGCCGTCTACTCGACAAGGAGCGACCGATGGGAATCGGGATTGGCATCCTGCTGCTGGTGATCGGCCTGATCCTCGTCCTGGACGCGATCACGCTGCCGGACTCGGTGACCGACGTCATCGATGCCCAGATGATCGGATGGATCTGCGTGATCGTGGGCGCACTGTCCCTCGTGCTCGTCGTGGTGATGAACCAGCAGCGCTCGAAGACCAGGCACATCGAGGAGCGCCGCGAAGGCTGAGGTTCCTCAGCGAGGTCGTCGCAGGGCACTCCGGGCCGCTGCCGTCACCGTCTCCCCCAGGCGGTCGAGCAGCGGGGAGTCGATCCGCCACC
>NZ_DASUTK010000126.1:0-7941 GCF_036374615.1 Nocardioides sp.
TGAGCCTTCACAGTGCGCCATAGCGCACTCTCAGGCACACGCCGCGGGGTCTGGGTGAGCCTCTAGAGGGACAGGATCGCGGGCACGACCTGGTCCCAGGCGGACTGGGGTGGCACCTGATGACCCATGCCCTCGACGACCAGCAGCCGGGCGCCGGGGATCGCGGCGGCCAGTGCCTCCCCGTGGGGAAGGGGGAACATCGGATCCTCCGTCCCGTGCACGACCAGGGTGGGTGCGGTGATCCAGCGTACGTCGGTCGGCTCGTCGTCATCGCCGCCGACGAGCAGCCAGTGGTTGCCGGCCGCGGCCGGGTCGATGCTGCGGTCGAACACCTCACCCGCCACCTTCCGGGTCCGGTCCTCGTCGAACAGCCGGCCGGAGTACGCGCGGTCCGTGTCGGAGAGGTAGGCGATCACCGCGTCGCGGTCGGTCCAGTCGGGATCGGGAGGCGGGTCGGCGAACAGCGCCTGCAGCTCGGGAGACAGGCCCGGGAGCGAGTCGGACTCGACGCCTCCCGCTGCGGTCGTCGCGATCAGGGTCAGGGCCGCCACCAGGTCCGGCCGGTGATCTGCCACCGACTGCGCGATCCCGCCGCCCATCGAGAGGCCGACCAGGTGCGCCGGACCGTGTCCGAGCGCCTCGATCAGACCGATGCAGTCGCGTTCCAACGCCCCACCGTCGTACGCCGGGGCGCCGGCCGGCCAGGTCGTCGACCGGCCCGTGTCACGGTGGTCGTAGCGGATCACCCGCCGACCACCGGCGGCGATCCCCTCGCAGAAGCCGACGTCCCACCAGTCCATGGACCCGGCAGCCCCGTACAGGAGCAGGACGGGTGGGTCACCCGGGTCGCCGTACTCGTCCACGCACAGCTCGACGTCACCGACCCGGACCAGCCTCATGGTGGGTACAGACCGGCGACGCCGGCAGGACTCATCGGCGATGCCGCCGGTCGAATGCGACGCGCGACAAATCCGGGCGACAACGGCTCGGCGCCGCAGGCAGAATGCCCGTCGTGACCGTCACCACCACCGACCTCGTCTCCCGGCTCGACCACCTTCGCGAGGCGCCGTCCGAGGTGGGCACGCTGGCCCTCGTCGTACGCCGTCCGGCCAACGGACAGCGAGAGGTGCTCGACGAGGGGGTGCTGGACGAGGCCGACGGGCTGGTGGGCGACAACTGGCTGAGCAGAGCCACGTCCCGCGCGGTGGCGGCGGGGCGGCACCTCGACGCGCAGCTGACCGTCATGAGCGCCCGGATGGTGGCGCTGCTCTCCGAGGACCCCGCCGAGCAGGCTCTCGCGGGCGACCAGCTCTACATCGACCTCGACCTCTCCCACGAGAACCTGCCCACCGGGACCCGCCTTGCGATCGGCGACACCGCCGTGATCGAGGTGACCGCCAAGCCTCACAACGGCTGCAAGAAGTTCTTGCGGTGGTTCGGCGACGAGGCGACGCAGTTCGTGAACTCCGAGGCAGGCAAGGCGTTGCGGCTGCGGGGTCTCAACGCGCGGATCGTCACCGGTGGCGTAGTCCGGCCCGGCGACCCGGTACGCCGGCTGCCGTGACGCTCCTCAGTCGTGGGGTCGCTGCAGGTCAGCGTGGTTCTTTGCGACCTGCCAGCATGAGTTAAGGAAGTTCACAGGCGGCCTCGTCATTCTGTTCGACATGAGTGAGACCCGCATCCTCCCACCGTTCCCGGAGCACCAGCCAGAGCCGGAGCACCGGCCCGCAGAGCCGGGCCGGCCGCGCCGCGGCGGTCTGGTGGCGCTCGTCCTCGCCGGCTCGCTGGTCGTCGGCGGAGCGGCTGGTGTGGGTGGCGCGGCCGCCTGGGACGCCTGGCAGGACGAGGCCGGGGCACCGACCCCCGACCGGCAGGTGGCTCGGGTCGCCGACACAGATGACACCCCGGCGCCGGAGGGTTCCGTGGAGCAGGTCGCCGCGCAGGTGCTGCCGTCCGTGGTAAAGATCGACGTGACCGGGCCCGGCGGGTCCGGCTCCGGGTCCGGCATCATCCTGACCTCCGACGGGCAGATCCTCACCAACCACCACGTGGTCGAGGTCGCTGCCCAGGGCGGCAGCCTGAGCGTGTCGTTCGACGACGGCACCCACGCCCGGGCGCGGGTGCTCGGCACCGACCCGCTCACCGACACGGCGGTCATCCAGGCAGAGGACGTCTCGGGCCTGACCCCCGCGACGATCGGGGAGTCGGCGAACGTCGACGTCGGCCAGCAGGTCGTGGCGATCGGCTCCCCCTTCGGTCTCGACGCGACCGTCACCAGCGGCATCGTGAGCGCACTCGCGCGTCCGGTCAACGTGGGCTCGGACGCCGAGGGCAACGCGACGGTCTACCCCGCGATCCAGACCGACGCCGCGATCAACCCCGGCAACTCGGGCGGGCCGCTGGTCGACCTCGACGGCAACGTGGTCGGCATCAACTCCTCGATCCGCACGGCCGGGTCGTCGATGAGCGGTTCACCCAGCGGCTCGATCGGGCTCGGCTTCGCCATCCCGATCGACGAGGTGATGCCGCTGGTCGAGGACATGGCGGCCGGCGAGACCCCCGTGCACGCCAGAATGGGTGTCGGTGTCGGGACCGCCGCCACCACCGACGACCTGACCGCCGACGGTGCCGTGATCCGCGAGATCACGCCTGGCTCCGCCGCCGAGGAAGCCGGCCTCGAGGTCGGGGACGTGGTCACCGCCGTCGACGACACGCTGATCACCGACTCCGACAGCCTGATCGCGACCGTCCGCTCGTACCGCCCCGGCGACACCGTCACCGTGACCTTCACGCGCGACGGTGACGAGCAAACCGCCGAGGTGACGCTCGAGTCGGACGCGGAGCTGTCCAACAGCTGAGGCTTACCCCGGGGGAAGACAGGTAGTCCCCGACGCTCTGGTTGCGATTTCATCGCAGGGGCAGCCACAGCGTCGGGGACTACCGTCCATGGAAGAGCATCAACGGGCGCGGACGACGCGCCCCTCGTCCCAGACCGGTCCGTCGGACTCGTAGACCGATCCGTCGGCGCCGTACACGAGGAACCGGTCGAAGCCGCGCGCGAACCACCGGTCGTGGGTGACCGCGACGACGGTGCCCTCGAAGGCCTCCAGCCCGTCCTCGAGCGCCTCGGCGCTCTGGACGTCGAGGTTGTCGGTCGGCTCGTCGAGCAGCAGCAGCGTGGCGCCCGAGAGCTCGAGCAGCAGGATCTGGAACCTGGCCTGCTGCCCGCCGCTCAGCGACTCGAAGGTCTGCTCCGCCGCGTGCGCGAGCTCGTAGCGGTCGAGCACCCGCGCCGCCTGCTCGCGACCCATGCCGGCACGCCCACGTCCGTCGGGCAGCGCGTCGCCGCGGTGCAGGATCTCCAGCAGCGTGCGACCGAGCAGCTCAGGGTGCTCATGGGTCTGGACGAACCACCCGGGACGCACCCGAGCGCCCAGCTTCGCCCGCCCCCGGTGGGTGACCGGCTCCACAGGTACGTCGCTGACCGGCTGGTGCTCCTTGTCCGGGTCGGACCCGCCCGCCGCGAGGAGCCGCAGGAAGTGGGACTTGCCGGAGCCGTTGCTGCCGAGCACGGCCACCCGCTCGCCGTACCAGACCTCGAGGTCGAACGGCTCCATCAAGCCGGTGAGCTCGAGCTGCTCGCACACGACAGCACGCTTGCCGGTGCGGCCACCCTTGAGGCGCATCTTCACCTGCTGCTCGCGCGGCTGCTCGGTCGGCGGGCCGGCCTCCTCGAACTTGCGGAGCCGGGTCTGGGCGGCGCGGTACTGCGAGGCCATGCCATCGTTGTACTCGGCCTTGATCTTCAGCCGCAGCACGAGCGCCTTGATCTTCGCGTGCTCCTCGTCCCAGCGACGCCGCTGCATCTCGAACCGCAGGAACCGGTCCTGGCGCGCCTCGTGGTAGCTGGCGAACCCGCCCGGATGCGTCCAGACGAGGTTGCCGGCGTGACCGAGCTCCACGGTCACGATCCGGGTGGCCGTGTTGTTGAGCAGCTCCCGGTCGTGGCTGATGAAAAGGATGGTCTTGGCCGACTCGCGGATCCGCCCCTCCAGCCAGATCTTGCCGGGTACGTCGAGGAAGTTGTCGGGCTCGTCGAGCAGCAGCACCTCGTCGGGTCCGCGCAGCAGGTAGTCCAGCACCAGTCGCTTCTGCTCGCCACCGGACAGGGTGCGTAGCTCGCGGTACTTCGCTCGCTCGTAGGGCACACCGAGGCCCGTGGTCGTGCACACGTCCCACGTCACCTCGAGGTCGTAGCCACCGGCGTCGGCGTACTCGGCCAGCGCCCCGGCATAGGCCAGCTGGGTCTTCTCGTCGTCGTCCTCCATGAGCGCGCGTTCGAGCCGGTCGATCTCGGCGTGCGCACGACGGATCCGTTCCGGCGCCACCGAGAGCAACAGCTCGGCCACCGTGGGATCGTCACCCAGCCCGTGGGAGACCATCTGCCGCATCACCCCGAGCCCCCCACTGCGGGTCACGACGCCCGTATGGGGCGTGACGTCGCCGGTGATGATGCGCAGCAGCGTCGTCTTGCCCGCTCCGTTGGCGCCGACCAGCGCGACCTTCGCTCCGTCCCCCACGCGGAACGACACGTCGTCGAGCAGCACCCGGCCGTCGGGCAGGTCGTATCGCACACCGGCGACGTCCACGTGACCCATGGGCAGCATTGTCCGGCTCGAACGGCTCCGGCGCACCTCGGTTTCGGCCGATCACGGACCTGACCCCGCGGCGGCGGTACGACGCGCAATCGCGACCGCGCCCGTCACCGGTTCGGCAGCGCTCAGCACGTCCAGGCCGCGCTCGCCGAGGTGGCGGCGCAGCCCGTGCCCGATGGCCGTCCCGCGCGCGGTGAGTGCCCCGGCCAGCACGACGGGTTCGCCGGGTCGCGGCTCCGGCAACCGGTCCAGCAGCCCCAGCAGGTGGCCGAGAGCCGTGTGGACGATCTCGGCGGCAACCGGATCACCCCCGTCGTTCGCGGCGGTGACCAGCGGCGCGAGGGCCGCGAGCGCCACCGGCGGCGACGCGTACGCGTGCTGCACCAGCGCGGTCCGCGGGTCGCTGCCGACCTCGGGCAGCACGGCCAGCACCGATCGCACCAGCGGACCGGGCTCCTCGCCGGTCCCGGCCCACCGCAGCGCCGCCCGCACGGCCTCGCGGCCCAGCCAGAACCCCGAGCCCTCGTCGCCCAGCAGCCAGCCGTGGCCACCGGAGGTCGCCACCAGGCGGCCCTCCTCGACCCGCCCGGCGACCGCACCCGTACCGGCCACGAGCACGGTCCCGGTCGTGGCGTCGCTGCCGGCCGCGAAGGCGATCTCCACGTCGGACCGGACGTCGGGCCGCCCGGGCAGTCCTGCCGTCCGCCACGCCTCGTCGTACGCCGCCCGGATCGCCGGGTCGCGCAGCGCGCCGCCGCCGGCCATGCCGAGGACGCCAGCCCGCACCTGGCCAGGATCGACGTCCCGCAACGCCTCGGTGAGGGCAGCCGCCAGCGCGTCGCGCGCCGTCGCCGGGTGGGCCGTCGGGTTGCCGCCGCCGGCCCGACCGCGGCCGAGCGGTCGGCCGACGAGATCGGTGACCAGGATCCGGGTGGAGGTCCCGCCGAGGTCGCCGCCGAGGGCGAGGCCCCCGGCGTCGATCGAGGAGGCGGTCACGACATACTCCTACAAGACCCGAGGAGGGGTGTCCACGTGCCCGAGCCGGCCGACCACCAGATCAGCGCGCAGTCGTACCTCGACGCGCTCGCTCCCGTCATGGGCGCCGTCACCGAGCAGGCCACAGGGCCGGTGCTCGCAGCCGCGGACCTGATCGCGCAGTCAGTGAGCAGCGGCGGCGTGCTCCAGACGTTCGGGTCCGGTCACTCCGAGGCGCTCGCGATGGAGCTCGCCGGTCGCGCAGGTGGCCTGGTGCCGAGCAACCGGATCTCGCTGCGCGACGTGGTCGTGCACGGAGGTGACTCTCCCGACGTGCTCGGTCGAGGCATCCTCGAGCGCGACCCCTCGATCGCGGGACGGCTCTACGAGCTCGCGGCGCCCGACCCGCGCGACGTCTTCGTGATCGCGTCGAGCTCCGGCGTCAACGGCTCGGTCGTCGAGATGGCGCGGATCGTCAAGGAGCACGGCCACCCGCTGATCGCGATCACCTCGCTGGCGCACACGCAGGGCGTCGACTCGCGTCATCCATCGGGGCAGAAGCTGGTCGACCACGCGGACGTCGTCCTCGACAACGGCGCACCGTACGGCGACGCCGTGCTGCCGCTGCCAGGTGGAGGGTCCGCGTGCGCGGTCTCCTCGATCACCGCCGCACTGCTGGCCCAGATGGTCACCGCCGAGGTGGTGCGGCGACTGCTCGACGCGGGCGAGACTCCTCCGGTCTACCTCTCGGCGAACGTGCCGGGCGGCGACGAGCACAACCATGCGCTCGAGGAGCGCTACGAGGGGCGGATCCGCCGCACCGCGTGATCCAGTCGCCCGACCGGGGCCACTCCGACCAAAGTCCGTGGTCCGGAGGCAGCTCGCTTCCTAGGATTCGGCCATGACGAGCGACCTGCGCCTGGAGCCGCCGACACCGGCGCCCGAGCCCGCGCCGCCGCGCACCGGGACCCGGCGGTCGCGCAGGGTGCCCGCGCTGGCCGGGTACGCGGCACTGCTCTCGGCGTGGACCTGGTTCGCGGGCATGCCCAACGACACCATCCAGATCTTCCTGTGGCTCTGGCTGGGGGTGATCGCGTGGAACGTCGAGGCCGAGCCTCGCGAGCACCTGCGGTTCCTGCGCGACTGGTGGCCACCGCTCCTCGCCCTGGTCGTCTACTTCTACAGCCGCGGCATCGCCGACGACCTCCACCGGCCGGTCAGCATCGACCTGCCGATCGAGGTCGACCGCTGGCTCTTCGGCGGGCACCTGCCGACCGAGGTCCTGCAACAGCGGCTCTGCGGCGACCCGTGCGACCCGGCCAGCGACCCGCGCTGGTACGACCTGGTGTTCACCACCGTCTACGCCTCGCACTTCATGACCGGACTGACCATCGCCGCCGTGCTCTGGGTCCGGAACCGGGACGAGTGGAGGGCGTGGATGCGGCGGCTGCTGGCGATCAGCTACGCCGCCTTGATGATCTACATCGTGTACCCGATGGCGCCGCCCTGGTGGGCGGCCAGGTACGACCACCTACCGGCAGACCTGCCGCGGATCACCGGCCGAGGCTGGGACGACATCGGTATCGAACGGCTCAACCTGCTGCTCGGCGGGGTGGGCAACAAGGTAGCCGCGATGCCGTCGCTGCACGCGGGCATCGCGTTCCTGGTGGCGGCGTACGCCATCTCACGGCTGCGGTCGCCGTGGCGCTGGTTGCTGGCGGCGTACCCGGTGGCCATGGGCTTCGCGCTGGTCTACTACGCCGAGCACTACGTCATCGACGTGCTCGCCGGCTGGGCGGTCGCCGTGGCGGTGCTCGCCGGCTGCGCGTGGTGGGAGCGCCGGGAGGGCCTCACTCCTCGGTCTGCTTCGCCCATAGATTGATCCCGGCCTCCTCGGCGTACTCGTCGATCTCGGCCAGCTCTTCGTCGGTGAGCGGCGGGCCGTCGACCGCGTCGAGGTTGGTGTCGAGCTGTTCGACGCTGGAGGCGCCGATCACGGCACTGGTGACCCGCGGATCCCGCAGCGCCCACTGGAGCGCGAGCTGCGCGAGCTTCTGGCCCCGGCGCTCGGCGATCCCGTTGAGGGAGCGGACCCGCTCGAGAACGGCGTCGTCGAGGCCGGAGACCGTCGAGCCCTCGCGGGCGGCCCGCGAGTCCTCCGGCACGCCGTCGAGGCGGGTATCAACCTGTGGGCGAAGTCCACGGCCGAGTGAGACCAACTCGATGAGCGCGGCACTCAGTACGCTGCGTACATGACATCGGTGGCTCGGGAGCACGGCGCGCTGCGGGAGAACCTCGTGGCCGCGCTCCG
>NZ_DASUTK010000127.1:0-23493 GCF_036374615.1 Nocardioides sp.
GCCACGGTGAAGTTGGCCACCGCCGCCCCGGACGGCGTGAAGCGCAGCTCCGGGTCGTCGGTGATGTTGCCGACCACCGTGATGACGGTCTCGCCTGCCATGTCAGGTCTCCTCGTGGTTGCCGCTGGTGACCGGCCGGGAGCCGGCCGGGACGTCGGTGCCCATCAAAGCCTGAGCCACCGACAGGGGGAAGTGCTCGTCCACAGCCCTCAGGCGGTAGGACGCAGCACCTTCGTGCGCAGCACGGCCTCGTTGAGACCCAGCTGGCGGTTGAACTCCTTGACCGTGTCGGGCTCGGCGTTCAGGGTGATGACGGCGTAGATCCCCTCGGCGTTCTTCTGGATCTCGTACGCCAGGCGCCGGCGGCCCCACACGTCGACGTTGTCGACGGTGCCACCGTCCTTGCGGATCACGTTGAGGTACTTGTCGAGCGAGGGCTCGACGGTCCTCTCTTCGAGACTCGGGTCGAGGATGACCATGACTTCATAAGCACGCACAGCGGTCTCCACCTCCTCTGGACTAGAGCGGCCACGGACTCTCCGTGGCAGGAGGGCGATGCGATGGTGTCGCGCGGTTCGGACCGAACGACGCAGGCGAGGTTATCAGCGCCGGGCCGCGCACCCGGAATCGTCGGTGCCCCGACCTAGGGTGGTGCCATGCGCATCGGAGCCCACGTCGACCAGACCGACCCGATCGCCGAGGCTGCCGCCCGCAACGCCCCGCTGGTGCAGTTCTTCCTCGGCGACCCGCAGGGCTACAAGGGGCCCGAGTTCCGGTACGCCGCTGGCGCAGCCGGGCTGCGAGAGGACGCGACCAAGGCCGGCATCGACCTCTACGTCCACGCGCCGTACATCGTCAACGTCGCCACGACCAACAACCGGATCCGGATCCCCAGCCGCAAGCTCCTCCAGCAGCACGTGGACGCGGCCGCGGAGATCGGCGCGCAGGGGCTGATCGTCCACGGCGGGCACGTCAACGCCTCCGACGATCCCGAGATCGGGTTCGACAACTGGCGCAAGGCGGTCGACGCTGTCGACCTCAAGCTGCCGGTGCTGATCGAGAACACCGCCGGTGGCGACAATGCGATGACCCGCCACCTCGAGCGGATCGGCCGGATCTGGGACGCCATCTCGGGGTGCGAGCAGGCTGACCGGGTGGGGTTCTGCCTCGACACCTGCCACGCCCACGCCGGCGGCATCGACCTCACCACCGTGGTCGACGACGTACGGGCGATCACCGGCCGAATCGACCTCGTGCACTGCAACGACAGCCGTGACGAGCCCGGGTCGGGCGCCGACCGCCATGCCAACCTCGGGGCGGGCAAAGTCGATCCGGAGCTGCTGGCATCGGTCGTCCGCGAGGCCGGCGCGCCGGTCGTGCTCGAGACCCCCGGCGGGCCTGCGGAGCACGTCGCCGACATCGAGTGGCTGGAGCGAGCAGTCGGGTCCTGAGCAGCGTGACGCGGTCCAAGAAGAGCCCCGGCCGGTGGTTGAGGTGCGAGCGCAGCGAGCCTCGAAACCCCCGGCCGTTCGAGCGTGACGCCGGGTCGAAGGAGGGGCCGGCAGCGGCATGAGCCGGGTCGTTCCGGGTACTCCGGGCCATGCACATCCCGTCTCCGCGCGGCAAGCTCTCCGCGTGCGTCGCCGAGGTGCTGCGCCAGCAGCAGGTCGGACCGATCGACGCGTCCTTCGCCGAGAGCGACGAGGACGCCGCCCTGTCGCTGTGGATCCTGCACGAGCTCAGCTACTCCGGCTTCGCCGATGTCGACGACGGCCTGGAATGGGACATCGGGCTGGTCACCCTCCGACTCGAGCTCGAGGCCGCGCTCGAGGCACAGCTGCGTGACCGCTTCCCCGGCCCGCCCGAGCCCTCCGACGACCTGGTCGCCGCGTTCTTCGGGTACGTCGAGACTCACGACGGCCCGTCCCTGGCCGGGCACGTCCACACCGACGGCACCGACGAGCAGGTTCTCGAGCTGCTCCGGTGGCGGTCGGTCTACCACCTGAAGGAGACCGACCCGTCGGCGTTCGTGCTCGCCAGGCTCCCTCGGCCGGCCCGGGCCGCGCTCGCCGAGCTCCTCTACGACGAGTACGGCGCCGGACGCCCCGAGCGGCTGCACTCCCACCTGTTCGCCGAGGCGATGCGTTCGGTGGGGCTCGACCCCGAACGTGGCTACGTCGACGACGTGCCGCTGGAGGTGCTGGAGCTGAACAACGCGGTCACCATGTTCGGCCTCCACCGGAGACTCCGAGGGGCGGCCATGGGGCATCTGGCGGCCTTCGAGTGCACCAGCTCAGTGCCTTCGCGCCGGCTGGTCCGCGGCCTGCAGCGGCTCGGATTCCCACCGCCGGTCATCGACTACTACGAGGAGCACGTGCTCGCCGACGCCGTGCACGAGCAGGTCGCCGTACGCGACATCGTCTCGCCTCTGGTCACCGAGGACCCTCGCCAGCTCGAGGACGTGTTCTTCGGTGCCTTCACCTGCCTCGACCAGGAGGCACGGGTCGCCCGGGTGCTGCTCGATCGATGGGGGGTGGCGGCGTGACGGAGCGAGCCGCCGCCGACGTCGTGCTCTGTCCGGGCGGGCCGATGCTGGTGCGCGGCGCTCGCCATGTGGTCGACGCCGACGGCACCCGGCACCCGGTGGACCGACCGGTCGTGGCGGTGTGCCGGTGTGAGCTCTCCGCGACGCTGCCGTGGTGTGACGCCACCCACAAGCGGCTGCCGGACGAACGGCGGCCGCGCTAGCGGTTCTGCAGGAGCACCAGGACGCCGCGTTCCTCCGCACGCACCTCGACCACCTCGAGTCGGTTCGCCTCCAACGCACCCGCCAGCGCAGACACCTGCTCGGCGTAGCCGAGCTGGAGCACGCCGGTCCCGCCGGGCGGCAGATGCCCGCCGATCACCTCGAGGCACCGCCGCGCCACGTCGAGCCCGTCGTCGCCACCGTCGATCGCCAGCAGCGGGTCATCGGGGTACCGGCCGATCTCGGCCCGCAGCACCCAGGGTGGGTCGGCGATGATCAGCGGAAAGCGCTCGTCGGGCGTCACCGCCTCGAGCAGGTCCGCGACCCGCACCTCGACGAACGGCGCGAGACCGGCGGCCTCGGCGTTGATCGTCGTGAGCTCGGCTGACGCAGGGTTGACGTCGACGCACACCAGCCGGCGCTGGTCGTCGGCCTGGTGCACGAGTGCCAGGGCCAGCAGTCCGATGTGTCCGGCGCCGCTGCACAGCTCGAGGATGTCGCCCCCGGGCGCCTGACCGGCCAGCGCCGCCGCCCACTCCGACTGTCGGGCCGTCCACTCCCGCGGGGTGAGCACCCGATCGTCGTACCTGATCGTCAGCTGGCCGAAGGCGGTCACGGGCACCGGGCCACTCTAGGCGCGAACCTGCTGGGCGAGTCTGGCGCTCAGCGAGGGACGTTTCGCCCGCGAGGTCACGGTTTCCCCGCCTGAGCGGGGAAACCAGCACCCCGATAGCCTCGCCGAGTGATCTCAGTCCGCGCGCTCACCGCCGAGGAGCACCTCGACTTCGTGCGGACCCGTACCACCGTCAGCTTCCTCCAGACGCCCGCGTGGGCGGCCGTGAAGTCGGAGTGGCGCGCCGAGTCGCTCGGATGGGTCCGCGACGGAGCGGTGGTCGGCGCGGCCCTGGTGCTCTACCGACAGCTGCCGAAGGTGAGGCGCTACCTCGCCTACCTGCCCGAGGGCCCCGTGCTCGACTGGGAGACCGAGGAGCTCGGCGCCTGGCTCGACCCGATGGTCGCCCATCTGAAGCGGCAGGGCGCGTTCGGCGTCAGGATCGGCCCGCCGGTGGTGACCCGACGCTGGAGCGCCGCCCAGGTAAAGCAGGGCATCGCCGACGACGCCGTACGTCGGCTCGACGACCTGCCGCCGCAGGAACGGAGCGCGACCGGGGCCCGAGTCGTCGCCCAGCTGCAGGAGCTCGGGTGGCGACCCCAGCTGGCCGAGGGCGGCTTCGCCGCGGGGCAACCGCGCCACAACTTCTGGATCCCGCTCAAGGGACGCACCGAGGACGACGTGCTCAAGGGCATGAACCAGCTGTGGCGACGCAACATCAAGCAGGCCGCCAAGGAGGGGGTCGAGGTCGTCACGAGCGGATCGTCCGTCACGGCTGCCGAGCTCGAGGACTTCCACCGGCTGTATGTCCATACTGCCGAACGCGACGGCTTCACCCCGCGCCCGCTCTCCTACTTCCGCACCATGGTCGACGCCCTCGGTGCCGAGGACCCCGATCGGATCCGGCTGTGGTTCGCCCGCCACGACGGTGACCTGGTGGCCGCGACGATCGCGATCCGCGTCGGAACCCACGCGTGGTACTCCTACGGTGCGTCCTCCACCGAGAAGCGCGACGTCCGCGGCTCCAACGCCGTGCAGTGGGCGATGATCCAGGACGCGCTCGAGGCCGGCGCCGAGGTCTACGACCTGCGCGGCATCACCGACACCCTTGACGCCGACGACCCGCACGTCGGGCTGATCCAGTTCAAGGTCGGCACCGGCGGCGAGGCCGTCGAGTACGCCGGGGAGTGGGACCTTCCGATCAACCGCCCGCTCTACACGGCGTTCGACGTCTACATGCGGCGTCGGGGCTGACCCAGGAAGGGAGCACCGTGAGCCTGACCCTCACCGTCGACGGCGACCGCTGGCGCGACCACCTCACGGCGGTCGCGGAGCGGACCCCCGGTCTGGTGCCGGTCGCCAAGGGCAACGGCTACGGCTTCGGGCTCGGGCGGCTGGCGCGACGCGCGCAGTGGCTGCACGACCGGGGGCACGGCGCCGACACCCTTGCCGTCGGCACGTACGACGAGCTGCCCCAGGTTGCGCAGCGGTTCGACGGCGACCTGCTCGTGCTCACGCCGTGGCGACCGTTCGGTGCCGCCACCGAGCTCGATCCCGCTCTGCAGGAGCGGGTCGTCCACACCCTCAGCCGGGTCGAGGACGTGCGCGCACTGCTGACCGAGCAGCCGCGCGCCCGGTTCGTGCTCGAGGTCGAGACCAGCATGCGGCGACACGGCCTGGACCGCCGCGAGCTCGAGGCCGCCGCGCGGTTCCTCGACGGGCTCGAGCGACCGCGTCTCCTCGGCATCGCGATCCACCTCCCGCTCGGCCACGGCTCCCATCTCAGCGAGGTGCGCCGGCTGGTCACGCACGTGGTGGCGGCCGACCTCGGCACCCGCACGCTGTGGGTCAGCCACCTCACCGACGACGAGCTCGCCCGGCTCCGCGCGTCGTACGCCGACTTCGAGGTCCGGCCGAGGATCGGCACGTCGCTCTGGCTCGGTGACCGCGGTGCGCTGCGGGTCACCGCGACCGTGCTCGACGTCCACGAGGTCGCTCGCGGCGACGTGTTCGGCTATCGCGGTCGCTCCGTCCCCAAGCACGGCCACCTGATCGTCGTCAGTGGCGGCACCGCCCACGGGATCGGCCTCGAGGCGCCTACCGGGGACACCAGCCTGAAGGCGCGTGCGGCCACCCTGGCGCGGGGCGGGCTCGACGCGGTCGGGTTCGTCCGTTCGCCGTTCAGCATCGACGGCAAGCAGCGGCTCTTCGGCGAGCCGCCGCACATGCAGGCCTCGATGCTGTTCCTCCCCGACGGGGCCCGGGTTCCAGAGGTGGGCGACGAGGTCGACGTGCGCGTGCGCTACACCGCCACGACGTTCGACCGGGTCGTCATCGACTGAGGCGGTCCCGGGGGCCGGGCCCGGACCGGGTCGTGCTCGGGCCGCAGCACGTCGCGGACGACCAGCCCGACCAGGTAGAGCTCGGCGAGCGCCCGCACCAGGATCGCGACCCAGTAGAAGCCGACGTCGCCACCACCGGAGGGGTCGAGGAAGCCGCCCAGGTAGAACCACACCATCGCGAAGTAGAAGACCTCCCCGCCCTGCCAGACCAGGTGGTCGCGCCAGCGCGGCCGGGCCAGCGCCGCGAGCGGCAGCAGCCAGAGGACGTACTGCGGCGAGTAGACCTTGTTGAGGAGGAGGAACCCGATCAGGATCAACAGCCCCAGCTGGGCGAACCGGGGTGTCTCGGGGGCGCGCAGCCCGATCACCAGGACACCGAGGCACCAGACGGCGAACAGGCCCCACGACCAGAGGTTGATCGTCGCGGGGTCGAACCCCACGTCGTAGGCCTGATCGATGACCAGCCACAGCGACCCGAGGTCGGCGCCACGGTCGGAGTTGAAGGTCCAGAAGTGCGCCCACTCGTCCGGTCCCGACACGTAGCCGGGCAGGTTGGCGAACCCCCACGCCACCAGAGCGAACAGGGCTGCCGCCGCCACGTCCTTCAGGCGGCGCTCGCGGATCCCGATCACCAGCAGCGCTCCGAGCAGGAACAGCGGGTACAGCTTGGTAGCCGTGCCGAGGCCGATCATCACCCCCGTCAGCACCGGTCGGTCGCGCGACCAGGCCCACAGCGCTCCGGCGACGAACACCAGCGCCAGGAGGTCCCAGTTGATCCACGCCGTCAGCAGCAACGCGGGCGACGCGGCGACCAGAGCCGCGTCCCACGGTCGGTGCCGGTGGACCCCCGCCAGCAGCCACACCGCCACGAGCGCCAGGCCGGCCAGGCCGACGGCGTTCACGGCGACGTAACGGCGCGCCTCGTCGGTGATCCCCTCGAGGCCGGCGAGGCGGTCGGCCGGGGTCGCGTACCGCGGCGACAGGTCCGGTGAGCCGCTGAGCCAGTGCGTCACGTGAGCGGTGCCCCACGCCCAGTAGGCGATCACCGCCGGGTACTCCATCACCGGGTAGCGGGCCCGGACCTCCTCGTCGTCGCTGTAGGGCCAGCTGAGCTCAGCCAGGCCGCGCCCGGTGTACTGGTACGGCAGGTCGGAGTAGCACATGTGCGTGTAGCGCTCCACGCCGTTCTGCCACGACGCCTGGTAGCAGCTCGACTTCTGCACCAGCCCCAGGGCCAGGCAGATCGTCGCCAGCGCGAGCACCACCCGGACCGGCGTCCACCAGGGATGGCGGCCGGCGCGGGACCCGACCGGACCCCCCACCCCCTCGCTGAACGAGGCGAGGAACGCGTCGTCCTGGGTCGGGTGGACGTGCCCGCCCGGGGGCAGGTTCACCAGTAGTACCGCTCCCGGTTGGCTGGAGCCGGCGCGGTGCCGGTGGGGCTCTCAGTCGGGTCTGGGTCCTCGTCACAGTTCGGGTTGAGGGGCGGGCAGGGAGGCGGCTCCTCGGTCGTCGGCTCCTCCGTCGGCTCCTCGGTCGTCGGCTCCTGCGACGGGGTCTTCGTCGGAGGCTGCTTCGTCGGCGACGGCGGCGGCGTGTACGGCTCGTGGCCCTCCTGGGGCGCGTCGCCGTCCACGTTGGCCGGCTCCGGGAACTCCTCGACGGGGAGCCCTTCCATCGCGCGCTGCATGATGGCGGTCCAGGTCTCTGCGGGGTAGGCGCCGCCGAAGTACGTCGGGAGCCAGCCCTGGAGCTGCTCATTGCCCTTGCCGCGGACGTACATGACGGCCGTACTCAGCTGACGGGTGTAGCCGGCGAACCAGGCCGACGACACCTCGCCGAGGCCGTTGGTCGCGGTGCCCGTCTTCCCGGCCGCGGGCCAGCCGAGCTCGAGCGCGGCGGTGCCGGAGCCGGACTCCACGACCTGTTGCAGCGCGTAGCTGGCGTCGGAGCTGATGTCCGCGTCGACGGCGCGTTCGCTGCTGACCTTGTGCTGGTAGTCGGTCTCGCCGTTGGGCAGGACCACCTTCTCGATGATGTAGGGGTCGGCCGCCTTGCCGTCGTTGGCCAGCGTCGCGTACGCGTTCGCCATGTTGATGGGGCTCACCGTGGCGTTGCCGAGCGCGACGCCCGTGATCGGCTCGAGGCCGGGGGAGCTGTTGGGGAAGCCCGGTGCCTTCTTGCGTGCCTTCGCAGGCGGGATACCCAGCCGGTTGGCCGCGTCGACGATCTTCTCGGGTCCGTCGTCCATGCCCATGGTCATGTCGATGAAGGCGGTGTTGATCGAGTTCTCGGCCGCGGTCACCATCGAGACCGAGGAGCCGTAGTCGGAGTCACCCTGGTTCTCGATCTCGGTGCCGTCGGGGAGCTCGATCGGGGAGTTCCCCTCGAAGGTGTCCTCGAGCGAGTACCCCTCCTCGATCGCGGCGACCAGCGCGGCGGCCTTCATGGTCGAGCCGGCCTGGCCGCCTGCGACCGCCCAGTTGATCTGGGAGTCCAGGAAGTCCTGGCCGCCGAAGATGCCGCGCACCGCGCCAGTGCCCGGCTCGACCGTGGCGGCCCCGATGTGCAGCTGCTTGTCGCCGAACCCGTCCGGTCGAGCTTCCATGACGCCCTGGACCGCGGCGTCCATCGCCTTCTGGGTGAACGTCGTGGTGACCCGCAGCCCACCGCCCTCGATCTCCTCCTCGCTGTACCCGAGCCGGAGCAGCTCCTTCCGCACCATCGTCAGGACGTGACCGCGCTGCCCGCCGTACTGACTCTCCTGCTCGAGCTCTGGGAACGTCGGCAGCCGACGGGCACTCCGCTCGGCCTTCTCGGCGGAGATCATCCCTTCCTCGGCCATCGCGTCGAGGACGTAGGCATAGCGCTCCTTGAGGTCCTGACGGGCCTGCTTGCCCTGGCCGGGGTCGAGGTCGTTGGGGTCGTTGACGACGCTGGCGAGCACCGCGGACTGCTTGAGGCTGAGATCCTTGGCCTCGACGTCGAAGTACGCCTTCGAGGCCGCCTGGATGCCGTACGCGCCGCGGCCGAAGTAGATGGTGTTGAGGTAGCCCTCAAGGATCTGCTCCTTGGACACGTCGCGCTGGAGCTTCAAGGAGATGAACGCCTCCTTGACCTTGCGCTTCAGGGACTGCTCCTGGGTCAGGTACAGGATCTTGACGTACTGCTGGGTGATGGTGGACGCGCCCTGGGTGCTGCCACCCTGCGCGTTGTTGAAGGCGGCGCGGATGATGCCCTTCGGGTCGATCCCGCGGTCGTTCCAGAACGTGGGGTTCTCGGCCGCCACCACGGCGTCCTTGACCGTGTCGGGCATCTCGTCGAGCGGGATCGACTCCCGGTTCTGGGTGGCGAACTGGCCGAGCTGCTCCTTGCCGCCGGCGTAATACACGAAGGAGGTCTGGGTCTCGAAGTCCTCGTTCGGGTCCGGGATGTCGATGGTCTGGTACAACAGCACGAACGCTCCGCCGGCGAGCAGGGTGCCGATCAGCCCGAGGATCAGCAGCCACTTCCCGGCGCGGCGCCACCGGCTCCGCGACGGCTTGCCGTTCGTGCCGTTCGTGCCGGGCTTGCCGTTCTTGGTGTTCTTGCCTGGTGTGCCGGATGTCGACGAGGCCCGGGTGGGCTTCTTCTTCACAGCTGGGCCGGCGGCCCGGCGTTTTCCACTCACGTGCTTTCAGAGACTTTCGGTCGGGGGAAGGGATCGACGCTGGATCAGGGTACGCAACCACGCGTGAGAGCCCGAACCGTCGCGACGCGGGTCGGTGCGACACCGGCGGATACCCGGTGGATACGCGGCTGGATATATCGGTACGATAGATCGCATGGCACGACGTGGAGAGACCATCGAGCTGGCGGTCCTCGGGCTGCTGCACGAGGGTCCCATGCACGGGTACGAGCTGCGCAAGCGGCTCAACCTGATGCTCGGTTGGGGGCGAGTGCTGTCCTACGGCTCCCTCTACCCCGCGTTGAAGAAGATGCTGCGCGCTGATCTGATCGAGGAGATCGCGCCGAGGAGCATCAGTCGCCGGCCCCGGATCGTCTACCAGCTCACCGAGGCCGGGGACGCCGAGTTCCAGCGGCTGATGTCGGAGGTCGGACCCACCGCGTGGGAGGACGACAACTTCGACATCCGCTTCGCCTTCTTCGGCCGAACCGACATGGAGATCCGGCTGCGCGTGCTCGAGGGGCGCCGCAGCCGGCTGCAGGAGCGGCTCGAGCGTGTCCAGAAGGAGCTGGCGATGACCCAGCAGGAGGTCGACCGGTACGCCGCGGAGCTGCAGCGCCACGGCGTGGAGTCGGTCGAGCGCGAGGTGCGCTGGCTCTCCGAGCTGATCAACGCGGAACGGACCGGTGACCAGAAGGCCACCGGGATCACCAACCCCGGTCAGTCGCAGGCCTGACGGGAACCGAGAAGGACCAGGAAGGAATCGCTCGCATGGGTGCGGTACGAGTAGCAATCGTCGGCGTGGGCAACTGCGCGACGTCCCTGATCCAGGGCGTGGAGTACTACAAGGACGCTGATCCGACCGGGACCGTTCCCGGCTTGATGCACGTGTCCTTCGGTGACTACCACGTCGCCGACGTCGAGTTCGTCGCGGCGTTCGACGTCGACGACAAGAAGGTCGGCAAGGACCTCTCCGAGGCGATCAACGCCTCCGAGAACAACACCATCAAGATCAGCGAGGTCCCTACGCTCGGCGTGGAGGTCCAGCGCGGCCACACCCTCGACGGTCTCGGCAAGTACTACCGGGAGACGATCGAGGAGTCCGCCGCCGAGCCGGTCGACGTGGTCGCCGTGCTGCGCGAGACCCGCGCCGACGTGATGGTGTCCTACCTGCCGGTGGGCTCGGAGGAGGCCGACAAGTTCTACGCACAGTGCGCGATCGACGCAGGTGTGGCGTTCGTCAACGCGCTACCCGTCTTCATCGCCTCCGACCCGGTCTGGGCCAAGAAGTTCGAGGACGCCGGCGTCCCGATCGTCGGCGACGACATCAAGAGCCAGGTGGGCGCGACCATCACCCACCGGGTGCTGGCCAAGCTCTTCGAGGACCGGGGCGTGGTGCTCGACCGCACCTACCAGCTCAACGTCGGCGGCAACATGGACTTCAAGAACATGCTCGAGCGGGAGCGGCTGGAGTCCAAGAAGGTCTCCAAGACCCAGGCCGTCACCTCGAACCTCACCGGCGAGCTCGCCGGCAAGACCCACGACCGCAACGTGCACATCGGCCCGTCCGACTACGTCGCGTGGCTCGACGACCGCAAGTGGGCCTACGTCCGCCTCGAGGGCCGCGCCTTCGGCGACGCCCCGCTCAACCTCGAGTACAAGCTCGAGGTCTGGGACTCGCCGAACTCGGCCGGCATCATCATCGACGCGATCCGGGCCGCGAAGATCGCCAAGGACCGCGGCATCGGCGGACCGATCATCTCGGCCTCGTCGTACCTGATGAAGAGCCCGCCGGTGCAGCTGCCCGACGACGAGGGCCGGCGCCGGGTGGAAGCATTCATCCGCGGGGACGAGTGACGTCCGGAGGGTGAGCCGGGCGCGCAGCGCGTCGCTGCTGGGGTGACTCAGGAGCGGCAGCTGCTCGACCCGGAGTCCTGGACGGCTCCGGTCCCGGCATTCCGGAACGCCCAGTCATACCCGGTAGCCCGGAGCTGCATCGTGAGAACCCCGTGGCTCTCGACCTGTGCCTGGCTGCCGGGATCCACTCGCGGGAAGTCGTGGAGGCTGGCCCCACCGGTGCCCACCACGAACTGACGCAGGCCGCTCGCCACGGGCCGGCCGTTGGCGTCCAGCGGTGCGAACCGTTCGTATCCACGGTCGTGGGCGCTCAGCACCACGTCCACTCCGAGGCCGTGCGCGGTCCTGAACCACGGGTCCACGAACGGGAAGGGGCTGTTGTCGCCGCTGCTGTACCGGGGGTGGTGCCAGACGACGACCTCGCACCTGTGGGCATCGGCCGTCAGCACGTCGCGCAGGCCCGCGTTCTGCTCTGCGACCTCACCCGCGGTGGCGACACCCGAGCCTTGGTCGCCCGCGGAGTTGAGATGCACCACCAGCCAGTCGCCCACGACGGTCGAGTAGGAGCCCGCCGTGCCCGCGATGTCCGTGCCGAAGTCGGAGTCGGGCCCGAAGTACGCCACTGCTCCGTCACAGCCCTGCTTGGTGGCGCCGGTGCTCCTCGGGTAGTCGACGCAGTCGTGATTGCCATACCCGGGCAGCGTGATGTTCTTGATCGACGGCCGCCCCCACCTGGTCTCCGGAACGGTGCCGCCGCCGTACTTCTGTCGGAACTCGGAGAGCAGGCCGTTGTTGTAGGCGTGGTCGCCGACCGTCACCACGACGTCAGGATCGATCGCGCTCACCCGGTTCGCTGTCACGCCGCACTGACCGCACAGGTCGCCGGCCGCGGCCAGGGTGATGCCATCGGCCGGCGGATCCGGCGGATCCGGCGGGTCGGCTGAGCCGTCGAGGGTCAGGAACACGTTGTCGACGCGGCCGTTGAGCTGGTCGGTCGCTCCGGGCACCAGCGCCCCGTCGGCCTTCAGCCTGGCCCCGATCGCCAGCGGCGTGGCGCGCGGGAACGCCAGATCGCCGGTCGCCTTCTGACCAGAGCTGATCACCGTGCTCGTGGAGCCGTCGGCGTGGTAGGTCGTGACGGACACCCGGACCGTGTCACCGTCACGCGCACAGCGCGCTCCGTACCACTGCAGCGGGACGATCGTGACCGACGAGCGGACGAGCCTCGCGCCCTGGTCGCCCTTGATCCGGCAGCCGACCCGCCCGTCGGTCACCTCGAGCCGGAACTGGCTGGGGCTGCTGCCGAGGCCGCGCTCCAGCAGGGTGTTCCCGCCATCGATGCTGGTGCCACCCTGCGACACCTGGTCGAGTCGGAAGTCGGCACCGAACTCGAACCTGCCTCCGCCCGGGCTCATCTCGTCGTTGGCGCCGGGATTGCGGACCCGGATGGCGGCTCGCGCGGCGGGCGCCGAGCCGTCGTAGTCGGGGAAGTCGACGCTCTGTGAGGCTCCCTGGGTCGAGACCCGGACCACGCCTCCGTCGCGCGCCGCCACGTCGATGGTGAAGGCCGCGGATCCACCGTTGGTGAAGGTGTCCACGATCGTGCCGTCGGCGGCAGCGGACACGAAGTCGAGCCGCAGGGGTGTCGTCTCAGCAGCGTCGGCGGGCGTGTTCACCGCTACCAGCCCGGCTGCCGCCAGCGCTGTGATCGCACACGCGGACGCGACCTTGGCCACCCCCATGAGCATCCGCCTCCCCCGGCGTGGACTTCGGACATTAGTGCGCGCCCATGTCGGGCGCTACACGTCCTCGGACTCAGTTGAGGCAGGGCACAGCAACAGCCCGGCAACAACGATCCCCCGTTGGCGGACGCTCCGCTCAACCTCGGGGTGCAGAGCGAGAGCCCTCCCTCGGCGGCACATTTCGGGTCGACCGGCTCCTCTTGCTAGCGTGGCGGGCTTCGTGCTCATCACGGGCAATGAAGGGACCCACGGGGGGTGCCCGTGAGCTACCTCCCGGAGACCCCATGCAACACCGAGCCCCACGTCCACTCCTCGACTCCCGGGTCCTGCCGTCCCTCGTGATCGCGTTGACGCTGGGGATCGGTGGCTACGCCGGCGTCGCATCGCTGACGGGCGGACCCGGGTCCACACAGGCGGACTCGTCCGCCCCGGCTGCGGCACCAGGCACCCCGCTGCCGACGGAGCCGCTTCCAGAGTCCGACAGCCCTGACCCGCTCGCGAGTGACGACGAGTCGCCTGCGCCCGCTTCCGGGCAGTCTCGGGCGCCCTCCCCCACGAGCGATTCCGGCCCGTCGGTCCCGGCGCCGCTCGACGAGGTGACGCGCCCGCTGGGCGCCGAGCCGAATACGTCGTCCGTGAGCCCGTCCACGCCTGATTCGTCCACGCCCGAACCGTTCACGACCGCCCAGGACGACACGGCACCGAGCTCGACCCTGTCCGCCGACTATCCCGAACCGGACGCAGCGGAGTTCTCGTTCAGCGCGGACGAGGATGCGTCGTTCTCCTGCAGCCTTGACGGCGCGACCTTCGTCCCCTGCGGCGTTGCCCAGGTGTACTCGGACCTGGCACCCGGGTGGCACACGTTCGCCGTACGGGCCACCGACCGTGCCGGGAACACCGACCCGAGCCCGGCCGAGACCCGTTGGCACGCGAAGAACGGTCACGCCGGCGACACCGGCGACGGGTGACTGATCGGCTCGGCTAGAACGCGTCCTCGCGGTCCGCCCACCAGGCGAGCAGCCGGCGGGTCGCCTCCTCCTCGCCGAGCGGCCCCTCGTCCATCCGCAGCTCCAGCAAGAAGGAGTACGCCGCACCGACGTCACGTCCCGGAGGGATGCCGAGGATCTTCATGATCGCGTTGCCGTCGAGGTCGGGCCGGATCGAGGCCAGCTCCTCCTCCTCGGACAGTCGGGCGATCCGTTCCTCGAGGTCGTCGTAGGTCCGCCGCAGCCGCTCGGCCTTGCGCCGGTTGCGGGTGGTGCAGTCGGCGCGGGTGAGGATGTGGAGGCGCTCGAGCTGGTCGCCGGCGTCTCGGACATAGCGGCGGACGGCCGAGTCGGTCCACTCACCCTCGCCGTACCCGTGGAAACGCAGATGCAGCTCGACCAGCGTGGCGACCGCCTCGATGGTGCCGCCGGAGAACCGTAGCGACTTCATCCGCTTCCGCGTCAGCTTGGCGCCGACGACGTCGTGGTGGTGGAACGTGACACTGCCGTCGGCGAGGAACCGCCGGGTGCGGGGCTTGCCCACGTCGTGCATCAGCGCCGCGAACCGGACCACGAAGTCCGGGCCTGCGCCGAGCCGGCCCTCCTGCTCGATCGCCTGCTCCAGCACGGTCAGCGTGTGCTCGTAGACGTCCTTGTGTCGGTGGTGCTCGTCGCGCTCGAGGGCGAGCGCGGGGAGCTCGGGCAGGACATGGCCGGCGAGTCCGGTCTCGACCAGCAACGTCAGCCCGCGGCGCGGGTGGGGCGCGCAGACGAGCTTGACCAGCTCGTCGCGGACCCGCTCGGCCGAGATGATCTCGATCCGCTCGGCCATCGCCGTCATCGCGGCGACCACCTCGGGCGCCACCTCGAAGCCGAGCTGGGCGGCGAACCGGGCCGCCCGCATCATCCGCAACGGGTCGTCGGAGAAGCTGTCCTCCGGTCGACCCGGCGTCCGCAGTCTCCTGTGGGCGAGGTCCACGATGCCGCCGAACGGGTCGGTGAAGGCCCGGTCCGGGATCGAGATCGCCATCGCGTTGACCGTGAAGTCCCGGCGCAACAGGTCGCCCTCGAGGCTGTCGCCGTAGTCCACCGCCGGCTTGCGTGAGCTCGGGTCGTAGGAGTCGGCGCGGTACGTCGTGATCTCGAGGTGCCAGTCACCTCGACGCAGCCCGATGGTGCCGAACGCGCGGCCGATGTCCCAGACCGCCTCCGCCCAGCCCGCGACCAGCCGCTCGGTCTCCTCCGGGCGCGCCGACGTGGTCAGGTCGAGATCGGTGACCGGTCGGCCCAGCAGTGCGTCGCGGACCGGGCCGCCGACCAGGTGGAGCTCGTGCCCGGCCGACCGAAAGCGCTCCCCGAGCGGGCCGAGGACGCCGTCGAGCCGGTCGAGCTCGTCACCCACGGAGCGCTGGGCGTCGCGCAGGTTCCACGCGGACGCGGCGGGCTCGGACACGCCCAGAGACTCTAGATGACTCGGTCGTCGCGACGCCTCGCGGCCGTCCCGGTCGTGGCCGCACGCCCGGATAGAGTCGGCGCGTGCCTCGCCGCTGCTCGCTTCTCCCTGCCCTCGCGGCGGCCGGGGCGACGGTCGTGGGCGGTCTCCTGGCCGTCCCGATGCCATCCCACGCGGCAGCACCGGCGGCCCCGACCGCGCCCTCCGCCGCGGCCGCGGGGCAACCGCTGCAGGTCGAGATCAGCTCGCTCACTCCGTCGTACGTCCCCGACCGGGGCACGGTCACGCTCACCGGCACCGTCACCAACACCTCGGAGAAGCCGTGGCGGGCGATCCGCGTCTACGCCTTCATGGGTGACACGCCGATGCGATCGGCCGCCGAGCTCGACGCGGCCGTGGAGACCCCGGTCGACGCCGTGGTCGGCGAGCGGATCCTGCTGCCGGACACGTTCGACGAGCTCGGTCGGCTGGCGCCCGGCGAGTCCAAGACCTTCACGGTCAGCGTTCGACGCGGCCAGCTGCCCGCGCAGGAACCGGGCGCCTACTGGTTCGGCGCACATGCCCTGGGAACCGACAGTGCCGCCGACCCCGACACGTTCACCGACGGTCGCGCCCGCACGTTCATCTCACTGGTGCCGCCGCAGACGCCCGGCACGGAGCGCACCTCGATCGTGATCCCGATCCGTCGGGCGATCCGGCACACGCCCGGCGGGCGGATCAGGGGAGTCGCCGGCTGGGCGGCCGACCTCGACGACGACGGTCGGTTGCGCTCACTGGTGGAGCTCGGCGCAGCCGCCGGCTCGAAACCGGTGACGTGGCTGGTGGACCCTGCCGTCCCCGACGCAGTCGCTCGGCTGGTCGCCGGGAACCTGCCGCGAACCCTCGCCGACACGCTGCCACCGGTCGACGGCGAGGAGGACGGGGAGGGCGGCGAGTCCGGTGACCCCGGTGATACCGCATCGCCGTCGGGCTCGGGGGACGAGGAGCCCACGGACCCGGAGGCGCCGGCCGACCCGGAGGTCCCGGTCAACCCGGCCACCGAGCCAGGTGCTGCCTGGCTCGACCGGTTCGAGGACGCTGTCGGAGGCGACGAGGTGCTGGCGCTGCCCTACGGCGACCAGGACGTCGCGGCGGCGGCGGCCGAGGCGCCCGACTTCTACGGGCTCGCGGTCAGCCGGGTCGGCACGGTCATGGACCGGCTCGAGATCGTCACCGAGCCGGCGGTCGCCGGCGCAGACGGCTTCCTGTCGCCGGACTCGTTCGTCATGTTCGGCGAGGGCGAGCAGGTGCTGCTGAGTGACGCCGCGCTTCCCCGCGAGGAGCCGGTCACGACCGCTCGCGTCGACGACCAGGAGGTCGTGTTCTCCTCCAGCGCGGTCGTGCGGGGCGGCCCGGGGCCGGACGACCCGCTGTCGGAGATCGCGGTCCGGCAACGGCTGCTGGCGGAGGCGGCGGTGCGGCTGCTCTACCACGACCGGACTCCGCTGCTGGTCCTGCTTCCCGAGGACTGGCAGCCCGACAACCCCTCCAGCTTCTGGTCGGGCCTGGACGCCGACTGGCTCGAGCTCACCACGCCCGACGACCTCGGCACCGGGCCTGAGATCACCCCCGAGGACCTCGCCTACCCGGTGGAGCAGGAGCTCACCCAGCTCGACCCGGAGAACTTCGAGGCGGCCCGTGAGCTGATCTCGGCGGGCCGGCTGCTCGACAACGTGCTGCCACGCAACGACCTGGTCGCCTCCCAGACCTTCGACGAGGCGCTCACCTCGCTTTCTGTCGCGAAGCGTCAGCGGGCCCTGGCCTCGCGGAGCGAGACGCTGCAGGCGGTCAGCTGGATCGAGAGGCGACTGCGGCGGATCCGGGTCCGGGCACCGCGGGGCGTGACCCTGTCCAGCAGCACCGGCAGCTTCCCCACTCTCGTCACCAACCGGCTCGACCACCCGATCCGGGTGATGCTGGAGGCTGACAGCCTCGGCGAGGTCTCCGTCGAGAACTCCGGGCCGGTCGAGCTCGCGGCCGGCAGTCGACAGACCGTGCTGCTCAACGCCGTCGCCGACAGCCCGGGGGTGCACTACGTGCGGATCCGCGTCACCGACGAGAACGGCAATCCACTCGGGACGGTGCGGCGGGTCGCGATCCGGTCTGCGGAGGTCAGCCAGGTGATCTGGCTGATCCTCGGCGTGGGGGTCGGGCTGCTGTTCGTCGCGATCGCGATCCGCGTCGTACGCCGGGTCCGGAGTGAACGCGCATGAGCGACGTCCGGGCCGGGATCCTCTCCTCGAGCGCGGTGATGGCGGCCGGCACCACCGTGTCGCGGCTCAGCGGCTTCGTCCGGTCCGCGATGCTCGTCGCAGCGCTCGGCAGCGGGCTGCACGCCGAGCTGTTCAACGTCGCGAACACCGTGCCGAACATGCTCTACATCCTGCTGGCCGGCGGCATCTTCAACGCCGTGCTCGTGCCGCAGCTGGTGCGCACGATGAAGCACGACGCCGACGCCGGGGAGGCCTACACCAACCGGATCGTCACCGCCGCCGCGCTCTTCCTCGGGATCGTCACGGTGGCGCTGGTGGTCGCCGCACCGTGGGTGATGGAGCTCTTCCTCGGAGCGCCGTTCGACGATCCCGAGCTCGCGGAACAGCGTGCCTCCGCGATCAACTTCGCCCGGTGGTGCCTGCCGCAGGTGTTCTTCTACGGGATGTTCGTCCTGGCCGGGCAGATCCTGAACGCTCGCGGCCTGTTCGGGCCGATGATGTGGGCCCCGATCGCCAACAACGTGATCTCGGTCGCGGTGCTGGCGACGTACCTCTTCGTGTTCGGCCCGGCGACGGGTGCCGAGCAGAGCGCAGCGTTCAGCCCGGGCCAGGAGATGCTGCTCGGACTCGGCTCGACCGTGGGCATCGCCGCGCAGCTCCTCGTGCTGCTGCCGTACCTGAGACGGGTCGGGTTCTCCTACCGGCCGCGGTTCGACCTGCGCGGCACCGGCCTCGGGCACACGCTGCGGCTGGGTGCCTGGACGGTCGGGTTCGTGATCGTCAACCAGATCGCCTACACCGTCGTGGTCAACCTCGCGTCGAGTGGCCCGGCCGAGGCTGCACGGAGCGCAGGGGACCAGGCAGCCACCGGCTACACCGTCTACTCGTTCGCGTTCCTGATCGTGATGGTGCCGCACTCGATCATCACGGTGTCCCTGGCGACCGCCGTGCTCCCACGACTCTCCGCGCTCGCCGCCGACGACGACCGATCCGCGCTCGCAGACACCTTGATGGTCGCGCTGCGCAGCGCGCTGTCGGTCGTCGTGCCGTTCGCCCTGCTGCTCCCGATCGTGTCCCGCGACGCCGCCCACGTGATCTGGGGGTACGGCGCCGGGCGCGATACCTACCAGAACTTCGCTCCGACCCTGGCGCTGTTCGGGATCGGCCTGGTGTTCTTCACGGTTCACTACCTGATGTTGCGCGGGTTCTACGCCCTCGAGCAGACCCGCACCGTCTTCTGGATCCAGTGCGTCATCTCGGTCACGAACATCGCGGCCGCCCTGCTGCTGGTGCGCGAGGCCACAGCGAAGCAGACCTCGCCGGCCCTGGTGCTGGCCTACGCGGCGGCCTACCTCATCGGCGCAGCGGTCTCCTCCGCGGTGCTGGCCCGCACCCTCGGCGGTCTCGGGCTGCGCTCGATGATGCGGTTCCTGGTGCGCCTGCTCCTGGTCGCGCTGCTGTCGACCGCCCTCGCGTACGGCGCCGCCCAGTCGCTCGCCGGGCTCGGCGAGGACCCGGCGCTCGGCGTCTCGCTGCTGCGTGGTGTCGCGGTCGCGACGGTGGACGTCGTCGCCTTCTTCGCCCTGGCCCGGCTGTTCCGGCTGCAGGAGGTCACCCAGGTGCTCGACATGGTGGCCCGACGCCTCCCCTCCCGATCCCGGGGCTAGGGGGTTTGCGACCTACCATGACCTCAAGCAGCCAGTCGTCGAGGGAGGATCGTGCCGCAGTCCGCAAGTCGTGGCGACGTCCTCGCTGACCGGTACCGTCTGGACGACCTGCTCAGCGAGAGCGGGAACGGCCGGTTCTGGCGAGCCCACGACCGGGTGCTCGACCGTCCGGTCGCACTCCACTGCATCGCCGCGGACGACCCCCGCGCCGAGCGCCTCACCGAGGCGGCGCGGCTCTCCGCCACGGTGCTCGAACCGCGGATCCTGCGGGTGCTGGACGCCGACCGCCGTGACGGCATGGTCTACGTCGTCAACGAGTGGGGCTCCGGCACCTCGCTCGACATCATGGTCACCGGCGACGGTCCGCTCCCACCCCGTCGCGCCGCGTGGGTGGTCTCCGAGGTCGCCTCGTCGATGGCGGCGGCCCACGCGAAACGGATCCCGCACGGGCGACTGGTCCCCGAGAACGTGCTGATCGACCAGGCCGGTTCGGTCCGGCTGATCGGCTTCTGTGTCGACGCCGCGCTCCACGGCCTGCCGGCCGGTGAGCTGTCCGAGGACGTCACCGACATCGGTGGGCTGCTCTACTTCCTGCTCACCGGCAAGTGGGCCGGGCAGTCGCCGTCGGCGATGCCACCGGCGCTCCGCGACCACGACCGCTTGCTACGGCCCCGACAGGTCCGGGCCGGTATCCCCCGTCTCCTCGACAGCCTGTGCGACCACGTCCTCGACCCGTACGCCGCCCCGCCCGCCGCCTGGGACGTCAACCTCCACACCGCACGCGGCATCGCAGAGGCGCTGCGCGACTACGTCGGCGACCCGACCGGACTGATCGAGCCCGCACCGCTCAACGGGATCCGCGGCGGCGGGGTGCTCGCGGTACCCGAGCGGCGCCCCGAGCCGCCGGCGGACCCGGCTACGGAGCCGACCCGCGTCGTACCCGCGGTCGGCGCCGAGCCCCCGCCGCTCCTCCCACCCGAGACCGGCAGCGAGCCGGCCGACGACCCGTCGCTGCTCGCCGACCAGGGCCCGCTCAGCGCCCCGACGACACCGACCGACGTCCCGACCCAGGCCGGGATGCCGATCTTCGACGACGCGACCGACGACGTCTCCTGGCTCGAGCGGCGCTCGGAGCCGCCACCGCCGCCGCCGGCGTTCGAGGACCCGCCCGAGCGTCCGCTGTTCGCTCCCGAGCCGCCCGAGGGCGCTCCCGTCCGCCGGCCGCGGCCGGGGGCCGCCTCGCAGACCGGCGACTACTGGCCGTGGGACCGGACCGGACCCAACACCGGCAGCGGTGTGCTCCCGGTCACCGAGGCCGACCCCGACGCCGAGGAGGTGCCCGGCCGCTCGTGGTTGAGGCTCGCGTTCCTGATCGCGGCCGCGCTGCTGCTGCTGCTCGCGCTCGTGGTGGCCTACAACCTCGGCCGGGGCAAGACGCCGCTGGGCGCGGAACCGGAGCCCGATCCGTCCGATCAGCCCTCCGAGACGGCCGGCAGCCTGACGCCGATCACCGGCACCACGGCGTCGGACTTCGACCCGCAGGGCGACCCACCGGAGGAGTACCCCGACCTCGCCGCGCTGGCGGTCGACGGTGATCCCGAGACCGTGTGGCGCACCGAGACCTACTTCGACCAGTTCGGTCCCGGCGGTCTCAAGACCGGGGTCGGCCTCACCATCGACCTCGGGGGCGAGCACGAGGTGTCCGAGATCGACCTGACCGTCAGAGGAGCACCGACGTCGGTGAGCTACTTCCTCACCGACACCCAGCCCAGCACGGTCGCCGACCTCTCGCCGGTCGAGGAGGTGACCCTCGAGCGAACGCGGGTGCGGACCCGGCTCGACGAGCCGGCGAGCGGGCAGTACCTCGTGGTGTGGCTGACCGCGCTGCCCGAGGTCGACGGCGGCTACCGCGGCGAGATCGCCGAGATCGTGGTCAGCGAGTGACGGATCGGACCGACGCCGAGCTGCTGGCGGCGCACGTGCAGGGCGACGCCGAGGCGTTCGGGCTGCTCTTCGCCCGGCATCGCGACCGGCTGTGGGCGGTGGCGGTGCGCACCATGGGCAACCCCGAGGACGCGGCCGACGGTCTCCAGGACGGACTGATCGCGGCGTACCGCCGGGCGAGCTCGTTCCGGGGGGAGGCGCAGGTCACGACCTGGCTGCACCGGGTGGTCGTCAACGCCTGCCTCGACCGGCTGCGCGCGGCGAAGGTACGTCGAGCCGAGGCGCTGCCCGACGACCTGGACGAGCGCGGCGACCGCGGTTCCCTCGCCACCAGCGGCCCGGTCCTGCCCGAGGACGAGACGCTCGCCGACGAGCGGCGCCGGCTGGTGGTCGCTGCGCTGCGTCGGCTGCCGGCCGAGCAGCGCGCGGCGCTCGTGCTCGTCGACATGGAGGGGTACTCCGTCGCCGAGGCCGCCGAGATGCTCGACTGCCCGGAAGGGACCGTGAAGTCCCGGTGCTCGCGCGGCCGGGCCCGGATGGCCGAGCTGCTCCACGTCCTGGCCCCCGGACGTGACGGCGACCACTCCGCCCCGGGGAACCCGGCACCCTCCCCGCCCGTCCCACTCACAGAACCGCGCGGACCGCCGGCGCCCACCTGACCTGGACGTCCCAGCAGCCGCCGGGACCAGCGTGCCGAACCAGAACCCGAGAGGAGGTGTGCCGCCGATGACCGATCCGCACCAGCCCGACCCGACCCGTGACCTCACGCCCGACGAGGAGAGCCGCGTCCGCCAGTTGCTGGCCGACGCGCGGCACACCGAACCGATGCCCGACGACGTCGTCGCCCGGCTCGACCGGGTGCTCGCCGGCCTCGCGGACGAGCCCGCCCGGGAGGCGGCGGTCGTCTCGCTCGCCGCCCGTCGGCGGCGGGTGACCAGGTTGTTGGTGGCTGCGGCCGCGGTGGTGGTCGTGGGCGTCGCCGGCAGCCAGGTCCTCGGAGGGCCGGGGGGCACGACGGCCTCCGAGGACTCGCAGGGCGCAGCCGAGGCGCCGGACGCCGAGTCGGCGGAGGAACCTCCGGCCGCCGGCGCCGACTCCGGCGCCGACCGCGAGCCCACTGGTGAGGGCGAGGTGACGGTGAGCAAGAACCGGGTCGCGAAGGTACGGCCCCAGTCGTTCGCCGCCGACGCCGAAGCGATCCGCGACGGGTCGGTCGCCTTCCTGAACGACTCCGACACCCGCCAGAGCGACGGCGCCGCCGCCGTCTGCACCGCGGGAGACTGGGGTGTCGGGCGCTATGTGGCGGTGCGGTACGCCGGTGACCCCGGCTGGATCGTGTACCGCCGGCCGCAGGGCGACACCCAGGTAGCGGACCTGTTCCTCTGCGGCAGCGAGGTCGCCGGCCGGTCCCTGACGCTGCCCTACCCCTAGGGCGTGCCTCGGTCCCCGCAGGGAATGCCGCTCGCCTACGATCGGTTCTCTAGGCGTACCCCAAGAAGGAGCAGCATGTCCGACCCCCGCACCCTCGACGGCGCTCCGCGCAACCCCGAAGGCGCTCCGCGCAATGTCATCGTCATCGGCTCCGGCCCCGCGGGCTACACCGCGGCCTTGTACACAGCGCGTGCCTCGCTGAACCCGCTTGTCTTCGAGGGTTCGGTGACGGCTGGCGGCGCGCTCATGACCACCACCGAGGTCGAGAACTACCCCGGCTTCCGCGACGGCATCATGGGGCCGGCACTGATGGACGAGATGCGCGCCCAGGCCGAGCGGTTCGGCGCCGAGCTGGTCGCCGACGACGTGGTCGAGGTCGACCTGACCGGTGACGTCAAGATCGTCAAGACCGCCACCGACACCTACACCGCCCGCGCCGTCATCCTGGCCACCGGATCGGGCTACCGCAAGCTCGGCCTGCCCCGCGAGGAGGAGCTCTCCGGCCGCGGCGTCTCGTGGTGTGCCACCTGTGACGGGTTCTTCTTCCGCGACCAGCACATCGCGGTCGTCGGCGGCGGCGACTCCGCCATCGAGGAGGCCACCTTCCTCACCCGCTTCGGCACCAAGGTCACCCTGATCCACCGCCGCGGCGAGCTGCGCGCCTCGAAGATCATGCAGGAGCGCGCGTTCGCGAACGAGAAGATCGAGTTCGTCTGGAACAGCGAGGTGGTCGACGTCCTCGGTGACGACGCCGTCACCGGCGTGGTCCTGGAGTCGACCGTAGACGGCAGTC
>NZ_DASUTK010000128.1:0-3016 GCF_036374615.1 Nocardioides sp.
GGCGGAGGCTGGCATGTGCGAGAGCCCTAGTTGTCGTTGGAGTTGTCGGGCCAGTCGGTCGGCCGGTCGAGGCCGGCCAGGAACTGCTCGAACTGCTGGCCGATCTCCTCACCGGTCGGCAGGGGCTGGTTGCCGGCCAGGAGGCTGCTGCCGCTCTCCTCGGCGCGCGTGAACGCGTCGTACTGCTGCTCGAGCGCCGTGACGACCTCGCCGACCTCCTCGTTGGCCGCCAGGTACCGGGTGATCTCGGCCTCGCGCTCCTCGGCCTCGGCGTGCAGCTCCGAGAGGTCGATGGTGAGCCTGCCTGCCCGCTCGACGTGCTCGAGCAGGGCGGCGGAGGCGCGGGGGTACTCGAGCTGGGCGAGGTAGTGCGGGATGTGCGCGACGAAGCCCATCGCGTCGTGCCCCCACTCCCCCAACCGCACCTCGAGCAGCGCCTGCGCGCTGGACGGGATGCGCAGCTCGCCGCGCCAGCGGCTGTCGCCGGCGATGAGCTCGATGTTGTTGGCGTGCTCGGTGATCGCGATCGGCCGGGTGTGCGGGACCGCCATCGGCACCGCGCCCATGCCGACGACGCAGGTCACGCCGAAGCGCTCGACCACCTCACGGACGGCTTCGCAGAACGCCTCCCAGCGGGTGTCTGGCTCGGGTCCGTGGAGCAGGAGGTAGGGCGTCCCGCCGGCGTCCTGGAGCAGGCGGACGACCAGGCGAGGGGCGTCGTAGGACTCGTAGTGGTCGCGAACGAAGGACAGGGCGGGTCGACGGGCGCGGTAGTCGTGGAGCTCGTCGACGTCGAACGTCGCCACCACGGGGCCGCCCTGGCCTCCTTGCTGCTCGACCAGGTGCCGGGCCGCGCGGGCCGCCGCGTTGCCGGCGTCGAGGAAGCCGTCGAGCACGAGGACGAGGGTCAGGGCCGGGTGGTCGCCGTCGTCGAGCCCGGGGACCTCGTCGACGATGTGGACCAGCCGTTGCACCATGTCACCCAGCGTAGTGACCGGCCAGCCGCTCCAGCAGCGGCACGGTCGCCTCGACCGGCGGCAAGGCGTCCATCTCGGTCTTGAGCGCGAGCGCGGCGTCTCGCGCTCGCGTGTCGACGAGCATCGCGGTCAGGGTCCGACCGATCTCGTCGGGAGTGGCCGTTGCCGCGTCGAGGACACGGGCCACCCCGAGGTCGGCGGCCCGTCGGGCGTTGTGCGGCTGGTCGGCACCCAGCGGGGTCAGCACCGAGGGAAGACCGTGCTCCAACGCGCCCATCAGGCTGCCGGAGCCGCCGTGCGAGACCACGAGCCCGCACTGCGGCAGCACGTCGGCCTGGGGGACGTACCTCGCGATCGTGATGTGCGCGGGCTGGTCGCCGAAGTCCGCCGGGTCGATGGTGCGCCCGACGGTGACGAGCACCTCGGCCGGGACGGCCGCCAGCCCGGCGAGGAGGCGCGCGAACAGGTCGCCCGCGCCGGTGTTGAACACCGTGCCGAGGCTGACGTAGACCACGGGGCCGCGTCCGACGGGAGCGACCGGCCCGGGCGGTACGAGAACCCGGTCGGCGGCAGCGGCACCGACGGGTCGCGGAACGACGGCGGGAACGGCGAGAGCACCAAGTCGCGTCGGAACGTCGCGAGGGTCGGGTCGGGCGCGAGGCCCTGCTCGGCCCGCACCGCCTGGAGGACCGGCGACACGAGGTCGCGTCGGGCCAGCGTGCCCGCCGCCAGGACCACCAGCGTGGCGCACGGGACCCCCGCGATCTCGGCGGCGATCGCGGAGCCGAAGTCGGTCTCCTCGCGCACCACGACGTCCGGCCGCCATGTCTGGAGGTGGCCGCCGACCGCCGGCACGTGACGCCGAGTGCCCTTGCCCGCGAAGTTCTCGGCGAACTCGACCTCGGTGTCGAGCGGCACGACAGGCGTCAGTGGAGCGAACTCGAGGACGGACGCGGACGCGGGTCTCGGCTCGCTGGTGGGCAGCGCCGTGAAGCCCTGCGCCTCGACGCGCGGCATCTGGTTGCCCGACCCGGCGATGGCCACCGCGTGGCCCGCGGCCGCCACCGCCCGGGCGAGGGGCAGCAACGGGTCGAGGTGTCCGGCCCCGCCGACGAACGTGAAGAGGAACCGCAGACGGGTGGTCAGCGCGAGTAGTCCCTGACCGGCTCGCCCTCGCCCTTGCCGACGCGGCTGTTGCGGTAGCCGTAGGCGAAGTAGATGGCGAAGCCGAGCAGCATCCAGACCAGGAACCGCAGCCAGGTCTCGGCGGTCAGGTTGATCATCAGGAACAAGCAGATGGCGGCCGCGAGCCAGGGCAGGAAGGGCGACAGCGGCACCTTGAAGGACCGCTCGAGATCAGGACGGTTCTTGCGGAGGATCGGGATCGCGAGCGACACCAGGAGGAAGGCCGTCAAGGTGCCGATGTTGACCATCTCCTCCAGCTTGCCGACCGGCGTGAGGGAGGCGACGAGCGCGACGATCAGGCCGATGGTCAACGTGAGCCTGACCGGCGTGCCGGTCTTGGGCGAGACGTGTCCCAACCCGTGTGGCAACAAGCTGTCGCGGCTCATCGCGAAGGTCACCCGCACGGCGCCGATCAGCAGCGTCATGACCACGGTCGTCAGGCCGGCCACAGCGCCGGCCGAGATCAACGTCGCGTAGCCATCCTTGCCCTTGGCGATGAAGGCCTGTGCCAGCGCGGCGTCGGGGTTGATGTCCTTGTAGTTCACCATGCCGGTGATGACCAGGGCGACCGCGACGTAGAGAACCGTGCAGATCACGAGCGAGCCGAGGATGCCGATGGGCAGGTCCTTCTGCGGGTGCGCGGCCTCCTCGGCGGTGGTGGCGACCACGTCGAAGCCGATGTAGGCGAAGAACACCAGCGAGGCCCCGAAGAGCACGCCGCCCACGCCGTAGGCAGCGGGCGATCCCGTGACCAGCTGGAGCAGCGGGGTGTGCAGCCACTCGCCCGCGCCCTCGGTCGGCACCGACTGCGGGATGAACGGGTCGTAGTTGTCGGCGTTGATGAAACCGATGCC
>NZ_DASUTK010000129.1:0-19742 GCF_036374615.1 Nocardioides sp.
TTCCGAGGGGTGGCACGGCAGCGGTGATCACGCCGGCCGGCGTGCTCAGACCTGGTCGAGGAACCGGTCGAAGACCCGCGCGCCGAACTCGAGCGCACTCACCGGGACGCGCTCGTCGACCCCGTGGAACAGGGCGGTGAAGTCGAGGTCGGCGGGCAGCTGCAGCGGCGTGAATCCGAAGGACCGCATCCCGAGCTTCCGGAAGTGCTTGGCGTCGGTCCCGCCGCTCATGAGGAACGGCGCGACGAGCGCGTCGGGGTCCTCGACGAGAAGGGAGCGGTGCATGGCGTCGACGAGGGCACCGTCGTACGGCGTCTCCCACGGGGGCTGGTTCGAGAGGTACTCCACGTCGATGCCCTCGCCCACGAGCTCGGCCAGGGTGGCGAAGAACTCGTCCTCGTACCCCGGCAGCGACCTGCCGTCGACGTGGGCGGTCGCCTCGGTGGGGATCACGTTCGCCTTGTACCCGGCGCTGAGCATGGTGGGGTTGGTGGTGTTGCGGATGACCGCCCCCAGCATCCGGGCCGCCCCGCCGAACTCCTCGACGAGCGCCTCGGCGTTCTCAGGCGTCGCCTCGGTGCCGGCGAGGTCCGCCACAGTCGCCAGCAGCACCTCCATCGCCGGTGTCAGTCGGACCGGCCACTCGTGTGCGCCGATCCGGGCGACGGCACTCGCGATCCGCGCGACCGCGTTGTCGCGGTTGATCATCGACCCGTGCCCGGCCCGTCCGCGGGCCGTGAGCTTCATCCACGCCATGCCCTTCTCGGCCGCCTCGACGAGGTAGATCCGGCGGCCACGAACGGTGGTGCTGAAGCCGCCGACCTCCCCCACCGCCTCGGTGACGCCGTCGAAGTGGTCGGCGTACCGCTCGACCATGATCTGTGCTCCGTGGTGCCCGCCCGCCTCCTCGTCCGCGGTGAAGGCGAGCACGATCGGCCGGTCAGGCAGCTTGCCCGCCAGTGTGCGGGAGCGCACGGTCGCCAGCAGCATGGCGTCGAAGTCCTTCATGTCCACCGCGCCGCGGCCCCACACGTAGCCGTCCTGGATCTCGCCGGAGAACGGGTGGACCTGCCAGTCCTCGGCCGCCGCCGGCACCACGTCCAGGTGCGCGTGCAGCAGCAGCCCGGGCCGATCCGACGAGAGGTTGCCCCAGTGGGCGATCAGGCTGGTCCGGCCGGAGGTCTCCTCCACCACGGTGGGCTCGATCCCGACCTCGTCGAGCAGGGTCGCGACGTACTCCGCCGCCTTGCGCTCGCCTGGGCCGGAGTGGTCACCGTAGTTGGTGGTGTCGATCCGGATCAGGTCCCGGCACAGCTCGACGACCTCCGTCACAGGGTCGTGCGCAGGGTCCCGTGGCACGTCCTCAGGTCGGTCCGCCATGGCCCTATCCTGGCACCGTCCGGAGGCCGTCCCCGATGCGGGTTTCGACCCGTTGCTTTGCTAAGGTTCCTGCGCACTCGTCCGGGTGGCGGAATTGGCAGACGCGCTAGCTTGAGGTGCTAGTGCCCGTATTAGGGCGTGGGGGTTCAAGTCCCCCCTCGGACACTCCTTCGTCCCGCGCGTCGCGCGATCTCGGCACCCCTGTACGCCGCGCGCGCTGCGCCTCCGTCGCTCGACCCGGTCCCTCGCAGATCACGCGCAGGGGATGATGCATCAGGCCCTGGTCAGGGCTTGATTGTGTCCATGACCGCATTCACTGTGTGGAAGTTCGACAACCCGGACGGAGCAGAGCACGCCGTGTCGTTGCTCCAGAGCGCCGAGGGAGACGACCTCGTCGAGATCCTCGACCACGCCACGGTGTCGTGGCCCGTCGGCGACAAGAAGCCGAAGATCAGGCACGGGCACGAGGAGACGCTGCGAGGAAGCGGTTGGGGGGCCTTCTGGGGGCTGCTCCTGGGCACCTTGTTCACCGTCCCGTTGCTGGGAATCGCTGCCGGCGCTGCCATCGGCGGGATCAGCAAGGCGACGGAGAAGCTCGGCATCACCGAGCAGGATCTGGAGCGCATCCGGGACGAGATCACCGAGGGAACATCTGCGCTCTTCGTCGTCTCGGACCAGGGCAACCTCGACCGGCTCGGCGAGCGGTTCCGCGGGGTGGACATGACGCTGGTTCAGACCAACCTGACTCCCGCCGAGCGGGAGCTCCTCCTGGAGACCTTCGGCAGCTGACCGGGCGACGGATCACCGTCGACCCCCTCAGGGCGAGGCTCGGTCCGTCGCGTCCCCGCTCAGGCTCCGGCCACGAAGCGAACATTTCACTGCGCAGCTCTGGCGCCCGGGCCTGTCACGACTTACCGTGCGTCAACAGCACCACACGTCTATGGGGGGAATCCACGCATGAAGAGACTGTTGGGCGGCGTCGTCGCCGTGATTTCGGGGGCGGCGCTGCTCGTCCCCACCGTGCCCGCGCAGGCCATCATCGGCGGGGCGCCCGATGCAGGTGAGCACCCGTACGTCGGGCAGCTCTTGTTCTACGTTCCGACCGACGTCGACTCGCGGTTCGACGATCCGGGCGCCTGGTTCAACTGCACCGGCACGCTGATCGACGCCGACACCGTCGTCACCGCCGGCCACTGCACCTACGCCGTCGGTCTCGAGGGCGAGGCGCCCGACAACCCGCTGTTCGGTGGCACCGACATCTGGTTCTCCGTCTCCGAGGCTCCTGACTACTCAGTGCTCCCTCCCAGCTCCACCTTCGTCCCCGACCGCAACGACGAGCGGTACGACGCCTGGTCGACGATTCTCGACGCGAGCCCGGAGTGGGCAGAGGCGGAGTCGACGTTCACGCACCCTGAGTTCGTCGATACGGCGTTCCTGCTCCACGACGTCGGCGTCGTCGAGCTGAGCGAGCCGATCCAGCTCTCGGAGTACGGGTCGCTCCCCGAGGAGGGTTACCTCGACAAGTTCTACTCCGCCAAGGCGAAGAAGAATGCGTTGTTCGAGTCGGTGGGTTACGGCCTCGAGGACAGCGGGCCGAAGTTCGGCCTCGGCGGCGACACCCGCAGGAAGGCAACCCGCAAGCTCGTCAGCTTCAAGGGAGCCTATGGTCTGAAGAACATCGCCGTGATGTTCTCCCACCGGGGTGCTGGGACCGACGGCGGGACCTGCTTCGGCGACTCCGGCGGGCCGACGTTCGACAAGTCGACACCGGCGATCGAGGCTCAGAACATCATCGTCGCGGTGACGTCGTTCGGGCTCAACTTCAACTGCAACGCCAGTGGCAGCTACCGCGTAGACCAGCCGGACGACCTCGAGTTCCTGGCTGACCCAGCCGGCGCCGACTACTGAGAACGGACCGCTGCCGACCGACGCACCCCCAGCTCAGCCGACGGGGATTGCCAGCCTCTCGGCGGCCGTGCCGTTCCGGGCGGCCGCCGGTGGCAGCGCGTAGCCGACCGGGGACTCGGGCGCCTCGCGCGAGGCGCTCGGGATCCCCAGCTGCTGAGCCACCATCACCGCCTGCAACCGGTCGTTCACGCCGAGCTTGCGGTAGAGGTTCGCGAGGTGGGTGTGGACGGTGCGGGTGGAGATGCCGAGGCGATGGCCGATCGCCCGAGCGGTGCTGCCCTCCCGGAGCAGCTGGAGGACTGCCAGCTCCCTCCCGGTCAGCCCGGCCGGGACTGCCCCCGTGGGGTACGCGCCCTGCAGCAGGGTGCACTGCTTGCCCAGCGCCGCCAGTAGCGGCTGGATGCGCCGCGCGAGGTCGAGGTCCTCGTCGGAGAAGTCCTCGCCGGTCCTCGCGAGGACGTAGGCGCGGTGCGCCTCGCCGTCGAGCTCGTACGGGATGGACAGCTGCTCGTCGACACCGACCGGCCCGCAGAGGTCGCGCAGGATGTCGAAGCCGTGCGGTGCCACGATCCGGCGCGGGACGCGTCCCACCGACCACGGTCGAGGGTCGCCGGTACGGCGGAACCAGCACAGGAGCGGGTGCTTGGCCATGTGACGTTCCCACAGCACCAGCTCCGATGGGCTCGGCCAGCCCTTGATCGGATGGCTGGGCTCGAACCCGAACGCGCCGTCGGCGTTCTTCCAGTTCCAGGACACCTGGGTCTGGAACGTCTCCACGAGCTTCGATCTGACACGCGTCCGTGGGAACCGTCCCGACGGCCGGGTCATCAGGTCGGCGGTGAAGTCGACCCATTCTGCGTACCTGCCCACGACGTTCATGCTGATCCCCCATTGTTCGTTCCCGAAGCGAGACCCGGTTGGCAGCTCGCTGGGGACGGTTCGTACCTGTGACGCAGGCACCGACCCGAAAGTTTCGATCGCAACGCCCGAGCCTCACAGTTGAATGATTCAAGAAAACTCGCAATGCTGGCCCCGATGCCCACCACTGCCGAGAACGAGCACGAGCGCCTGCTGCGCGACGCCTCGCTCCGGGTCACCCGACCCCGCCTGGCAGTCCTGCGTGCGGTGCACTCCGCTCCGCACGCCGACACGGACACGATCATCGGCACCGTCCGCGCCGACCTCGGCGAGGTCTCGCACCAGGCTGTGTACGACGTCCTGCGGGCGCTGACCGGCGCCGGCCTGGTACGCCGGATCCAACCGACCGGATCGGTGGCCCGGTACGAAGCCCGTGTGGGCGACAACCACCACCATGTCGTGTGCCGCTCCTGCGGCACGATGGCCGACGTCGACTGTGCGGTCGGCGACGTCCCGTGCCTGACGGCCTCCGAGGACCACGGCTTCGTGATCGACGAGGCCGAGGTCGTCTACTGGGGCCTGTGCCCCGAGTGCTCAGCCGCTTGAACCCTGCAGTCAACTCCGTGGAAGGAAGAACATGACCGAGAGCCAGGACAACCCGAGCAGCACCGCAGCCGGAGGGTGCCCGGTCGGGCACGACGGCGTGACCGCGGAGGGTAGCGAGAGCGAGAACCCGGCGATCGACTCGCCGACCCCGCAGACCGGGGGGCGGCCACGGACGATCCAGGACTGGTGGCCCGACTCTCTGAACCTGTCCGTGCTTCACGCCCACCCCTCCGCGGGCAACCCGTTGGGGACGGGGTTCAGCTACGCGGAGGAGTTCGCGAAGCTCGACGTGGAGGCGCTCAAGCGGGACGTCATCGAGACGCTCACGACCTCCCAGGACTGGTGGCCGGCGGACTTCGGTCACTACGGCGGGCTGATGATCCGGCTGAGCTGGCACGCGGCGGGCACCTACCGCATCCACGACGGACGCGGCGGCGCCGGAGACGGAAGCCAGCGGTTCGCTCCGCTGAACAGCTGGCCCGACAACGCCAACCTCGACAAGGCACGGCGGCTGCTGTGGCCGGTGAAGCAGAAGTACGGGCAGCAGGTCTCGTGGGCCGACCTGCTCGTCCTGGCCGGCAATGTCGCCCTCGAGTCGATGGGCTTCAAGACGTTCGGCTTCGGCTTCGGTCGCGAGGACATCTGGGAGCCCGAAGAGGTCTTCTGGGGTCCGGAGGACAACTGGTTGACCGAGGACCGCTACGTCAGCGACGCCGAGATGATGCCCGACGTGGGGGCCACCGAGATGGGCCTGATCTACGTCAACCCCGAGGGTCCGCGCGGAAGCGGCGACCCGGTGGCGGCTGCGCACTTCATCCGCGAGACGTTCCGCCGCATGGCGATGAACGACGAGGAGACGGTCGCCCTCATCGCGGGCGGTCACACCTTCGGCAAGACCCACGGTGCGGCTGTCGCCGACGACCATGTCGGCCCCGAGCCCGAGGGTGCTCCGTTGGAGACCCAGGGCCTCGGGTGGCTGAGCAGCTACGGCACCGGCAAGGGGGCCGACACGATCACCAGCGGTCTCGAGGTCACGTGGAGCGACCGACCGACCCAGTGGAGCAACCGCTTCTTCGAGATCCTCTTCGGCCACGAGTGGGAGCCCGCCACCAGCCCGGGTGGTGCGAAGCAGTGGGTGGCCAAGGACTCCGAGGCGATCGTCCCCGACCCCTTCGACCCGCAGAAGAAGCACAAGCCGACCATGCTGACCACCGACCTCTCGCTGCGCATGGACCCGGCGTACGAGAAGGTCTCCCGGCGCTTCCTCGAGCACCCCGACGAGTTCGCCGACGCGTTCGCCAGGGCCTGGTACAAGCTGCTGCACCGCGACATGGGTCCGGTCTCGCGGTTCCTCGGCCCGTGGGTGGCCGAGCCGCAGGTGTGGCAGGACCCCGTGCCGGCGGTCGACCACGAGCTCGTGAGCGAGACCGATGTCGCCGCGCTGAAGACCCGCGTGCTGGAGTCGGGCCTGACAACCCACCAGCTGGTCTCGACGGCGTGGGCGTCGGCCGCGAGCTTCCGGACCACCGACAAGCGCGGCGGCGCGAACGGCGCCCGGATCCGGCTCGAACCGCTGCGCAGCTGGGAGGTCAACCAGCCCGCCGAGCTGGCGACCGTCCTCGAGACCCTCGAGGGCATCCAGCAGGAGTTCTACGCCGCCGGCGGTGCACGCATCTCGCTCGCAGACCTGATCGTGCTCGCCGGCGGCGCAGCGATCGAGCGGGCGGCCAAGGACGCCGGTCATGACGTCACCGTGCCGTTCCACCCCGGTCGGACCGATGCGACGCAGGAGCAGACCGACGTCGAGTCGTTCTCGGTGCTCGAGCCACGAGCCGACGGCTTCCGCAACTACCTCCGACCCGGCGAGAAGCTGCAGCCCGAGAAGCTGCTCGTCGAGCGTGCCTACATGCTCGAGCTCAGCGCCCCGGAGATGACCGTCCTAGTCGGTGGCCTTCGCGCACTGGGAGCGAACGTCGGCGGGGCGGCGCACGGGGTCCTCACCGACCGGCCGGGCGTGCTGACCAATGACTTCTTCGTGAACCTGCTCTCCGCAGGGACCAGGTGGAAGGCGTCCCAGGACTCGGAGAACGTGTACGAGATCCGCGACGCGGCCACCGACGAGCTGCGCTGGACCGCGACGCCCGTCGACCTGATCTTCGGGTCCAACTCGCAGCTCCGCGCGCTCGTCGAGGTCTACGCGAGCGAGGACGCCCGCGACAAGTTCGTCAACGACTTCGTGTCGGCCTGGGTCAAGGTCATGGAGCTCGACCGCTTCGACCTCGACTGATCGAGGACAATCGTGGCGGCGCCCCGGTCCCAGCGACCGGGGCGTCGCCGTTCCCTGGCCCGGTCCGTCACCAGCCGTAGACGCGGTCGAGTCGTCGCCAGTACGCCGCAGTCATCCTCCGGTTCGCCCCAGCCCCGGCCGCGAGGCTGCGAGGCAAGGCTGCCCGACACTCCTGACCCGCGCAGTCCTTGAGGTCCCGCCACACCTGACGCAGGGTCTGCTTGACTTCGCGATAGGCCGGGTCGTCCCACCGGCTGTGGTTCTGCAGCGGGTCCTTCACCAGGTCGTACAGCTCTCCTCCGTCGCGGTAGACCAGCATGGAGTAGCGGGCGGTACGGACACCGATCGCGGTGCGCTCGTCGTCGAAGCCCGGCGCAGGGTCGGAGGGGCCGGTGTGGAGCGCCTCGTACAGCACCGGGGTGCGCCAGCCGCGGTCGCCCCGGCGCATGACCCGCACCTTCGACGCACCGTCCGGCACCAGCGGCGGCGCAGCACCGGCCAGGTCGATGATGGTCGCGCTGACGTCGATCGTCGTGATCGGGTCGGAGCGCATCCGTCCGGCCCGCCCGTCACCACGCATGCCAGGCCCGGTGACCAGGAACGGCACCCGGAGCGACGGCTCGTGCCCGAGCAGCTTGCCCTGCCGACGCCGGTGCTCTCCCAGGAAGTACCCGTTGTCGGACGTGAACATGAAGACGGTGCGCCTCCACTCGCCGGTCCGCCTCAGGGTGTCGATCAGCCCCCCGATCTGGACGTCCATGGCGAACACTGCCTCCGCCCGCTGTCGCGTCACCTCCCGCATCGCCCGTCGCTCGCGCGCGGTCGGTTCCGGGAACTTGCGCAGCAGCGCGGGCTTGTCGGAGACGTTCCGCTCCGCCGGGCCACCGTTCCTCGGCAGGCCGGCAGCGTGCGTGATCAGCCGGTCGAAGCGTCCCCTGACCCAGCGCGGGCGGCCCGGCGTGACGTAGTCCGTCCGCCTGCCGTTGCGGTCGGGCACGTAGCCGGGGTCGTCGAGCTCGCGAGGCGATCCGTGGTGGGGCGTCACGTAGTTGACGGACATGAAGAACGGCCGGCGCGATCTCGAGAACCTGCGTGCCATGGCCCGGGAGAAGTCGCCGACGACCGCGGGCTGGTACCGGCCGCGGTACGCGTTGTCCACGGTCCCGTTCACGTTGTACGGCGTGTCGCGATAGTGGTGCGTGCCGCCGTGCACCTCGGGCAGTGCCCGGTTGGTGAAGGCAGCGCGCCAGTCGGACCACCCTTGCGGGACGTACTGCCATGACGGCTCTCCCGACACCAGCGAGTCGTGCGTCCCGTAACCGTTGAGGTACTTGCCGATGAACCCGGTCTGATAGCCGACCTCAGCCAGTGATGTCGCCAACGTGCGCGAGTCGTCGAAGGTCTGGTATCCCCACGGGAGCTTGTGGGACAACACCCTGTGACGGTGCGCGTAGACGCCGGTGAAGAAGGACGCCCGCGCCGGACAGCAGAGAGGGTACGGCGAGAAGGAGTTCCGGAAGGTCAGGCCGCGCCTGGCCACGAGCCGCCGCAGGTTGGGGGCGAACCGCACGTCGTTGACCCGCATGTCGTCGGCCATCACCACGACGATGTTGGGACGTGCCCCCTTCGCACCCCGCGGCTCGATCCGGGCAGGCTGCCCGCCCTCGGCCGGCACCTCCACGGGTTCAGTGGACGCGGGGCCGGCCGGCCCCGCGCCGCTGACGGCGAGCGCGACAGCCACGACGAATGCCAACAGCGGCCCCCGCGTCCCAGTCAGGGTCACCCTGCGTCCGAGCGCAGTCTCGTCACCAGCCGGACTTCTTCTCGACCGCACGCCGGCAATCTTGCGTCATGCGGCGCGCTTCGTGGGGATCCGCGCGCAGGCGCGTTCCAGCACTACGTCGCGGCGGCGCGCACCGTTCCTCGTCGTGGCCCACCGTGATGGACTGACCTCGTGATGATCCGGCCCGCAGAGCTGACGGCCATCAAGAACGGCGAGATCGACCTCGCGTTCCGGCGCTGGGACCGTCCGCGCGTGAAGGTCGGCACGCGGATGCGTACCGGCGTTGGTCTGATCGAGGTGGTGTCGCTCGAACCGGTCGCGCTCTCCCGGCTCCGAGCCGACGACGCGCGTCGCGCCGGCGCCGCGTCGCTGACTGCGCTCAAGGACGCACTCAGCCACCGGCCGGACCGGACCGTCTACCGCGTCGGACTGCGGTACGCCGGCGCCGACCCGCGCGAGGCGCTGCGCGAGCGCGTGCCGGATGCCGCTGAGATCGAGCAGATCAGGGCGTGGCTCGACCGGCTCGACGCGGCCTCGGGCACCGGGCCGTGGACCCGGGCCACGCTGGAGATCATCGACCGCTCCCCCGGCGTACGGGCGCCGGACCTGGCGGCCGAGCTCGGACGGGAGACGGCGGACTTCAAGACCGACGTGCGCAAGCTCAAGGAGAAGGGCCTCACCGAGTCCCTGGCCATCGGCTACCGGCTCTCCCCGCGGGGCGAGGCCGTGCTCGACCACGGCGGGCCGCCTCGGAAGCGGCCGGCGCGGCCGGACGGCACTCCGCTCCCCCGCAGCATCGGGGCTCCTGCCACCCGCGCGCTCCGGGGCGAGGGCGTCACGACCCTGGAGCAGGTCGCGTCGTGGCGTGCAGCAGACCTGGTCGCGCTCCACGGCGTCGGGCCGATCGCGATCGAACGGCTCGGCGAGGCTCTGACCGGGCGCGGCCTCTCGTTCAGGGACGCCTGATGCGACTCGGCTTCGACACCGGGACGACACCCGACAAGTGGGCCATGGCGTGGCGTGAGCGGCAGGCGGAACCGCTCGAGCTCGTTCCGGTCGACGGTGCGGTCAGGGCCGAGACCGGACTGCGTGACGGCTCACTCGACCTCTGCCTGGTTCGGCTCCCGCTCCCGAGCGTCGACGGGCTCCACCGGGTGCGGCTGTACGACGAGGTGCCGGTCGTGGTGGTCCCGCGGGACCACTTCGCCACGGCCGCCGACGCCGTGACCACCGCCGACCTCATCGACGAACAGCTCGTGCTCCCCCACCAATCCGGCTGGACGCCCAGTGCGGCCCAGCTCGACTGGCCGCCGATGTCGTGGGAGGAGGCGATCGAGGTCGTCGCGTCCGGAGGAGGAGTCGCGATCGTGCCGATGTCGGTCGCACGGCTCTACGCCCGCAAGGACGTCGCCGCCCGGCCCGTCTCGGACCTCGAGCCCACCACCGTCGTGCTGGCCTGGCTGGTCGAGCGCGACGACGAGGACACCCAGGCGTTCGTCGGAGTCGTCAAGGGCCGGACGGCGAACAGCTCTCGCTGAGCCACTCCCCCAGCGCGCGTGAACCTGGCGTCTACCCGGACGTACGCTGCCTCGGCGGCTGTGGCCGCGACCACGACGTAGATCACGCCGGGCACCGTGGCGCCCGGCGTGACCTTGGGGGACGGTCGTGCGAACCCTGCCCGGACAGCTCGCCTAGGGCAGAACGTTCGCCGCCGCCACGACATCGACGAGGCCGTGCCCCTTGTCGTACGACGAGCCGCCGACGTACGGCGCCCCGAAGGAGTACCGGTGGGCGGTGGACGTGATGGCCGCCTCGACCTGTGCGGGCGTCGCGCCCGGCGACTTCTGGAACAGCTGGGCGACGATTCCCGCGACGTGCGGGGCAGCCATGGAGGTGCCGCTGATGGTGTTGAAGTTCCCACCGTCGACGAAGTCCAGTCCGGTGACGCAGATCGGCAGGTAGATCCGGCAGGAGCTGGTGATCGTGTCCCCCGGTGCCGAGACGTCCGGCCACGTGGCAGGGTCGCTCTCCTGGCCCCGTGAGGAGAACTCGCTGACCTCGCCGTCGCGGGTACCCGTCTCCAGGTCGTTGTACGACGCGACGCTCAGGATGCCGCCGGTCGGGTCCTGGCCGGGCGGGTTGGTGAGGCTCGTCGAGCCGTCGCCGCCGTCGTTCCCGGCCGCCCACACGGTGACGACGCCCTCGGCCGCCAGCGCACGTTGCAGCTTCACCGTTGCCGACTCGGGGTCGTACGCGCCGCCGCCGCTGGGGCCGTAGGAGTTGTTCGTGACCTTGATCGGCGGGCACTCAGAAGCCGGCACGCCCTCACCGCAGGGTGCGGCGTGGTTCTCGAGGACCCAGTTCAGGGCGGCGTCGGCGCCGATGATGAACAGGGCGGCGCCGGTCGACAGCGACACCAGGTTCGCGCCTGGCGCGGCACCGTGGAGGGTCCGCCCGTCGGAGAGGGTGGTCGGTCTGCCCGCCACGATGCCGGCGACGTGCGTGCCATGACCGCCGACGGACAGGGTGTCCGTGTCGACGGTGTTCGGCAGGTTCACGACTTGGCAGAACGCCTCGAGCGGGTCACAGACGGTCTTGTTGTTGCTCACGACGGCGGAGGTGCCGTCGGCGTCAGTGAGGTAGGGGTGGGTCGGGTCGACGCCGGAGTCGATCACGGCCACGCTGACGCCGGTGCCGGTCAGGGCAGTGCCGTCTGCACCGGTCAGGGTCTCCATCGCCTCGGTCCCGCGCGTGGCCGTGTGCGAGGTGTACTGCGTGAGCTCGATCGGCTGGTTGCCCTCGACGTAGGTCACACCGGGCTGCACCCTCGCGAGCGCGATCTGTGCCGCCGTGCCACGAGCGACGACCACGCCGATCCGGTCGAAACTCATGGTCCGGGTCAGCCCGGCCGTCCTCACGGCGCGGTTGGCCGCCGCGAGGTCGGTGCCGTGCACCAGGACGGTCGTCCGCTCCCCCAGCGCGAGGGTGCGCAGCTGCCGGGCGAGGAAGTCGGAGATGTCGGCCCTCGGCAGCGGCAGCGCATCGGCGCCCGTGGTCGGCAGGACGGGGGCGAGGGCGACCACCGCGAGCGCGGCGGCGGCAGCCAGTCGTGGAGCACGACGCATGGGGTCTCCTCCTGGGTGAGGGTCGTGCCTGTGACAACGGCCGCGCGTCCCGGAGGTCACGCTCGCTGGGCGGCGTCAGGTGGCGGAGACCCCGATCGAGCCGTCCCGGAAGGCCGACACGAAGAGTGCGTGGTCCTCGCGCACCCGATCGGCGTAGGCCATCCCCCAGTCGGTGAGCCAGGCCGCGAACTCCTTGCGGCGGCGGTGGATCGAGCTCGCGATCGCTTCCTCCACCTGGAAGTCCACGAGGTCCTGCTCGCTGTCCTCGTCGGAGGCGCAGTGGATCTTCGCGGTGGCGCGGCCGAGCAGGTCGACGACCTCTGCGATCTGGTCCGGCTCGGTCAGGTCCGACCAGTCCAGGTCGACCTCGTACGGCGACACCTCGCTCACGACGTACCCCACCCCGTCGAGCGTGGTGTACCCCAGCAACGGGTCGGTGTGGAGCTGGAGCGCGCGCTGACTCACCACGGTGCGCTGCCCCTCGTGGTCGAAGTACTCGTCGATCGCGCTCGTGTCCACGAACCGGCTCACAGCGGGGATGTTCGCCTGCTTCATCGACAGCACCACGTCGTTGTCGAGTGCCTGGCTGTAGCCCTCGACCAGCAGGTTGTACGCAGGCAGCCCGGCGCTGCCGATCCCGAACCCGGTCTTCCCCACGAGGTCGCGCAGCTCGTAGAAGAGCTCCCTGTCGAACCGCTTCTGGTCGGGGATCGTCTCCAGGTAGCGCTCGAAGGCTCGCACCACCTTCGCCCGTTCGGTCTTGGACAGGGCCCGGACCGTGTCGTCGTGCCGGAACGTGCGGAGTCCGTCGTCGAGGACGGTGGTCCGGTCGAGCAGGTCGGCCCGCTTGTTGCACCGGGCCGAGACCAGGGCGCTGCGGATGGGGCCCGAGGTGTTGTCGAGGTGGAGCGCGAACTCGTCGTCGTCCTCGCTGCTCCGGTACTCGTCGACCTGCGAGAGGTAGGACCGGACGTAGCGCCCGATCAACCGGCGGACGTCCTCCTCGGGCAGCGCCTTCTGCCAGCCGACGAGCGCCAGCGATGCCGCGAACCGCTGCAGGTCCCACGTGAAGTGCCCGAGGTAGGCCTCGTCGAAGTCGTTGACGTCGAAGACCAGCCGGCCGTCGGAGTTGAGGTAGGTGCCGAAGTTCTCGACGTGCAGGTCACCGTGGATCCAGATCGCGCCCGAGAGCTCGTCGGCATACGGGTCGTCCTCGTCGGTCACGTCGGCGTAGAACACGCAGGCGCTACCGCGGTAGAAGGCGTGAGGGTCGCCCGCCATCGTGCGGAACTTCCCGCGGAAGGCCCGCGGGTCGGCCTTCATCAGCGGCGCAAAGGCTTCTTCGAGCGCGCGAACGAGAAGGTCGCGACGGTCGTCTCCGGTCGGCACTCTCTCACCTTAGGGACCGGGATAGGCGTGGGTACTCACCCCAAGCGGGTATTCGCGCGGGTTCGGTGCATCGGGTGGCGCGGCGAGGATCCACGGCATGGACACTCCGATCGCAACCAAGAACACCAACGCCTTCTACCTGCAGGCCGCCCTCTCCTTCGGCGTGGCGCTGCTGACGATGATCTTCTCCGTCTTCTACCTACCGGTCGACCCGTGGATCCGCGCCTTCCTGGGCCTGGGGATCATGTACCTCACGACCTCCGCCTTCACCCTCGCCAAGTGCGTCCGCGACGCACAGGAGAACCAGGCCGTCTACACCCGGCTCGACCAGGCGCGTGTCGACCGGATCCTCGCCGAGCACGACCCCTTCAAGTCCGTCTCCTGACCTGACCGTGATGCGCACCGAGCCCCGCACCGTCTCGGTGCGGGGCTCGTTTCGTCCAGGCTCAGCCGGCCTCGACCGGACGATTGCTGCGGATGACTCCGAGCGGGTCTGCGGCGCGCTTGGCCGCGACCAGCCGAGCGCGAGTCGCGGGTGACCACCAGTGGTCGGTGCTGCGCCGTCCCAGGAAGGCGAGCGGCGCGCGGCCCGAGCTCACGGACGACACTGCTGCCTCGATGTCGGCGAAGCCGGCCTCGACCCCGGCGTCTCCACCCGGTCCGATCGGGATGCCGATCGCGCCCACGAGGTACTGCTCGGACACCGCTCCGAAGCTCCCGCCGGTCGGGTGCTGGCGCGCCAGCGCCCCGCCCAGGTGGCGGACCTGCACCATGGTGAGGGGGTGGGCGGCCCCGGCCCCGACTGCGTCCACCAACCGCTCGACGGTTCGGTCGTCGAGCGCGTGGAGAAGGACCGCCCAGTCGCGCCCGGGAGACGGCTCGGTGGGTTCTCCAGCGATGCCGTCCAGGGCACCGATCGGCACCTCGCCCAGCAGGTCGAGAACGATGCCGGGCACGGCCCGGAAGGGTGCGAGCAGCCGCCCGGCCTCCTGGCTGGTGCCGAGGTGTGCGACAGCGACCGACGCGATTGCCTGACCGCGCAGCGGTTCCGGGATCTCCGGGAACGGTGGGAACCGGTAGCAGTGGAACCACACGGTGAGCCCGTCGGGCGCGCCCTCGGTGACGTCCCGGAAGGCGTCCAGCACCGCCCGGGTCTGCTCGATCGGCCAGAACAGCCGGCCGCCGTACAGCTGCGGGACGGGGTGCAGTCGCACAGTCATCCGCGTGATGATCCCGAAGTCACCGCCCCCGCCTCGCACTGCCCAGAACAGGTCCGAGTCGTCGCCGGTGGCCGTGAGCGTGCGCAGCCGGCCCATGCCGTCCACGAGCTCGACGGCTTCCACGCTGTCGGCGCCCGCCCCGAAGGCGCGACCGAACCAGCTGAGTCCGCCGGTGACCGTCATGCCGACGACCGTCGGGTCCGGGTTGGAGCCTGCGAGGAACGTGAGGCCGGTGCCGTCGAGTGCCGCCAGGAGCTCGCCCGCGCGGACGCCGGCACCGAACGTGACGGTCCGCGCGGCGGGATCGACCTCGATGCCGCGCAACCCGCCGGTGCGCAGGAGCATCACCTGCTCGAAGGGGCCGGTGGTGCCGTGCCCGGTGGGCTGGGCGGACACCTGGACCTCGTGGTCCCGGGCCCACCGGACCGCGGTCACGACGTCCTGCACGTCTCGTGCCTCGAGGACGGCAAGCGGGCGCTGGTCGACGGTGACGATCCAGGCTGCGCGGGCGGCGTCCCAGGTCTCGTCGTCGGGGAGGTGGAGGGCGCCGGCGACGCGGCGGCGCAGGTCGGCGAGCGGCTCCCGTAGCTGGTCGGTAGGCGTGATGGTCGTGCTGGTCATGAGTGGTCCTCTCGATGTCATGGCGGTCGTTCGGTGGGGGCCTGCTGAGGTCTCTGTCCTCACGTGGGCTACCGCAGCGCGTTCAGGACACGCTGGGTGGCGATGGTCTCGAGCACTGACTGGGTCCGGAACTCGGTCCGGTACGTCGTGGCACCGCGGCGACGGGTCGCGAACCGCGCCCGGGCCGAGCCGGTGAAGGTGGTGAAGGTGGTGGTCATCGCGGACCTCCTGTCCGTGGGCCGCCCGGTGTCTCCGGGCTGGCTCCACGGTGGCCGCGAGCGCTTTCGCGCGAGTTACCGCTGACTTACGCCTCGGCTGCGCCGCCGTCCTGCTCCAGCTGTGCCAGCAGGGCCGTCGCCCGGCGCAGGGCAGGTCGGACGTCGAGCTCGGTGAGCCGGTCGACCGCCCGACGCGCGTGGACCAGCGCGTCGTCGTGCCGCCCGAGGCTCTGCAGTCCCAGGGCGAGGAAGTGGTCGACGACACCGAGGTGGTCCAGAGCCCCGTACGTGACGACGGCGTCGGCGTTCGGGCGGAGCTGGTCCACCAGCACGCGCACGCGGTCGGCGTCCCCGAGCGCCGCGAGGACTCCCAGCTGCAGACAGGCACCCGCCAGGGCCGCGTAGTCCTCGACGTGGGCCGGCACCAGGTCGGCGACCAGGTCACCGATCCGCTCCGGCTGACCCGAGGTCACGAGGCCCCATGCGACCGCAGCGCGGGTCGGCAACCCACGGGTCCCTGCGAGGTCGACGAGTCCCGGGTCGAGCGTCTCCCCCGGTGCGAGGCTCGCCGCGGCGTGCACACACCTCGCCTCGTCGATCCCGACGACTCCGCTGCTCTCGTGCAGCGTCAGCGCCTCGCGCCCGAGCGCCGCCGCCTGCGGGTCGTCGACGTCACGGGCACGGGCTGCGCGCCACCAGGCGAGCGGGACGTCGACCCCGGCGTGACCCAGGTCGGCAGCGGCGGCCCGACAGCGCTCCATGGCCTCGTCGGACTCGTCGACCCGTCCGAGCTCGAACAGGTTCCAGCCGAGGTGGAAGAGGGCGGACACCTCGGTCTCTCCTCCGGGAGAGCGTGCGAGAAGGTCCTCGAGGAGGGCGAGCCGCTCCTCGCGGTCACCCGGCCGGCGGCGCCCGGAACGGCACAGGATCTGGAGGTAGAGCACCTGCTCGATGAGCACGTCGTCGGCCGCCTCCCGGGCAGCGGCGCCCGCGCGTGCGCTGTACTCGGTCACGCGGTCACGGTCGAAGCCGAGGTAGTGCTCCACCATCAAGGTCGCGGTGAGTCTCGCCTCGTCGGCGGGGTCGACCACGTGGCCGAGCGCGTCCGTGAGCGCAACGATGAACGGCTCGTCCTTGCTCCCGTGCTCGCGCGAGGTCCAGACGCCGGCCTCGGTGGCGATCGCGGCACTGGCGGCGACGTTGGACCAGTCCTCTCGCGCGACTGCCTCGGCGACGAGCTCCTGGACGATCGCGCGACTCGCGGCCGACGATCCCAGCCGGAGCAACGCCTGTGCCTCGCCCTGCCGGGCCGCGACGTGCTCCGGCTCGGTCGGATCGGCCTCGCGGCCCGCTGCCCGCCACAGCTCGAGCGCCTCGGCGTGCGCCTGCCGGGCCGCGGCCGACGCGGCAGCCCGCGGCAGCCAGGTGAGTGCGGCCCGGCGCGACTCGCGACCGAGCGGCGCCGCTGCCAGGGCGTGGCCGGCGAGCGTGGCCACGAGGTCCGCGTCCGGCCGCGGGTGGGCCTGCTCCAATGCGACCACTGCCCGCGCATGCAGCCGCATCCGTCGAGCGGCGCTGAGCTCGTCCGCCAGGACCTCGCGGGTCAGGGCGTGGGCGAAGGCGTACGCGGCGCCCCGTTCCACCAGGAGTCCCGAGGCCACGGCAAGGTCGAGGGTGTCCAGCACCGTCTCCTCGGACTCACCGGTGACCGTGGCCGTCAGGCGTGGCTCGACGACCTGGCCCAGCATCGCCGCGTGCGCGAGCAGGGTGCGTGAAGCCTGGGGCAGCCGCGCAAGCCGCTGCCGCAGCACGTCCTGGACCCCTTCGGGCACCGGGAGGTCGTCGAGCTCGACCGCTCTCAGGTCGGGTCGCGTCGTGAGCAGCCGCGCGTACTCCCCGACGTAGAAGGGGTTGCCGGCCGTCGCGTCGGCCACCCGGTACGCCAGCTGCGGGTCGTGGTCGCCCAGCATCGCGGTCAGCAGGTCGTCGACAGCGGCCGGATCCAGGCCCTCCAGGCGGATGCGGTCGGCGCCGGCGCGCGCCAGGGCTGCCAGCGCCGCCAGCAGCGGTTCTGCGGCGGCCGCCTCGTCGGTCGTGCGTCGAGTGACGACGATCAGCAGCGGGGCCGGCATCGGCGTCGCGGCCGCGTGTGCGAGGAGCTGGAGCGACGAGACGTCGGCCCGGTGCAGGTCCTCCAGGACCACGACGAGTCCGCCGGCCGCCTGGGCCGACTGCACCAGCAGGTTCACGACCGCGTCATAGAGACGGAGCGTCGTGCCGGTGCCGGTGTCGGCAGCGGCCTCACTGTCGCCGAGCAGTGGGGCGAGGTGCGGGGGTGGCGTCGCCGCCGACCCGGCCAGCTCCCGGACCAGCTCCCGGACCACGGACTGCCACGGCCACAGTGCGGGCACCAGATCACCCTCCGGGCTGCGTCCGAGCACCACGCGCGCGCCACGCTCGGCCGCCAGTACCTGGAGGTCCTGGACGAAGCGGCTCTTGCCGATGCCCGGCTCGCCGGACACCGTGAGAAAGCGCGCCGCTGTTGCCGCGGGGAGGCCCTCGAGCAGCCGCTCGCCCAGCGCCAGCACCTCGTCCCGGCCAACGGTCGGGCTGGTCGGCGGCCGCAGCGCTGGCTGGTCCGCGGACACCTCGCGCGTGCGCGCGGCCACCGGCCGGGAAGCGAGGACCGTCAGCTCCGGGTCCTGCTGCAGAAGGCGTCGCTCCAGCTCCTGGACCTCCGGGGTCGGGTCCACCCCCAGCTCGTCGGCGAGCATCGTCCGCAGCCGTCGGAGCGTCTCGAGCGCCTCCCCCTGCCGCCCGCCCCGGTACTGCGCCAGCGCCAGCCCCGCCCAGAGCCGCTCCCGGAAGGGGTGGTCGCCGGCCGCGTCCATGGCCAGGGTCAGCGCGTCGGCGTCACGGCCCAGGGCCAGCAGGTCCTCGACCCGGCGCTCGAGCAGCGACGCGTGGAGCTCGTTCAGCCGGTCGCGCTCGCGGAGCAACAGCTCGCCGTCGCAGTCGGGGTACGGCGTGCCGGCCCACAGCTGGTTCGCCTCCTCGCCGAGTCGCAGTGACTCCTCGGCCCGGTCGGCCCCGAGCGCCTGGCGGGCCATGGACTCGAAGACCCAGGCATCGACCGCGTCAGACGGCGCGTCCAGGACGTAGCCACCGCCACCACTGACGAGGACACGCGGCGGCGTGCGTGGCGCGCGATCCGGCTCCAGCTCGGCACGGAGCCGGGAGACCGCCACCTGGAGCGAGCCGAGGGTGGCGGCATCCACGTCCGTCCACGCGTCGGCCAGCAGTCGCTCGGCCGTCACTGGCGTACCGCGCGCGGCGAGGAGGACACCGAGCACCGAGCGCTCGCGGCGGCGCGTCAGCGTGCGTGGGGTACCGCCCTCGGGCAGCACCACCACCTCGCCGAGCACTCGGTAGCGCATGTCGCCCCCGCGGTCGTGTTCGAGCCGGTCCGTCCGGAGGCTCAACCTAGCCGCCACGCAGCTCCTGATCCGCCAAGTCAGGCTGCGGCCGCCGGTGCGACCGAGGTCGGGCGGCCGCCGTACCGCACCGTGAGGACCTCGACGAAGTGGCCGTCGGGGTCGTGGAAGTAGGTGCCGCGGCCGCCGTCGTCATGGTTGACCTGCTGCGGGAGCCGGCGGTGCGGGTCCGCCCAGTGCGGCAGGCCGAGCTCGGTCAGGCGGCGGTAGAAGGTGTCGAACTCGGCCTCGCTCACGAGGAACGCGTAGTGCTGGGGTGCGACCCGCTCCTCCCAGCCGGCGACGTAGAGCGCGACGTCGTTGCCGAGGTCGAGCGCGGCGAACGGTCCCTCCTCCCGGGGTGCCGGGAGTCCGAGGATCTCGGCATAGAAGCGCGCGGTCCGGGCCTTGTCGGTGCTGGGGACGATGTGGTGGTCGAAGTAGACGGTCATGACGGATGCTCCTGGCTGGTGGCGGCCGCCGGTCGGTCCGCCTGGCCCCACTGCACCGGCTGCCGCTGACCGACGGCTTTCACCGCGGTTACCGGCTTCGGCTCGGCGCGCTACTTGAGCTCAGAGCTGGACAGACCCAGCAGCCGCCGCGCCACGATCAGCTGCTGGATCTGCTGGGTGCCTTCGAAGATGTCGAGGATCTTGCTGTCGCGTGCCCACTTCTCCAGCAGCTCGGTCTCGGAGTAGCCGCCGGCGCCGGCGAGCCGCACGCAGCGCAGCGCGATGTCCACGCAGGCCCGCCCGGCCTTGGCCTTGGCCATCGACGCCTGGAGCGAGTTCGGCTTGCCGTTGTCGGCCATCCACGCCGCCTCGAGCGTGAGCAGGCGCGCGGCCTCGTAGTCGGCCTCCATCGCGAGCAGCTC
>NZ_DASUTK010000130.1:0-26090 GCF_036374615.1 Nocardioides sp.
CGCCGCGCTGCACTACCTGGCCCGGATGATCGAGGCCGGGGAGGATCCGCGGTTCATCGCCCGGCGACTGGTCGTCCACGCGAGCGAGGACGTCGGACTCGCCGACCCCACCGCGCTCACCGTCGCGGTGGCCGCGGCGCAGGCGGTGCAATTGATCGGGATGCCCGAGGCCCGGATCAACCTCGCGCAGGCCACCATCCACCTGGCGGTCGCCCCCAAGTCGAACGCCGTCATCACCGCGATCGACTCCGCCATCGCCGACGTGAAGGCAGGCAAGATCGGCCACGTGCCCGCCCACCTGCGCGACGCCCACTACGGAGGCGCCCGCGACCTCGGCCACGGGAAGGGCTACGTCTACCCGCACGACGAGCCGTACGGCGTCGCCGAGCAGCAGTACCTGCCCGACGTGCTCGACGGTGTCGCCTACTACCAGCCGACCTCTCTGGGTGCGGAGGCGGCGATCGCCGACCGCTGGGACAAGATCCGCAGGATCGTCCGCGGCGAGAGCTAGCCAGGCCGGTCGTACGACCGGTGGTTGAGGTGCTCCTCGCGCCTCAACCACCGGAATGCCCTGGCGCTCCTAGGCTCAGTCGGTCACCCGGACGGTGCGGGTGAACCTCCCGATGCCGTCGAGCTTGAGCGTGATCCGCTCCCGTCCCTCCCGCACGCCGTCGGACCGGACCGGGATCGTCAGCACGACGGACCGGTCGCCCGAGCGGAGCCGGTCGAACAGGTAGAGGCCGGCCTTGTGCAGGGGCCGGTCCGGGTCGTCGACCGAGGCGTAGTGGCGCTTGAGCCACTTCCTCGGGATGTCACCGACCGTCAGCCGGGTCCCGGAGCCGGGACCGCGCACCACCTGGGCACCGACGTAGGTGTCGTACCCCGTAGCGCGGGACAGCTTGATCTCGACCGTGACCGACGCGCCCTCCTTGACCCGCTTCGGCGTGCTGACCGTGACCCGGGGAGCCGGGTCGTCGTCGAGCAACCGCACCTGGCCGTCGTAGGTGTCGGTCATCGCGCCCTTCACCGCGAAGGCGTAGAAGCCTGTCGTGCGCCGGTCGTAGTCGTCGATCGTGTTGCCGCGGTACTCGTAGCGGAGATAGCCCTCGGTCTGACCTGGAGCGAGATCGACCCGGACAGCGCTGCGGCCGCGGCGCGACATCTCGTCGAGGATCCCGACCGTCAGCTGCGCCGGGCGCGTGACCTCGCCGGTCACCGTGAACGGCACTCGAGCGACGGAGGTACCGGGGTCGTCGCCCTCGATGACGTTGACCTTCTGCAGGCTCACCAGCGGGAGCCGTTCGTCGGGAACCGGCACGAGGGACGAAGGCGCCGACGCGACATCCAGGATCCACAGCCGACCGTCGGCGCTGTCCCCGACCACGTCGACCCGGACCACCCGGGTCAGGTCGATCCCGGCGGCCGTGCTCGGATCGGCGAGGACGGCCTGGGCCCAGCGCTTGCCCACCTGCGCGTCGACCGGCAGGGCACGGATGATCCCGTCACCCTCCGGCGTGACCTCCGCGGTCGCACCGCTGCTGTCGGTGAGCCGCAGCCGGATCCGGACGTCACCGAACGCCGGGTCGACGATCGAGCGCAGCTCGAGGCGGCCGCTGGAGAGGTCGAGCGGCTCGTCGAAGACCAGACCACCGGACTGTCCGGCCCCGGTCCAGGTGAGCTCGAGCTCGTGACGCGCGGGGGCGAACTCCCCGGCGTCGTACCAGTGCGGCACCTGGCCGTACAGGTCGTCCTCGCGGCCGCACGACGCTATCGAGCCGGGCCGGAGCACGCCCTGGCAGAACGACGCGTCCGCGCCGGTCGGCAGGGACAGGCCGGTGTCGATCACCGGCCGCCGCAGCTCGCGCCCACCGCCGATGGCGTGGGAGCGGACGTCGGCCGCGCCGATCGACGGCGGGTGGACGACCGAACCGTCGAACAGGGGCAGGAACTCCTGCGCGTCCGCCGCGAAGAGCTGGGCCGCGCCGGCGACGTACGCCACGCCGACGGTCCGCTGCTCCTCGGCGCTGAGCCGCGTCGGCGACTGAGAGCCGCAGACGCCGCGCTTGCCGTACCAGTCGTCCCACGCCGGCGCCTCGGCCATGCCGGGGGTCCACTCGGTGTTGAAGAAGTTGTGGTTCGCGCCGAGCACCATCACCGAGCTCTTGAGGGAGCTGTCGTTCGCGGCGAGGTCGCGGGCGCTGTCGGTGAACCGCTGGCCCTGGAGGTCGAAGACGTCCCCGTCGCAGTACGGGAGCACGGTCGCGGTCGGGACGTACGGCGCGGTCTGGGTGCCGAAGTCGGTCGGTGCGAGCAGCACCTGGCCGACGATGCGGTACGGCGCTTCAAGCGGGACCTGGATCGACGCGCGGTTGACTCCCTCGCCGCCGCGGCTGTGCCCGACGAGGACCACCCGTGACAGGTCGGCCTCGTACTCGCCGGACGTCGCCCAGTAGTGGAGGTGCTCCTGCACGATCTTCGCCCGTGCGTCGGCTCCGCCGTCGGAGAGCCGGTAGTCCTGGGCGTTGATGCCGTTGACCCGGATCGACACGGTGGTGAAGCCCTGGGAGGCCAGCACCTGCTGGATGTAGTCGTAGCCGAGGTGGCTCGGGATCTCCTTCATGGGCGACTGGCACGGCCATCCCCAGTCGTCGCCGTCCTGGCCGGTGGGGTTGAAGCAGTAGGAGTGACGACCGTGGAGGAACAGCACCAGCGGGCGCGACTCGGTGGCTTCACCCGCAGGCTCCACGACGTGGCCCACCATCTCGATCGGCTCCCGCATCCCGGGCAGCTTGACCGGGTCGAGCTCGTAGTCGCTGGAGACGACCTCGAGCTCGCCGGGCTCGGCCGGGTCGTCGGCGAGCGGGGTGCTGCGGCGCGGATCGACGGGGACAGCGCCATCCCCGGTCTGGTCGATCCCTGGGTGGTCGAGCCGGTCACCGGACAGGACGACGTCGAGATCGGCCGGGTCGGGTCGCTCGGCGGTGGTGACCGTGGTGACGACGGTCCGGCCGTCCGCAGCCAGCCGCGGTACGCCGATCGGGAGGCCGCCCGCGACGATCGTGGCTCGGTCGGAGGTGACCGGGAGCCGACGGGCGGCCCGCCAGCTCACCTGGTAGGTATCGCCCCCGGTCCTGGTGACCTGCCACGTGCCGGCCCCGTCGAGGCTGGCCGCCCTCGGATGCGGGTCCGAGGTCGCCGGCGCCGGCGATGGCCCGACACCTGAGCCGGCGGGTGCCAGGGTCACGCCCAGCGTCAGGGTCAGGGTTCCGGCGAGGACTGCGGCGAGCAGCATGCGGACGCGACCGCGTGCGAGGCGAGAGTGCATGACGGATCTCCTTGAGAGTCGACTCACCTTCATGGACGCGGCAGCGACCCTCATGGTTGCCAGCGTGGCGGCATTCGCTCACGCGGGTTGCTTGACGTCAAGCAACCACGCCCAGAGCGGCGGGAGCCAGAGCAGCGGGCGGGCTCAGCGGGCCCGCGGCGGGGATCCGAAGCCGCACCCGCCGTGCGCCTCGCCGCGCCCGATAGGGTCGGACACCATGATGTGGGAGTGGCTGGCGCTCGGGGTCCTGGCGCTGCTGGCGCTCGGGCTGCTGGTGGCGTTGTTGTCGCTCCGGACCCGGACCAAACAGGAGGTCGCGGCGGTCCACGCCGAGGCCGCGGCGCTGCGCCACCGGCTCGACGAGCTCGAGCGTGAGCGGGATCGGCCGATCCCGCCGGTGGTCGAGCCGCGCGAGTTCACCATCACCGGTCTGGCCGTGCCGCCCGAGCCGGAGCCGGAACCTGCCCGGCTCGAACGGGCAGTCTTCGCCGACCAGCTGCTGCGCGAGAGCGTGATCCGGCTCGGCTCGCTCGGCCACGGCGTACGGCGGGCGCTCTCGGCCGAGAGCCGCAACCGGATCCGGTTCGAGATGCGACGCGAGGTGAAGCGGGCCCGGAAGCACCGCCGCGTGGAGCAGCGGGAGGCCTACCGCGAGTGGCAGGCCAGGCAGCGGGAGAGCGCATGAACCGGGGGCTCTGGTTCGTGGCCGGGGCCGGTGCCGGGATCTACGCGATGATCCGGGGTCGGCGCGCGGCCGAGGCGTTCACGTCCGACGGGCTGCACGACCGGATGGAGGCGTTGTTCCTGGGTGCCCGGATGTTCCGCGACGAGGTCGCCCAGGGCGCGGCGGAGCGCGAAACCGAGTTGCGGGAACGGTTCGGCGTGCTGCCTCATGAGAGATCCACCACGCCCCAGCTCGAGAGCAGAGGACACCACTGATGGACACCGCGGAGATCCGCCGCCGGTTCGTGCGCCACTTCGAGCAGGCAGGTCACACGCCCGTGCCCTCGGCGCCGCTGCTCCTCGACGACCCCAACCTGCTCTTCGTCAACGCGGGGATGGTCCCGTTCAAGCCCTACTTCCTGGGCCAGGAGACGCCGCCGTACGACCGCGCGGTGAGCGTCCAGAAGTGCGTGCGCACCCCTGACATCGAGGACGTCGGCAAGACGACGCGGCACGGCACGTTCTTCGAGATGTGCGGCAACTTCTCCTTCGGCGACTACTTCAAGGAAGGCGCGATCGAGCTCGGCTGGGACCTGGTCACCAAGTCCGTCGCCGACGGTGGGTTCGGCTTCCCGGAGGACAAGCTCTGGCCGACCGTGTACGACGACGACGCGGAGGCTGTCGAGCTCTGGCGCAAGGTCACCGGCCTCCCCGACGAGCGGATCATCCGGCTCGGGAAGAAGGAGAACTACTGGTCGATGGGCGTCCCCGGCCCGGGTGGTCCGTGCAGCGAGATCCTGCTCGACCGTGGACCGGAGTACGGCCCCGACGGCGACTTCTCCGCCGAGGACCGTTACCTCGAGTTCTGGAACCTGGTGTTCATGCAGGACGAGCTCTCCGCGGTGCGGTCCAAGGAGGACTTCGACATCGCTGGGTCCCTGCCGAGGAAGAACATCGACACCGGCATGGGCCTCGAGCGGGTCGCCTACCTGCTGCAGGGCAAGCAGAACATGTACGAGATCGATGTCATGTTCCCCGTCATCGAGAAGGCGCAGGAGCTCACCGGCCGGCGCTACGGCGCCGGTGGCGAGCAGGGTCACGTCGACGACGTCCGGTTCCGGGTCGTGGCCGACCACGTCCGGTCCTCGATGATGCTCATCAGCGACGGTGTGACTCCCGGCAACGAGGCCCGCGGCTACGTGCTGCGCCGGCTGCTGCGTCGCGCGGTGCGCTCGATGCGGCTGCTCGGCTACGACGACCGGGCGCTGCCGGAGCTGATGCCGGTGAGCCGCGACAAGATGGGGGAGACCTACACCGAGCTGCACCGCGACTGGGAGCGGATCTCCACCGTGGCGTATGCCGAGGAGGACGCGTTCCGCCAGACGCTGCGCGCCGGGACGGCGATCTTCGACCTCGCGACCACCGAGGTGAAGCAGTCCGGCGGTTCGCAGCTGGCCGGTGAGAAGGCCTTCGCGCTCCACGACACCTACGGCTTCCCGATCGACCTCACGCTCGAGATGGCCGCCGAGCAGGGCCTCAGCGTCGACGAGGAGGGCTTCCGCCGACTGATGTCGGAGCAGCGCGAGCGCGCCAAGGCGGACGCCCGCGCCAAGAAGGGCCAGCACAAGGACGCCTCGGCCTACCGTGCCGTCGCCGACTCGCTGGGGCGGCCGGTCGAGTTCACCGGCTACCAGGAGGTCGTCTCCGAGGGCTCGGTCCGCGGCATCGTCACGCCCGCCGGCGTCGTGGAGTCGGCCCGCGAGGGCGACGAGATCGAGCTGATCCTCGATCGCACACCGTTCTACGCCGAGGGTGGAGGACAGCTCGCCGACTCCGGGGTGGTCGAGCTTGACAACGGTGCGCGGATCGAGGTCCGCGACGTGCAGTCGCCGATCACCGGGCTGATCGTCCACCAGGCGAAGGTGGTCTCCGGCGAGGTCACGCTCGGCACCGGCGCCCACTCGATGGTCGACATCGAGCGTCGTCGTTCGATCTCGCGGTCCCACACCGCCACCCACATGGTGCACAAGGCGTTCCGTGAGGCCCTGGGCGACACCGCCACCCAGGCAGGGTCGGAGAACAGCCCGGGCCGGTTCCGGTTCGACTTCTCCGCTGCGGGCGCGGTCCCGCAGTCGGTGATGGCGGACGTCGAGGCGCGGGTCAACGACCTGGTGCTCGCGGACCTGGCCGTGCACGCCGAGATCATGAGCCAGGAGGAGGCCGTCAGGTCCGGTGCGATGGCGCTCTTCGGCGAGAAGTACGGCGACCAGGTCCGCGTGATCTCCGTCGGGGACTGGGCACGTGAGCTCTGCGGCGGCACCCACGCGGGTCGCTCCGGCCACCTCGGCGTCATCAAGCTGCTCGGCGAGTCGTCGATCGGTTCCGGCGTGCGCCGGGTGGAGGCGCTGGTCGGCGGCGACGCCTACCGGTTCCTCGCGCGTGAGCACGTGCTGGTCGCGCAGCTGTCGGAGGCGCTCAAGGTGAGGCCCGAGCAGCTGCCGGAACGGGTCCACGACATCGTCGAGAAGCTGCGTGCGGCTGAGAAGGAGATCGAGCAGATCCGGCTGCAGCAGGTGCTCGACGCCGGCGCCGACCTGGCCGACCGCGCCCAGCAGGTGGGCCCGGTCAAGGTCGTCGCGCACCGCGCCGACGGGCTCGGCGGGGGCGACGTGCGACAGCTCGCGCTCGACGTCCGCGGCAGGCTGCCCGGCGGTGAGCCCGGCGTGGTCGTGGTCATCGGAAGCGTCGACGGCAAGGTCGCCGTGGTGGCCGCGGTCAACGACGCGGCGAGGGAGCGCGGGGTGAGCGCGAACGCGCTGGTCGGAGCGGTCGGTCCGCTCGTGGGCGGCCGCGGCGGCGGCAAGGACGACGTGGCCCAGGGCGGCGGCAACGACACCACCCGGATCGACGAGGCGCTCGGCCTGGTCGTGTCCGAGGTGGGCCGTGTCGTGGGCGCCTAGGGACGCGGCATGCGCCACGGCGTACGGCTCGGGGTCGACCCGGGGGACGCCCGGATCGGGGTCGCCCGCAGCGACCCGTCCGGGTTCCTCGCGACCCCCGTGGAGACGGTGCGCCGTGGCCGGGGCGACCTCGCCAGGCTCGCTCGACTGGTGCGTGAGGAGGACGCGGTCGAGGTCGTCGTCGGACTTCCACGGTCCCTCTCCGGCGGCGAGGGACCCGCAGCGCTCAAGGTCCGGCAGTTCGCGGCGCTCCTCGCGGCCCGGGTCGCGCCGGTCCCGGTACGACTGGTCGACGAGCGGCTCACGACGCTTTCGGCGGAGGCTATGCTGCGCGACCGGGGGAAGAAGGGGCAGCAACGCCGCGCCGTGGTCGACCAGGCGGCGGCCGTGCTGATCCTGCAGCATGCCCTGGACACCGAACGTTCCACGGGATCGCCGCCCGGCGAGGCCGTCGAAGGAGATGGATGAACCGCCCCACTGCCCTGCTCGCGCCGCTCCGCCTTGAACGGGGTCCCCGGAGATGAGCGAGTACGACGAGGTGGCTCCCGCGACCGCGGAGGAGCTCCCGCCCGAGGGCGGTCGTCGGCGAAAGGAGCGCAGTCGGATCCCCGGCTGCATCGCCGTGCTCGTGGCGCTCGGCCTGATCGTCGGTGGCTTCTACTTCGCCGTGACCAAGGGGGTCGACTTCGTGCGCGACCAGTTCGCCGATCCCGCCGACTACCCGGGCCCGGGCAAGGGCAAGGTCGTCTTCCAGGTCGAGAGCGGCGACTCGGTCGCCGAGATGGGGCGCGGCCTCAAGTCCGCGGGAGTGGTCGCCTCGGTGCAGGCCTTCCTCAACGCCGCCAACGCCGAACCCCGCTCGTCGTCGATCCAGGTCGGGTTCTACCAGTTCAAGCGGGAGATGGCGGCGGCTGACGCCCTGGAGGTCCTGATCGACCCCGAGAACATCCTCCGTGAGACCGTCACCGTCCCCGAAGGACTGCGGGTCGTCGACATCGTCGAGGTGCTCGCCAAGGAGACCGACTTCACCAAGAAGCAGTTCCAGAAGGTGCTCGACAATCCCGACCAGCTCGGGCTGCCCGACTATGCCGAGGGCAACCCGGAGGGCTACCTCTTCCCCTCGACCTACGACATCGGGCCGGACGCCACACCGAAGTCGATCCTGGTCGCCATGGTCGACCGCTGGGAGCGGGCTGCCAAGGACGCGAACCTCGAGGCCGCGGCCGCCGAGCTCGGGTACACCCCGCACGAGCTGATGACCGTCGCCAGCCTGGTGGAGGCCGAGGCGAGTCGGAAGCAGGATCGCGGCAAGGTGGCGCGGGTGATCTACAACCGGATCGAGAACCCCGGCACCGCGGGCACCGTCGGCAAGCTGCAGATCGACGCCACGATCAACTTCGCGCTCGGTCGTGACCTCGGGTTCGCGATCACGCCGGAGGACCGGAACTACGACTCGCCGTACAACACCTACGTCGCGGTCGGGCTGCCACCGGGACCGATCGAGGCGCCGGGCGACGCGGCGATCGCCGCGGCGGCGCATCCGACGGAGGGCGACTGGTACTACTACGTCACGGTCAACCTCCGCACCGGCGAGACCAAGTTCGCCGAGACCTACGAGGAGTTCCTCACCTACGACGCGGAGTTCGACGAGTACTGCACCACCTCGGACGCCTGCTGAGGACGCCGTGCGCTGCGCCGTCCTGGGTGACCCGATCGCCCACTCCCTCTCGCCGGTCCTGCACCGTGCCGGCTACGCCGCGCACGGGCTGGACTGGGAGTACGACGCCGCGCTCGTGCCGGCCGGCGGGCTGGCCGGCTTCGTCGGACCGCTCGGCGACGACTGGCGTGGCCTGTCGGTGACCGCCCCGCTGAAGCGGGAGGCGCTGCTGTACGCGGCCGCCTCCACCGGCACCGCCGAGCGGGCGGGCGCGGCCAACACGCTGGTCCGCGAGGCGTCGGGCTGGGTCGGCGAGAACACCGACGTGCCGGGCGCGGCCGCCGCGCTGCGGGAGCGAGTCGCAGCCCCGCCGGTCGTGGCGACCATCCTCGGCGGAGGGGCGACGGCGGCGTCGGCGGCGCTCGCCCTCTGCGACCTCGGGGTCGGCTCGTTGACGCTGCTGGTGCGCTCGCCCGCCCGGGCGGCCGACACCCTGGCTGCCATCGACCGGCACCCCGCTCGGCCCGCCGTACGCGTCGGCTCGCTGGCCACCGAACCCGCGGTCGGGGACGTGGTCGTGTCCACCATCCCTGCGGCCGCGCAGACCTCGGACCTGGTGGCGCGATGTGCCGAGGTCCCGGTGGTCTTCGACGTCCTCTACGACCCCTGGCCGACGCCGCTCGTCACGTCGGCCGCCGACCGGGTGGTGGTCGGCGGGCTCGACCTCCTCGTGCACCAGGCAGTGCTGCAGTTCGAGCTCTTCACGGGGCGCCCTGCGCCTCTCGACGAGATGCGCGACGCCGGTGCGCGCGCCCTCCGGGAGCGGTCGTGAACCCGGCACTGGTCGCGGCGTGCGCCGCCGGCGCCGGCGTGGCCGGGCTGCTCGTGCCGTGGCTGGTGCGTCGGCTGCCCGAGCCAGAGCGGGACGAGTCCGCCGAGGGCGAGCCGAGCAAGCCGCTCTATGCCGACCTGGGCGCCCGCCCCGGGCTGGCCTGGAAGTCGGCCCTCGCGTCGGCGGTCGGAGCGGCGCTGGTGGCCGCCTCGGTGGGCAACGACTGGTGGTTGGTGGTCCTGGTGCCGCTGGTCCCCGTCTGCGTGGCACTCTCCTTCATCGACTGGCACACCCGGCTGCTGCCGGCCGTCATCGTGCTGCCCGCCACGGCGTACGCCGTGCTCGCCGGCCTGGCCGGTTGGCCACTGACCGGCGACCCGGACGACCTGGTCCGGGCGGCACTCGGCCTCGTGATCGCGCGCTCGGTGTACTGGCTGCTGTGGTTCATCCACTCCGCGGGCATGGGCTTCGGCGACGTCCGGCTCGCCGCGCTGCTCGGCTTCGCGCTCGGGCACGTCGGCTGGGGTGAGTTCGGGGTCGGCATGTACGCCGGGTTCCTCGTCTTCGGCGTGCCCGGACTCGTCCTCGCGCTCCTGCGGTGGGACCGCACGCTCCTCAAGACGGCCTACCCGTTCGGCCCGTTCATGATCCTCGGCGCGCTGCTCGGACTCCTCGTGGGAGCTGCCGTCGCCGACTACCTCGTCGGCGGCTGACACCGCGGACTGGAGGGCCGGGGGTATCGAGGCTCGCTTCGCTCGCACCTCAACCACCGGCGTGTGGCTCGCACCTCAACCACCGGCCGGGGGCGGGCACGGGGATGGAACACTGAGCGCATGCTGCGCTGGCTGACCGCGGGCGAGTCCCACGGCCCCTCCCTGGTCGCGATCCTCGAGGGGCTGCCCTCGCACGTCCGGGTGACGTCCGAGGACGTCGTCGACGCGCTCGCGCGCCGCCGGCTCGGCTACGGCCGCGGGGCCCGGATGAAGTTCGAGCAGGACGAGGTGACCATCCTCGGCGGGGTCCGCCACGGCCTGACCCAGGGCGGCCCGGTCGCGATCTCGATCGGCAACACCGAGTGGCCCAAGTGGGAGAAGGTCATGGCCGCCGACCCGGTCGACCCGGCCGAGCTCGAGGCGCTGGCCCGCAACGCCGCGCTCACGCGACCCCGGCCCGGTCACGCCGACCTGGTCGGCATGCAGAAGTACGGCTTCGACGAGGCACGTCCGATCCTCGAGCGAGCCTCGGCCCGTGAGACGGCCGCCCGGGTGGCGCTCGGCAGGGTCGCCGGCAACTTCGTGGAGCAGTCGGTCGGGGCGCGGCTGGTCTCGCACGTGGTCGAGCTGGGCGGCGTTCAGGCACCGGCGGGGTCGGTGCCCGGCGCCGACGACCTCGCGCGGCTCGACGCCGACCCGGTGCGGTGCCTCGACCCGGACGCGAGCGCGGCGATGGTCGCGCGGATCGACGGGGCGCACGACGACGGCGACACCCTCGGAGGAGTCGTGGAGGTCGTGGTCCACGGACTGCCACCCGGACTCGGCTCGCACGTCCACTGGGACCGGCGGCTCGACTCGCGTCTCGCCGGGGCGCTGATGGGCATCCAGGCGATCAAGGGCGTCGAGGTCGGCGACGGGTTCGCGCTCGCTGCGACGCGGGGGTCGCAGGCGCACGACGAGATCGTCGCCACCGACGACGGCCTCCGCCGTACGTCGGGCCGGTCGGGCGGCACCGAAGGCGGCATGTCCACCGGCGAGGTGCTGCGGGTGCGTGCCGCGATGAAACCGATCGCCACGGTTCCGCGGGCCCTGCGCACCGTGGACGTCGCGACGGGTGAGGCGGCGACCGCGCACCACCAGCGCTCCGACGTCTGTGCGGTGCCGGCCGCGGGGATCGTGGCCGAGGCGATGGTGGCGCTGGTGCTGGCCGACGCGGTGCTCGAGAAGTTCGGTGGCGACTCGGTCACCGAGACCCGTCGCAACGCGGAGAGCTACCTCGACACCCTGAGGTTTCGGTGAGCGGTCCGCGGGCCGTGCTCGTGGGACCGATGGGCTCTGGCAAGACGACCGTGGCGGGACTGCTGGCCGAGGCCTGGTCGGTGCCGGTGCGCGACACCGACGTCGACATCGAGCGAGCCGAGGGCCGCAGCATCTCCGACATCTTCGTCGACGACGGCGAGGAGCACTTCCGGGCGCTCGAGCGAGCGGCCGTGACCGACGCCCTCGCGACCCACGAGGGTGTGCTGGCCCTCGGTGGCGGAGCCGTCCTCGACCCGGCGACCCGGGACCTGCTCGTCGGTAGACCCGTCGTGTTCCTCCGGGTGGGGTTGTCCGACGCGGTGAAGCGGGTCGGGCTCGGGGTCGGACGGCCGATGCTGCTCGGCAATGTCCGGGCCCGGATCAAGACGCTGCTCGACGAGCGCACGCCGATCTACGAGTCGGTCGCCCGGGTGGTGGTCGACACCGACGGCCGAACCCCGGAGGACGTGGCGGCCGAGGTCCGGTCGGCGCTCGAAGGAGAGGTGGGCTGAGGTGAGCGACACCGTGCTGCCGGTCACCGGGGCGTCGCCGTACGACGTCGTGGTCGGCCGCGACCTGCTCGACCGGCTCCCCGGCACCCTCGGCGACGATGTTGAGCGGGTCGCCCTGCTCCACTCGGGTGCCCATCCCGAGCTCGCCCAGCCCGCGCTCGACGCGCTCGTCGCGGAGTACGACGTTCTGGTGCTCGGGCTGCCGGACGGCGAGGACGCCAAGACCGCAGCAACAGCAGCCGACTGCTGGGAGGCGCTCGGCGAGCGAGGTTTCACCCGGTCCGACGCGGTGGTGTCGCTGGGCGGGGGAGCGGTGACCGACCTGGCCGGGTTCGTGGCAGCGACCTGGCTGCGGGGAGTTTCGGTCGTCCACGTCCCCACCACCTTGCTGGGCATGGTCGACGCTGCGGTCGGTGGCAAGACCGGCATCAACACGAGCGCCGGCAAGAACCTCGTGGGGTCCTTCCACGAGCCCGCCGGAGTGCTCTGCGACCTGGCGATGCTGGACAGCCTGCCCCGCGACGACTTCGTCGCCGGGCTGGCCGAGGTGGTCAAGTGCGGATTCATCGCCGACCCGCGGATCCTGGAGCTGGTCGAGCGGACCGAGCCGTCCACGCTCGTGCCCGACTCGCCAGTGGTCCGCGAGCTGGTCGAACGCGCGATCCGGGTCAAGATCGACGTCGTCGTCGCGGACCTGAAGGAGACCGGAGGAACTGAGGGACACCCCGGTCGGGAGGTCCTGAACTACGGCCACACGCTGGCCCACGCGATCGAGCGCGCAGAGGGCTACCGGATGCGCCACGGCGACGCAGTCGCCATCGGCTGTGTGTACGCCGCCGAGCTGGCCGGCCGTGCCGGGCTGCTCGACCCCGCGACGGTCGCCCGTCACCACGCGGCCTTCGCGCGGGTGGGTCTGCCGACGACCTACGCCGGAGCGTCCTTCGACGACCTCCACGCCGGCATGCGGGTCGACAAGAAGGCGCGCGGCTCGCAGCTGCGGTTCGTCGCGCTGCGCGGGGTGGGAGATCCGGTCGTGCTGGCCGGTCCCGACGAGGCCGACCTCCGGGCGGCGTACGACGTCATCACAGGAGGTACGCCGTGAAGGTGCTCGTGCTCAACGGACCCAACCTCGGCCGGCTCGGCCGCCGCCAGCCCGAGATCTACGGCACCACCACCCACGCCGAGCTCGCCGAGCTCTGCGCCGGCTGGGGGCGCGACCTCGGCCTCGACGTCGAGACCCGCCAGACCAACCATGAGGGCGAGCTCCTCGACTGGCTCAACCAGGCCGCTGACGACCGGATCGCTGTCGTCCTGAACGCCGGCGCCTGGACCCACTACTCCCTCGCGCTCTTCGACGCGTGCGCTCAGCTCGAGGCGCCGCTGGTCGAGGTGCACATCTCTGACCCCAAGCAGCGGCCCGAGGAGTTCCGCCACCACTCCGTGGTCGAGCCTCATGCCGTCGCGACGATCGCGGGGCAGGGGATCGACGGCTACCGACAGGCGCTCGAGCGGCTGGGGCGCAAGGGAGGAGGAGGCCGGTGACGGTCACGACCGCCGGCTCGGGACGTCAGAGCACAGAACTACGTACGGCAGCCGTGCCTGCCCTGCGCACCCTCGGCACGGTGACGCTGATCGGGATCGCGTGCGGGATCCTCGTCGTCGGCGTGCTGTCGCGGTTGGCGATGTTCGTTCTGATCGAGCTGAACCCGACGGTGGTCGGGATGACCAGCGACGACGGCTTCGAGATGGGGCGGTTCACGCTCTCGGGCTCGCTCAACCTGGCGCTGCTCGCCGGTCCGGGGTTCGGGATCCTCGGCGCCGGCTTCTACCTGGCGCTCCGCGGACTCGCGGTGGGACCACCGTGGTTCCGGATGCTCTCGCTGTCCGTGGGGGCCGGCGTGGTCGTCGGCTCGATGATCATCCACGCCGACGGGGTCGACTTCACGATGCTCGACCCGCTCTGGCTGGCCGTCCTGCTGTTCGTCCTCGTCCCCACCGTGTTCGTCGTCCTTCTGAGGTTCCTGGCCGAGCGAGCCCTGGCCGGGGCGCCGTGGCCGCGGACGCTCGCCTACCTCGGGGTCGTGGCGTGGCTCCCGCTACTGCCCGGGTTCCTCCTGCTCGCCGCCGGGTGGGCGGCCCTGAACGGGCTGCGACGAAGCGAGTCGGGCGCCCGCCTGTTGTCCCACCCCCTCCCGGCCTGGATCGCCCGCGGCGCCCTGGCAGCGCTCTTCGTCGCCTCCGTGCTGGACATCGTCGAGGACGTCCGGCTGATCACCTGAGCTCCCGTCCCGCCGGTTGCAGCCGACGGAACCGAACCTCCCGGCGCCCCGTCCCACCGTCACCGAGACACGGAGAGGCGAGTGCGATGAGCGCGAGGTCGATGAACGGCGAGGTGACGCTGAGTGTGAAGGGGCTGCTGGTGACGGGGCTGGTGCTGCTCGCGCTGGTCACGTCGTACCTGCTGGGAGCCGGAGGTGGGGGAGCCGCCCCCGCCCAGGCGCAGCCCGGCGACCCGACAGCGTCCGAGGCGACGACCGCGCCCGGCACGCTCAGGACGGTCGGCACCGGCGAGGTGAGCGTGGTACCCGACCAGCTCACGTTCGCGCTGTCGGTCACCGACAAGCAGTTCGACCTCGACCGGGCGCTCACGAACAGCAGCGCCACCATGAGGCGGGTGCTGGCAGCCCTGCGCGAGCACGGCGTCCGCAGCGCCGACGTGCAGACGACCGGGCTGCAGATGTACCCGGAGTACGACTACCCCGCCTACGCTCCGCCGGTCCTCACCGGTTACCGGGTGACCCAGAAGTCGCGTGTCACCGTGCGCGACCTGGCTCAGGGCGGACGTGCGGTCACCACGGCGGTCGAGACCGGCGGCAACGGTGTGCGGGCCACCGACCTGCGGCTCGGCGTCAGCGATCCGGCGGGAGCGCTGGACCGGGCCCGCGACGCCGCGGTGGAGGACGCCAGCGCCCGCGCCGAGCGGTACGCCGCCGCGACTGGGACCGAGCTGGGCGACGTGCTCACCCTCCGCGAGGTCACCGGCGACCGCGCGCCGCAGCCGCGCGACTGGGTGTACAAGGCACACCGGGCCACGCTGGACGAGCTCTCCGCGGTGCCGATCCGTGCAGGCAAGGCGGACCTCGCGGTGAAGGTCGAGATCGTGTGGGCGATCGGGTCCGGTTCCGACTGAACGGCCCCGAACGGCACCCGCTGTCGAATAGGAGACTCCACGGCGCCGCGGATATCCTCGCGCCCATGGCGACGACGAACGACCTCAAGAACGGCATGGTGCTCAGGCTGGACGGCCAGCTCTGGCAGGTCATGTGGTTCCAGCACCACAAGCCCGGCAAGGGCGGTGCCGTGGTCCGCACCAAGCTGCGGAGCGTCGAGTCGGGCAAGACGGTCGACAAGACCTTCAACGCGGACGTCCGGGTTGAGGTCGCCGTGGTCGACAAGCGCACCATGCAGTACCTCTACAACGACGGCACGTCGTACGTCTTCATGGACACCGGGACCTACGAGCAGCTCGAGATCGACCCGGAGACGGTGGGCGCCGCCAAGAACTTCCTGCTCGAGCAGCAGGAGGCGATCATCGCCACCAACGAAGGACGCGTGCTCTACCTGGAGATGCCCGCGTCGGTCGAGCTGGAGATCACCTACACCGAGCCGGGCGTCGTGGGTGACAGCGCCACCGGCCGCACCAAGCCCGCCACTCTGGAGACCGGTCACGAGATCCAGGTGCCGCTGTTCATCAACCAGGGCGAGCGGGTCAAGGTCGACACCCGCGACTCGTCGTACCTCGGCCGCGTGAAGGGCTGACGACCCAGGTGCAGGCCAGGACCAAGGCGCGCAAGCGCGCCCTCGACATCCTCTTCGCCTCGGAGCTGCGCGGCGACGACCCGGTCGAGGCGCTCGAGCGCGCCATCGATGCCGGCGAGGGTCCCACGAACGAGTACACGACCTACCTCGTCAGGGGAGTGGGTGAGCATCGGTCGCGGATCGACGAGCTGCTCACGACGTACTCGACGAGCTGGTCGCTCGAGCGGATGCCCGCCGTCGACCGGAACGTGCTGCGGCTCGGGCTCTTCGAGCTGCTGTACGTCGACGACGTGCCCGACCCCGTCGCGGTGAGCGAGGCGGTCGGACTGGTCCGCGACCTCTCGACCGACGAGTCACCCCAGTTCGTCAACGGCGTGCTCGGCGCCCTCCAGCGCGACAAGGCATCCCTGATCGGGTGAACCGGGGCCGCCCCTCGACCCCCTACGGTTCCTCCATGACCGGAATCCGACGGGCCGCGGTCGAGGCCGAGCAGAGTGATGTCGTCGACCATGCCGTGCGCGTCGGGCTCGTCGCGTACGGCGTTGTGCACCTGCTGATCGCCTGGCTCGGACTCCAGATCGCCTTCGGCGAGACCGGCAAGACCGCGTCGGCCTCCGGTGCCATGCACACGCTGGTCCAGCAGCCGCTCGGTGAGGTGCTGGTGTGGGCGGTCGGCATCGGGTTCGTGATCCTGGCTCTCTGGCGAGTGCTCGAGGCCTGGCAGGCGATCCGGCTCGAGGACGGCAAGGAGCAGGTCCTCGACCCGGCCGGAAAGCTGATCGCGGCGGTCGTGTACTCCGCGCTGGCGATCACCGCGTTCCAGGTCGCGGTGGGCAGCTCCGGCGGCAAGGGCGGCGGTGGCGGCAGCACCGACAGCATGACGGCGCAGCTGATGTCGGTCACGGCCGGCCAGCTGCTCGTCGGGGCGGTCGGGCTCGGGATCCTGGGGTACGCCGGCTACCTGGTCCACCGCGGCTGGACGGAGAAGTTCCTCGAGGAGCTCGACGGCCGTCACGGCCGGAAGGCAGGGAAGGCGTACCGCTGGATCGGCAAGATCGGACACATCGGCAAGGGCGTCGCGATCGCCCTCGTCGGCGGCCTGTTCGTGTGGGCTGCAGTCACGCACGACCCGAAGAAGTCCGGCGGGCTGGACCAGGCCCTCCAGCAGCTGCGGGACCAGCCGTTCGGCCAAGTGGTGCTGGTCGCGATCTCGGTCGGACTCGCGTGCTACGGCCTGTTCGCCTTCGTCTGGGCCCGGCACCTCTCCCGCTGAGCTCGGCCGGACCGGCGTTCCACGAGCTTGGCATGGTGCCGGCCCGGCTCCCGAGGTGGCTGGTCTCAACGCCGGTGCATCAGGGCGCGCTCTTCGCGGTCGGTGCCGGGGAACAGCCCGGGCTCGACGCCGTCGTTCACGATCTCGGTCGGTGGGGTGATGGACGCGGGGGCGTCGTCGATGACGACGGTGGCGATGCCGAACCCGGCGGTGACCGCGAGCGCAGCACCCGCAAGGGCGACGGCGGCGGACTTGGTGGAGATGTGGTGGCCTGTGTGGGCGGTCTGAACGGTCATGACGTTTCCTCTCTCGATGTGTTGGTTGGTCGTCACGACGCCGTTGTCCGGCACCCCGGTGTCGTCGCGGTGCGGCCGCGGTAACGCCGCGGTAATCACCCCGTTGACCGGTAACGCGAACGGGGTCACTGTCGAGGGATGGGCATCGGGGTACTAGGCCCGCTGCAGGTCGACGGGGGGACGGGCGCGCTGGCACGGCGCGACCGGGTGGTGCTCGCGGTCCTCGCGATGCGGACCGGCGAGCTCGTGTCCGCCGACCAGCTGGCCGACGCGCTGTGGTCCGAGGGCCCGCCGGCCACCTGGAACAAGGCGCTGCAGGGGTCGGTGGTCCGGCTGCGCAAGCTGCTCGGCGCATCGACGATCGAGACCGTCGACCACGGCTACCGGCTCACGCTGCCCCCCAGCGACGTGGACGCGCACGAGTTCGAGCGGTTGGTCGGTCGCGCGCGGGAGCTGGTGGAGCTCGGCGAGCCCGAACGGGCGGCGTACGTGCTGGGGGAGGGGACCGCAACACCGGTGTTCCTCGACGACCAGGCGCTCCTGCTGCCCTATCCCGACGGCTCGACGTATGTGTGGGACACCAGCCCGCAGTACGCCGTTGACACCGCCTGCCGGATCGTCGGCCGAGGGCTGACCCGCGAGGAGTGGCGGGAGGCCTTCGGGGACCGGCCGTACGAGGACGTGTGCGGCTGAGGGATCCCGATCGCGCGTCACACCAGCTCGGCCACTGCGGCGACCGCCCGGTCCACCTCCTCGGGCGAGGTGACGATGCTCGGGCCGAGCCGGAGGTAGGACCGCTGATACGGGGTCGCGCTGGCCACGATGCCGAGCGCGCGCAGCTCCAGCACGGCGTTGGCGGGAGGCAGGTCGCGAACGTCTACGCACACGATGCCCGCGGAGACCTCCGGGTCGGCGGGCGTGATGACGGTGATGCCGTCGATCTCGGCGAGTCCCTGCTTGAGGGCGGTGGCCTGCTCGACGGTGCGTGTGACGACCCGGTCGCGGCCGATCCGCTCGTGGAAGGCGAACGCCTCGTTGAGCGCCCAGCGGTGCTCGAAGTCGTGGTAGCCGCCGGGGGAGAGACGGGCGCCCTCGTACGGTCCGGAGAAGGTCGGGATCAGCTCGGTGAGCGGGTCCCAGTCGCGTCCCCACACGATCCCGGTGCCCCGCGGGCCGAACAGCCACTTGTGCGTGCCCGTCGCCAGGAAGTCGCACTCCAGGTCGGGGAGATCGGTGTCGACTGCGGCGAAGCCATGCACCCCGTCGACGCAGAACCGGATCCGGTCGGCCTTGTCGCGTCTCCGGTTGATGTCGGCGAGCGCGGCGCCGATCTCCGCGATCGGCAGCCGCACCCCGGTGCTCGAGTGGACCCAGGTCAGGGCGACCACCCGAGTGCGCGGCCCCACGGCGTCGACCAGCCGTGTGGTGAGCTCGTCCACTGAGGTTGTCGCCGGGTCGTCGTACAGGGTGACGCGGCGGACGCGCGCGCCGGTGCGCTTCGACGCGAGCCGCAGCGCGTCCTCGGTCGAGAAGAAGTCGTGCGTCGTCGTGAGGATCTCGTCGTCCGGGGCCAGGTCGAGCCCGCCGTACATGATGGCGATGCCCATCGTGGTGCTGTCGGTGAGGGCGATCTGCTCCGGCATGGCGCCGGCGTAGGAGGCCGCGGCGTGACGAACGGCTTCTTCCAGCTCGTAGCCGTTGTGCAGCGCCTGATCGGTGTCCTGGTCCAGCCGCTCGCGGTGCTGAGCGATCGCCGCCGACACCTGGGCGGTATGGGGCGACAGCACGAACGCGGCGAACTGGGCGAGCTCGGTCGAGAGCGGGAACTGTGCGCGCACGGATGCCCAGTCGTCCGGGTCGAAGTCGGGGACGGCGCCGGCCGACGCCGAGGCTGTCGTGGTCGGGTCCGCACCGGGCGGCGCTGAGGTGGGCGGGTCTTCGTCCGCGCTGCAACCGCCGAGCAGACCGGCACCGCCCAGCAGCCCGACACCCAGCACGGTCCTTCGGGTCGAGGTGGTCACCCTTCCATCGTGCGGCATGCTGGGCGCCCATGGGCGCATACGACGTGGACGTGGTGGTGCTCGGCCTCGGACCGGGTGGCGAGTATGCCGCCCAGAAGCTGGCCGAGGGAGGGCTGTCGGTCGTGGGCGTCGAGCGCGACCTGGTGGGCGGGGAGTGCCCGTTCTACGGCTGCATCCCCAGCAAGATGATGGTCCGGGCCGCCGATGCGCTGGCCGAGGCCCGGCGGGTTCCGATGCTTGCCGGCGCCGCGGACGTTCGCCCCGACTGGGGCTCGGTGGCGGGAAGGATCGACAAGCAAGCGACGAACCACTGGAGTGACGACTCCCACGTGGAACGGCTCGAGGATGCCGGGGTGCGGATCGTGCGGGGCGAGGGCCGGCTCGACGGACCAGGCCAGGTACGCGTCGGGGAGGACGTCTACGTCGGCGCCCGGGGGGTCGTGCTCAACGTCGGCACGTCGCCGGCCCGGTTGCCGATCGACGGGCTCGACGCCACGCCGTACTGGACCAACCGCGAGATCGTGAAGGTCGCCGAGCTTCCCGAGTCGCTGGCGGTGATCGGCGGTGGGGCGATCGGCTGCGAGCTGGCGCAGGCGTTCGCCCGGTTCGGGACCCAGGTGACGGTGCTGGAGGCCGCCGAGCGCGTCCTGGCGCCGGAGGAGCCGGAGTCCAGCGCGCTCCTTGCCCGGGTCTTCCGAGACGACGGCATCCGCGTGGAGACCGGTGTCAAGGTCGAGCGGGTCGACCATGACGGCGACTTCCGGATCGCCACCGACCGTGGCGAGGTGCGAGCCGACCAGCTGCTGGTCGCGGCGGGTCGCACGGTGAACCTGACCGGCATCGGCCTCGACTCGGTGGGCCTCGACCCCGACGCAGGCGTCGTCGACACGGACGAGCGGCTGCGCGCCGGCGAGCGGCTGTGGGCGGTCGGCGACGTCACCGGCCACGGTGCCTTCACCCACGTGTCGATGTACCAGGGTGAAATCGCCGCGCGCGACATCCTGGGCCAGGAAGGGTTCACCGCCGACTACCGCGCGGTCAGCCGGGTCACGTTCACCGACCCCGAGGTAGGGGCGGTCGGGCTCACCGAGTCGCAGGCGCGTGAGGCGGGCCTCGAGGTGCGCGTCGGCCACGCGGACCTGGCCGAGTCCAGCCGCGGCTGGATCCACGACGCCGGCAACGACGGGCTCCTGAAGCTGGTGGCCGACGCGGACCGCGGCGTGCTGGTGGGAGCCACCTCTGCGGGGCCGTCCGGGGGAGAGGTGTTGGGGCTGCTCGCGCTCGCCGTCCACGCCGAGGTGCCGCTGGAGCGGCTGGCGTCGATGCACTACGCGTACCCGACGTTCCACCGGGCCGTGGACGTCGCCGTCACCTCGCTGCTCTGATCGGCGGTCGGTCCAGGTTTGGACCGGCGTCCCGCCGGACAACATGACTCAAACGGCCGGATCGCTAGGCCGCTGCGACGTGACCGCCCCCCGGACACCTTTGGAGGCCCGATGCCCGACCAGCCTCGCCGACCCCAGTCCAGCCCTCAGGGCAACCACGACTCCCCGACCTCTCGAACGGCGGCTCCCACCGAGGTCGCCGGGTGGCCCGACGCCGAGCCCGCACCGGCGCCGATCGGCGACCCGCTGACCGGTCCGATGCCACCGGAGTTCGGTGGGCAGCCGGCACCTCCGCCGCCGCCGGTCAAGCACCAGCAGCCGTTCGCACCCCGCGTGTCCGCACCTCGGCCCCAACCGCCGGGGCCGAGCCCGCTGCCGGTGCGCACACCGGCAGCCGGTACTCCGTCACCGCCCGTGGGACCGCCGCCCGGCTGGGTGCCGCCGACCACGCTGCCCGGCCCGGTCGCACCCCCGCCTGCGACCGCTCCTTCGCCGGAACCGCCGCGAGCCGAGCCCGACGGCACCGTCCAGCGCTTCATGTCGGCCACGGACTTCCTCGACCGACGTGCGGACCACGTGGAGCACGGCCCCGCCACCTGGGGCTGGCGCGGCCGGGTCCGGCGTTGGAGCGGTGGCACCATCACGCCCAAGATGGGCACGGCCGAGCTCCGTTACGAGCAGGACCGCCGGGCCATCCAGCGTGACTTCGACGGCCCCCGGACGATCGCGTTCCTCAACCCGAAAGGCGGGGCCGCGAAGACCACGGGCGTGCTCGCCGCGGGCTACACGTTCGGCACCGTGCGTGGCGGCGGTGTGGTGGCGTGGGACAACAACGAGACCCGCGGCACGCTCGGCATCCGCGGCCACCGGAGCAGCCACCGCAACACCACCCGCGAGCTGCTCGAGGACCTCGAGCGCTTCAACGACGTGTACCAGGCGCGGATCGGCGACCTCGGAGCATTCGTCCGGTCCCAGGGCGACGCCCACTTCGACATCCTCGCGTCTGACGAGCGACCGCACGTGACGGGCATGATCCGGGCCCAGGACTTCACCGCCGTGCACCAGCTGTTGGAGCGCTTCTACCGGCTGATCCTGGTCGACACCGGCAACAACATGCGGGCCGAGAACTGGCTCGCCGCGGCCGCGGCGGCCGACCTGCTGGTCGTGACCTCCACCATCCGTGAGGACACCGGCTACTCCGGCCTCTGGATGCTCGACGCGCTGCAGGACGCCGGCTACCAGAACCTCAAGCACAAGTCGATCACGGTGCTGTCCGACCCGTCCTCGCACGTGGACGAGCAGCTGGCCGCCGACCTGGTGCAGGTCTACGAGCAGCGCACGAAGGCCGTCTTCCGGGTCCCCTACGACCCGGTCCTGGTCTCCGGGTCGGTCGTCCCCTACGCGCAGCTGAGCGACGAGACCCGGATGGCGTGGCTGCGGGCCTGCGCCGCCATGGCCGTGGTGCTCTGAGCGTTCCGGCGCTACGGGGCCCCGAGGCGGAGCGCGACCCCGCGGATCAGGTCGTCCTCGTCCAGGTAGAGGGTCACGCTCCACCAGTCCAGGCAGGCGTCGGTCGTGTCGCGCGGTGAGCTCAGGGTGATCGACCTGAACCCCGCCATGGCAGGCGGGTCGTCGGCGTCACCGCTGCAGCCCGCGCTGGTGCCGCGGTGCAGCTGGTAGTAGCCACCACTCGCCGCGAGCACGTCGAGCGCCGAGAACGGCCCACTGCGTTCGGCGTACAACGTGTCGAGGCGCCAGGCCGACAGGTCGGCTCGCTGTGCGACGCTCACCCAGGTCGCCACTGACCCGCTGCCGATCCCGTGCCACACCGGCTCCGGCGCGAACGGTGCCCCCAACGTGGGGTCGGCGGCGAACCGGTAGAAGCGGCGCGCAAGGGTCGCGTCCGTGCCTCGTAGCGGGCCGAGGTCGCCGGCGGTGGGGCTGCAGGGACCGCGGAAGACCCCGATGTCCAGGTACGCCGTCTGGACGCGGATGACCTGGCGGCGTCGGAGACGGGTGCCTGCCGGGGGGCGCTGGTGGACCACGGTCCCGGGCCGGACGTCGCACCGCACCGGCGCTCCACTCCAGCTCGGGGACAGGCCGAGTCGGGTCGACCCGTCGAGCTGCCCGATCCGCCGCCCGGCGACACTCGACGTGAGGCCGATCAGGTCGGGCATGGTCACCGGATCCGGTGTGGGTGACGAGGACGTGGGCTGCTCGGTCGGGCTCGCCACCGACGACCGCTGCTCGACCGGGGTCGAACAGGCGGTCATGGCCAGTGCCAGGACCGTCGGTGCCAGCACGCCGATCCACACTCCATTCGTCATCGGATGCCTCCTCGTTCGTCGGTTGGACGCGCCAGGGGCAGCGGGGGTTGACACGACCGCGTGGGCTAGAGTGACGCCCGATCGACATCCTTTAACGAGCCGTCCCGTGAGGCGGAGAAGGAGGTCAGCGGCGCACATGCCTGCCCCTCAGAGCCATCCAGAGACGGGGGCCGTCCCCGAGCCGGGACGCACCGTCCTCGACGCCCGGGACGTCGCCCGGGCCCTCACCCGCATCTCGCACGAGATCCTCGAGCGCAACAAGGGCGCCCGCGACCTCGTGCTGCTCGGCATCCCGACCCGCGGCGTACCGCTGGCCGAGCGGATCGGAGCCAAGATCGCAGCCGTCGAGGGCATCGACGTCCCGGTCGGGTCGCTCGACGTCACGATGTACCGCGACGACCTGCGGCTCAAGCCGGCCCGGACCCTGCTGCACACCGAGATCCCCGCCGACATCGATCACCGCACCGTGGTGCTCGTCGACGACGTGCTGTTCTCGGGTCGCACCATCCGGGCCGCACTCGACGCTCTCACCGAGGTCGGCCGCCCCGCCGTGGTCCAGCTGGCGGTGCTCGTCGACCGCGGCCACCGCGAGCTGCCGATCCGCGCCGACTTCGTCGGCAAGAACCTGCCGACCTCGCTGGTGGAGCGGGTCCGGGTCGCCGTCGCGGAGATCGACGGCGACGACGCCGTGACGATCCGGGACGGAGGTGTCTCGTGAAGCGGCACCTGCTCTCCGCGGCGGACCTGAGCCGCGACGACGCCGAGCGGGTGCTCACCACCGCGGCGGAGATGCGGTCGCTGGCCGACCGCCCGATCAAGAAGCTACCGGCACTGCGCGGTCGGACCGTGGTCAACCTGTTCTTCGAGGACTCCACCCGGACCCGGATCTCGTTCGAGGCCGCCGCGAAGCGGCTCTCCGCCGACGTCATCAACTTCGCGGCCAAGGGTTCGTCGCTGTCCAAGGGCGAGTCCCTGAAGGACACCGCGCTGACGCTCGAGGCGATGGGTGCGGATGCGGTGGTGGTGCGGCACGGCGCCTCCGGCGCGCCACACCGGCTGGCGCACTCGGGCTGGGTGCACTCCAGCGTGGTCAACGCCGGCGACGGGACCCACGAGCACCCGACCCAGGCGCTGTTGGACGCGTTCACCATGTGGCGGCACCTGGGTTCGCTGGACGGACGACGGGTCGCGATCGTGGGCGACGTGCTCCACTCCCGCGTGGCGCGCTCCAACGCGCTGCTGCTGCAGACACTGGGCGCGGAGGTCACGCTGGTCGCGCCACCGACGTTGCTGCCGGTCGGCGTGGACACGTGGGGCGTGCAGACGTCGTACGACCTCGACGCGGTGCTGGCGAAGGTCGACGTCGTGATGATGCTCCGCGTCCAGCGGGAGCGCATGAACGGTGGCTTCTTCCCGACGCCCCGGGAGTACTCCCGCCGCTACGGCCTCGACGGCCGCCGGATGCGCACCCTGCAGGACCACACGATCGTGATGCACCCGGGCCCGATGGTCCGCGGCATGGAGATCACCGCCGACGTGGCTGACTCCGACCGGTCGGTGATCGTCGAGCAGGTCACCAACGGCGTCGCGGTCCGGATGGCCGTGCTGTACCTGCTGCTGAGCGGCTCCGACGACTCCCTGGAGGGCGACGACCAGTGACCGACCCGACGAACAGCTACCTCATCACCGGGGTCTCGGTGCTCGGCGGCGACCCGACCGACCTGCTGCTCCGCGACGGCGTCGTCGCGGCCGTCGGCGGTCGGCTCGACGCGGAGGGCGCCGAGACCGTGGACGGCGCGGGACTGATCGCGCTGCCCGGGCTGGTCGACCTCCACACCCACCTGCGCGAGCCGGGCCGGGAGGATGCGGAGACGGTCCTCACCGGCACCCAGGCCGCAGCGCTGGGCGGGTTCACCGCCGTCCACGCGATGGCCAACACCGACCCGGTGGCCGACACCGCCGGAGTCGTCGAGCAGGTGTGGCGGCTCGGTCGCGAGGCCGGCTACTGCGACGTCTACCCGGTCGGCGCCGTGACGGTCGGCCTGGCCGGCGAGCGGCTCGCCGAGCTGGGCGCAATGGCGGACTCCGCGGCGCGCGTGCGGGTCTTCTCCGACGACGGCCACTGCGTGAGCGACGCCGTGCTGATGCGGCGGGCACTGGAGTACGTCAAGGCGTTCGACGGGGTCGTGGCCCAGCACGCCCAGGAGCCGCGGCTGACCGAGGGCGCCCAGATGAACGAGGGCGAGCTCTCCGGCCGGCTGGGTCTGGCCGGCTGGCCCGCCGTGGCCGAGGAGGCGATCATCGCCCGCGACTGCCTGCTGGCCGCCCACGTCGGCTCCCGGCTGCACGTGTGCCACGTGTCCACTGCCGGCTCGGTCGAGATCGTGCGGCAGGCCAAGGAGAAGGGGTGGAACGTCACGGCCGAGGCGTGCCCGCACCACCTGCTGCTCACCGACGAGCTCGCGGCGACGTACAACCCGATCTACAAGGTCAACCCGCCGCTGCGGACCCCGGCCGACGTCGAGGCGCTCCGGGAGGGGCTGGCCGACGGCACGATCGACATCGTCGCCACCGACCACGCTCCGCACCCGCACGAGGACAAGGACTGTGAGTGGGCGGCCGCCGCGTTCGGGATGCTCGGGCTGGAGACCGCCCTCTCGATCGTGCAGGAGACGATGGTCGACCCGGGCCTCCTCACGTGGGAGGACGTCGCCGAGCGGATGTCCTACGCCCCTGCCCGGATCGGCCGCGTGCGCGACCACGGCCAGCCGATCACCGAGGGTGCTCCCGCCAACGTCGTGCTCTACGACCCCGCTGTCCGACGGGTGGTCGATGCGCGCGACTCGGCGTCCCTGTCCCGCAACACGCCCTATGCCGGCATGGAGCTGCCCGGACGCGTCGTCGCGACCTTCCTCCGGGGGCGTCCGACGGTGCTGGACGGCAAGCTGGCCTGAGGTCTCCCGCTGGTAGGTTCAGACCAGCTCCACATCCTTTAACGAACCGTTCCG
>NZ_DASUTK010000131.1:0-3824 GCF_036374615.1 Nocardioides sp.
GACGTCGTCGCCGACGTCGATCTGCGACAGCGCGTCCTCGAGCGCCTCGACCGAACCGGACACGTCGCCCTTGAGGATCAGGTTGAGCTCCTGCGTCTCGCCCTTCTCCATGGAGGCCATGAAGTCCTCGAGGGTACGGCGCACGCGGCGCTTGGCCTGCATGGCCGCCCGCTCGCGGGCCTCCCGCTTCTCGGCGATCTGGCGTGCCATCCGGTCGTCCTCGACCACGATGAAGTTCTGACCGGCGCTGGGGGCGGCGTTCAGACCGAGCACCATGGCTGGGCGCGACGGGTCGGCTTCCTCGATGTTGCCGCCGTGCTCGTCGAGCATGGCGCGCACCCGGCCGTACGCCGGACCTGCGACGATCGAGTCGCCGACCCGCAGCGTGCCGCGCTGGACCAGCACGGTCGCCACCGGGCCTCGACCGCGGTCGAGGTGTGCCTCGACCACGAGGCCCTGAGCGTCCTGCTCGGGGTTGGCCCGCAGGTCCAGCGAGGCGTCGGCCGTCAGGACGACCGCCTCCAGCAGGTCCTCGAGGTTGGTCCCCGACTTGGCCGAGACGTCGACGAACATCGCGTCGCCGCCGTACTCCTCGGGGATCAGGCCGTACTCGGTCAGCTGACCGCGCACCTTGGTCGGGTCGGCCTCCGGCTTGTCGATCTTGTTGACCGCGACCACGATCGGCACCTCGGCCGCCTTGGCGTGGTTGAGCGCCTCGATGGTCTGCGGCATCACACCGTCGTCGGCCGCCACCACGAGGATCGCGATGTCGGTCGCCTGGGCACCACGGGCACGCATGGCGGTGAACGCCTCGTGACCCGGGGTGTCGATGAAGGTGATCCGCCGCTCGTTGCCGTCGACATCGGTCGTGACCTGGTAGGCACCGATGTGCTGGGTGATGCCACCGGCCTCCTTGTCGACCACGTTGGCGTTGCGCAGCGCGTCGAGCAGCTTGGTCTTGCCGTGGTCGACGTGACCCATCACGGTCACGACCGGCGGCCGGATGGCGAGATCGGACTCGTCGCCCTCGTCGAGGCCGAACTCGAGGTCGAACGACTCGAGCAGCTCGCGGTCCTCGTCCTCGGGCGAGACCACCTCGACGACGTAGTTGAGCTCCTCACCGAGCAGCTCGAACGTCTCGTCGTTGACGGACTCGGTCGCCGTGACCATCTCGCCGAGCGAGAACAGCATCTGCACCAGCGACGCGGCGTCGACGTTGATCTTCTCCGCGAAGTCGGTCAGCGAGGACCCGCGGGCGAGACGCACCGTCTCGCCGTTGCCCTTGCGGACCCGCACGCCGCCGATCGTCGGGGCCTCCATGGCCTCGAACTCCTGACGACGCGCCCGCTTCGACTTGCGACCGCGCCGCGACGGCCCACCGGGACGTCCGAACGCGCCCTGCGTCTGGCCACGACCGCCGGGGCGGCCACGACCACCGGGACCACCGAAGCCGCCGCGACCCGGAGCGCCGGCACCGGGGCCGCCGCCGGGAGCACCGCCACGACCACGCGCGGGAGCACCGCCGCCGCGACCGGGACCTCCCGCGCCACGACCACCGCCGGGGCCGGCGGGCGCCTGACGACCGCCGGGGCCGTTGCCGAAGGCGGCTGGGGACTTGGGCATCATCGCCGGGTTGGGGCGGGGCATGCCGGGACCGCCACCGGCCGGCGGGCGCGGCGGACGGGTGTCGTCCGGGGCACCCTCGCGCGGCGCGGGCGCCGGGCGACGGCCCATCCCCTGGCTGGAAGCGAACGGGTTGTTGCCGGGACGCGGAGTACCGGGGCGACCCACCGGACGCGGAGCCGGCTTCGGCGCCTTGGGCGCAGCGGGCCGGGGCGACGCAGCCGCGGGCGCCTCCGGCTCGGCCGGCGGCTCCTCGGTCGTGGTCGCGGCCGGCTGGGCCGGCTCGGGGGTCGGCTCCGGCGCCGGCTCGGGGGTCGGCTCGGGCGCGGCCTCCTCGACCGGCTCGGCGGCCGCGGCTTTCTTCGCGGGCGGCTTGGGCGCCGCCTTCTTGGCTGCCGGCTTCTCAGCGGGCGCGGGGGCAGCCGCGGGGGCGGCCGCCTTCAGCTGCTCGCCGTACTCCTTGCGGAAGCGCATCTCGGCAGGCAGCTCGACGGTCGAGCTCGCCGACTTGACGAACTCCCCCATCTCCTTGAACTTCTCGAGAACGAACTTGCTCTCGACTCCGAACTCCTTGGCGAGTTCGTGAACTCGGGTCTTGGCCACGTTTCTCCTTCTGGCCCGAGACCCGAATCCGGGTGACTCTCAGACCGTTGGTGGTTGTGCTGCGAACAGCGGGCTCATCGCGAAGTACTCATCGAGTGCTCATGAGCTGTTGCTCCAGTTTCTGTCGGTCGGTCACTGTGTTTCTGCTGGGGTTCCTGCTGTGTTTGCTGCTGCGGCGAGGTACTCCCCCACCGGTGCACCGGTCAGCCCCTCGCCGGCCCGGAGGGCTCGGGCGAAAGCTCGCCTGCGCACCGCGAGGTCGTAGCACGCGGTCGTGGGATGCAGGTGCGCCCCGCGCCCAGGTGCCGTGCCGTCCGGATCGGGGACGGCGGCCGGTTGGCCGTTGTCTCCGAGGCCGAGGACGACCCGTAACAACTCGCGCTTGGCGGCCCGCTCCCGACATCCGATGCAGGTCCGGACCGGGGTCCGGGCAGGGGACGTCTGAAGGCTGGCCACCGCCTGCCACCCTATCCGGTCCTGCCCAGGAACCGCGAACCGCGAGGTCTCACGGTCGCGCCGAGCCGTGCGCCCGGTCCGGCTACGGCGCGACCGGCGGCTCCTCGTCGGACCGGATGTCGATCCGCCAGCCGGTCAGCCGGGCGGCGAGCCGGGCGTTCTGTCCTTCCTTGCCGATCGCGAGGGAGAGCTGGAAGTCCGGGACGATGACCCGCGCCGACTTCTCCGCGTGCGACACGACCTCGACCGCCCTCACCTGCGCCGGTGAGAGCGCGTGCGCGACCAGCTCGGCCGGGTCCTCGGACCAGTCGACGATGTCGATCTTCTCCCCGTGCAGCTCCGACATCACGTTGCGGACCCGCTGCCCCATCGGCCCGATGCACGCGCCCTTGGCGTTCACGCCCGGGACCGTGGAATGGACGGCGATCTTCGTCCGGTGACCCGCCTCGCGGGCGATCGCCGCGATCTCGACCGATCCGTCCGCGATCTCCGGCACCTCGAGCGCGAAAAGCTTCTTCACCAGGTTCGGGTGCGTGCGGGACAACGTGATCTGGGGCCCCCGCATTCCCTTGCGGACCGACACGACGATGCACTTGATGCGGGTGCCGTGCGTGTACTTCTCACCGGGGACCCGCTCACCCGAGGGAAGCAGCGCCTCGAGCTTGCCGAGGTCGACCATCACGTCGTCGGGGTTGCGGCCCTGCTGGATGACGCCCGAGATGATGTCGCCCTCCTTGCCGGAGAACTCGCCGTAGCGGATGTCGTCCTCGGCGTCGCGGAGCCGCTGCAGCATGATCTGCTTCGCCGTCGTGGCCGCGATCCGGCCGAAGCCCTCGGGCGTGTCGTCATACTCCCGCAGGGCGTTGCCCTCCTCGTCGACCTCCCGGGCGTGCACGGTGACGTGGCCGGTCTTGCGGTCGAGCTCGACCCGCGCGTGCTCCTGGGCACCGGGGGTCTTGTGGTAGGCCGTCAGGAGCGCCTGCTCGATCGCCTCGACGAGCACGTCGAAGCTGATCTCCTTCTCGCGCTCCAGCGAGCGCAGGATGCTCAGGTCGATGTCCATCAGTCGTCACCCTCCTTCTTGCGGTTGAACTCGATCTGGACCAGCGCCTTGGCGACCTGGTCGTAGGCGATCTCCCGAG
>NZ_DASUTK010000132.1:0-9367 GCF_036374615.1 Nocardioides sp.
CACTGCGCCTTCCCCGGCTGCATCCGGCCACCGGTGATGGGCCACGCCCACCACATCCGCCACTGGATCAACGGCGGCCCCACAGCGCTGGAGAACCTGGTGCTGGTGTGCGGGCACCATCACCGCACCATCCACCACACCCCCTGGCGGGTCAGGCTCGCAGCCGACGGCAAACCCGAGTTCCTGCCACCACCCAAGCCGGGCTGCCCGCCCCCGGACTGGATCCGCCACCGCCACCGACGCGAGTAGCGCGTACCGGGTGCGCTCATACGTGGACCAGCGAACCCTAGGCCCGCTGGTCCCCGTGCGGGCGCCGGCTTGACCTCGTCGCACTTGTCGAGCGCGAGCGCATGGCCGGTGCCGAGACACTGAGCACGCGACCTGCGCGCTCTCCGCTCTCGAGTTCGTCAGCCGTCACCTCGGCCACCTGCCGCCGCGAGACACTCATCGTCGGAACGCGGTCGTCCATGCCGACGTGCGCCGGGGACGTCGTCGGCTCGTCGTTCAGCAGCACCGGCCGGACGATCGTCCAAGCCAGACTGCTCTCGCGAACCAGCTGCTCCTGGCGCTCCTGGTCCTTGACCTGCGGCCGGATCGCGAGCGTGAAGAACAGCTTCAGGCTGATCGGCAGCTGTGCGTAGGTCTCCCCGATGCCGTAGGTCGACTGCACGACCAGTCGCGGGACGCCGTGCTCGATCATCGCGTCGATGACGGCACGAGTGCCGCGGGAACGGATGTCCAGCGGCGACGAAGCGCGGCGGGTCAGCCGGACGCGGAACGGGTTGTCCGGGATGCCGAGGGTCACCGCGACGGCGTCCTGGCCGACCATCGCCTTGCGGAGCTCGTCCGGGTCCAGCACGTCACCGGCGACGTAACGAACCTCCTCATGGCCCTGGCCGTCACGCCCCGCGCTGCGGGCGAAGGCGGTCACCAGGTGCCCGCGCCGTGCCAGCTCGGCAACGACCGCGGCGCCCGTTCCCCTGCTTGCTCCTACCACCAGAACCTTCATCTCTCCTCCTGCGTCCAGGCCCGGAACGGCTCCGGGCTGGTCCCAGCGTGCGGCTCAGGACGTGGACGTTCAATGCCACAAAGACCATGGCTCTTGCTCGATCGTCCACCGCCCTGCACACTGGCGATATGGACCACGACGTGCTCACCGAGACGCTGCACGACTTCGGGATGACCGGGGTCTTCTACGCCGTCTCCGAGCTCGCTGCTCCGTGGGGGATCGAGATGCCGGCGATGCCCGGAACGCTCGTGTTCCACCTCGTCACCCGCGGTGAGCTCGTCCTCGAGGTCGAGGGGGAGACCACACCGATGGTCGCTGGCGACGTCGTGCTCGTCCCGCACGGCACCGGGCACGCGATCCTCGACAGCCCTGGCAGCGCCACGACCCCGCTGTTCGACCTGCCTCGCGAGGAGCTCAGCGAGCGCCACGAACGGATCCGAGTACCTGGGCCGGGCCCGGTCACAGGGCTGGTGTGCGGAGCCGTCAGCTTCACCGGGCTCGGCGTGGCCAGGCTGATCCGGGGTCTGCCGCCCGTGCTGCCCGCCGGTCGAGGGGACGAGGCCGCGTGGGTGCGCGCTGCCTTCGACGTCATCGGCGCCGAGTCGCGCAGCCCCAGACCCGGCAGCGACGTCGTCACCGCACGTCTCGCCGACATCCTCGTCGTCCACGCAGTCCGCGACTGGCTGGAGTCCAGAACTCCCGACCGGGGTTGGGTGACCGGCCTGCGGGACCCACAGCTCGGCCGGGCCCTCGCCGCTTTCCACAGCGAGCCGGGCGCCCCGTGGAGCCTCGAGTCCCTGGCGCGGAAGGCCGGCATGTCGCGGTCGGCTTTCGCGGCGCGGTTCTCCGACCTGATCGGGGAGCCACCGATGGCCTACGTGACGACGTGGCGGATGGACGTGGCAGCCCGGCTGGTACGCGAGGAGCGCCTTCCCCTCGCCAGGGTGGCCGAGCGGGTCGGCTACCGGTCCGAGGCGGCGTTCAATCGCGCGTTCCGCCGCGCCCACGGAGAGACGCCCGGCACCTTCGCCCGCCGGGACAGCATGTTCCAACACTGATAAGGACGGCGCGAGCAACGAGCGTGCAGCCGACGGCGACAGCCAGGTCAGCTTTGCTCGGCGTACCAGACTTCCTGCACGGTACGGCGCATGATGGCCCGCTGCATGGCCTGGGCGACGACTCCGAGGACGGCCAGCAACACCAGCGCCAGGTACCAGCCCCAGCTGTCCTCGACCTTGCCGGTGAACGCGCTCCGGGTGAAGTCGGCGGAGTCGAGCGAGCCCGTCAGCAGCATCAGGCCGGCGACCACACCGATCGCTCCGGCGATGGAGCTGAAGACAACGAGCACGATCATCGGCATGTTTCCGACGACCGACGCCAGGCCGATGATCGCGGCGACGGCGACGCCGACCAGGATGGCCAGCCAGCTCCAGTCGATCCCGAGGGCGACCACGAGGCCGGAGCCGATGGCGAAGCCGAACGCCGTCATGGCGAGAATCACCGCGACGGCGAAGTAGAGGTACGCGAAGATCGCGAACAGCACGGCGAAGACCAGGCCCAGGACCCAGCCGAGCACGGTGCCGAGGAAGCGCTCATCGGCGAGCCCGGCGACCAGTCCGGCGCCGAACGCGAATCCGGCGAAGAAGCCCCAGATAGGAAGCACGAGCCGCAGCACGAACTGGCCGGCGAAGAGCATGATTCCGCCGGCGAGGATGGCGAGGAGGCCCAGCACGATGTCAGCCATACGAGCAATGTAGGGCTCGCAGCCCCCTTCGGCCGGGATGCGGGCCGCATGGCTCGATGACGGATTCGATCATCGATCCGTGGGAGGAGACGGTCCCCGAGGACGGGCGCCGCGAGGAACGCGATCGACGGCGACCCCTCGACGATCTGGGCACACGCATTACGACGGAGCGGTGGCCGACTTCCCTCACACCCTCACGCTCGACCTCCACGGTGTCTACGACGTGACCGGGCTCGAGTACCTGCCCAGGCAGAACGGCTCCAACGGGCGGTTCAAGGAGTACCGCCGCATCTCCGGTTCCGTGTTACCCGTGGCCCCGTCCCGGCAGATCCGGCCAGAGGTCCACGTCCGTCACGGCGTCGACCGCCCAGGCGATGACTCGCCAGGCGGCCACGGAGACGGCAATGGTCGCGGCCGCGGTGGCGAGGACCACGACCTCGCCGTCCGAGCGTCCGGTGCCGTCGCTGATCACGCGAGTGAGCTGACGAGCGCCGCTCGGGCGGTGCCCGGCGCTGCGGCTCATGTTCGCGCCTCTCGTGCGAGCGCGGTGCCGAGGTCACGCTGCTGGGTGGACAGTGGCATCACCGACCACGGTGCGCTCCTCCTCGGTCCTGGGCATCACCCACTGAGGGTGAGTCGCGCCATCGAAGCCTCGCAAAGTGCGACACGTGCCTGCCGGCAGAACTGCCCGCGCGTCCGCGGGACCGGTCAGTCCCCGTCAACGACGCGCCTGGCCACCCAGAGCTCCTCGGCCGGCCACCTGGCTGCCCACGTGCTCGACACGATCTCGTAGAACGGATGGTTCTCGCTCTCCGGCGGAGCGTAGACCTCATGGAGAGCCTCGACCGCGAATCCCGCGGCGCGCAGGAGCCGCACCCAGTCCCCGTGCGAGGGATGGAATTCGATCCCGCCTCCCGGCCAGCGCACTCGGTAGGCCGCTCGCTGGGCACGCACGAGGCGTTCCTCGGCGACTCCCTCCTCGGTGGGGACGCACAGTGCGGACAGGAGGCTGTTGGTGAGAAATACCAACCGGCCACCCGGCCGCAGGAGCCGTGCTGCCTCCGGCAGCCACCGCTCGGGATCGCACCACGCGGCGACGCCGTGCTCACTCACGACGAGGTCGAAGCGATCGCTCGCCACCGGAACCCGCTCGCCGTCTCCTTGGATCAGCGGAAACACTGGTCCGAGGCGACGTTGGAGCCTCCGGGCGGTGCCGAGCTGTTCGATGGAGAAGTCGACGGCCACCGTGTTCGCGCCGGCACGGGTCAGCCACGCCGAGACGTAGGCGGTGCCGCATGCCAGCTCCACCACGTCGAGACCACGCACCTGTCCGAGGACGTCGAGGTCTCGCTCCGCGACCGCGAACATGCCCCACACGACGTCCGGTCGGGACCACATCGCCTCGGCGGCAGCATCGGTGAAACGTTCGTTCATCACCGTCCACAACGCCCGGTTGAGCGCAATCTCGGCGGCTCGCGCGTCGTGCACCTGATCATGCTAGGCCCCGGGCGGCGCGCAGCGGGCCGGGAACCAGGGGAGGTCTGGCGGGCCGTCGCAAACCGGCGGAAGTCGAGTCCGCGTGCGGCCGGTCGGGTTGCACGGGCCGTGGGAGGACGTGTTGACTGCCGATGAGCGTCTGGTCACCCCGTGCCGCGAGAGATGGAGGGGGCGGAGCCGTTGAGGGCTCCGAGCTCACGGCTGGTGGACGTCGCTTCCGACGTAGGCGAACGGAACTTCGAGGTTCTGTCCGCCATCCCTGAGGTGCGGGCTCGGGGCGGGGACACTCGACCGGTCACGGGGGAGCTCTCAACCGCGAGATGAGGGAGAGGCTCCTATGGGAGAGGTCGCTGGCAAGCACAAGAGGCGGGGGAACGGACCGGGAGGGATCTCCCGCGCACGGACGATGAGCCGACGCGCCGTGGTCGCTGCTCCGGTTGCCGCGAGTGCCGCCGCGCTGGTGCCGGCGGTCGCTCGAGAGCCCGGTCTGCCGTGGGTGACGCCGTTGCCGTCGCAGGTTGTCCACGAGGGGTACGGCGTGTGTCAGCACGTCAACTTCCAGACCACCGTCTACCAGCACCAGGCCGAGGTCATGGAGCGCTACGGGCAGATGGCCATCGCCCAGATGCGATCGATGTATCCACCGAAACTGCGCAGCTTCAGCGCGGCGATCGCCGGGGCCCGACAGTACGGCGTGAAGTGGAACGCCATCGTCGCCACGATGGCCACCGGCAGGTCTGAGATCGAGCAGAAGATCGCCCACATGGCGGCCAACAACCCGGAGGTGATCGGCTCCGTCGAGGGAGTCAACGAGCCCAACGAGGGAAGCGGCTGGGTCGGCCCGTGCCTGGACCGGCAGCGCTGGATCCACGACGCCGTGCGATCGCACCCCGAGCTGGACCACGTCACGATCCTGGGACCCTCCATGCACGACGTCCGGCTGGCGGCATCGGGCGGGGCCCACTGGAAGCAGCTCGCCGACGCCGGGATCGCCGACTACATGGACGTGTGCTCCGTCCACAACTACCCGGCCGCCTCCGTCCCCGACGCCAAGCGCGCCGAGCGGGTGCAGATGGTGTACGACGCCTTCGGTGACGGCTATCCGATCAAGTTCTCCGAGTGGGGCTACACCAACAGCCTCGGCGGGACCAGGGGGTCGCGGGTCGGTGGCGCGAGGCCGATCAGCAAGGACGCGGCCGCGTCGTACGACTGCCAGGCCGTGCTCGACTTCGCCAACCATGGTTGGCAGGTCATGCGGTACGAGTTCCTCGATGACCCCGACCCGACCAACCGGGTCACCGAGTCCAACTACGGGCTGTGGGAGGTGCAGTCCGTCGCGGGCGACCCCGACACGACGTGGACCCCCAAGCCGGTCGTGAAGCCGTTGACCGCGATGCTGCGGGCACTCCGCGACCCGGGCGGGCCCTACACGACGACACCGCGACAGCTGCGGGTGGACGCGCCCAGCGACGTGAGGTCCTGCGTGACGCAGAAGCGGGACGGGTCCACGACGCTGTGGTTGTGGCGCCACGTCCTGACCTGGGACCCGCGGACCGAGAGGAGCCTGAGCCCGGGCCCGGTCACCGCTCGGATCGAGCGACCGCGCCGGACCAGCACCGTCGAGGTGGGTCCGATGCCGGTGGCGCTACCACTCGAGGCGGCTACCCCCTGACCCACCGCCGCACGCGACGCTGGGCGCTCGAAGGTTTCTCGAAGGGCGCTGCCCCAAGGTGGCTTGCGCAGCTCGGGCACCGCGATCGGCAGGGGGACGATCGCCGGCCAGGCCGCGAGTGACGGGCGTCCGCGGGAGGACGGGGGACCAACCGCGGACGCCCGAACGGGCGTGTCCGCCCGGCACCCGTGACAGGTCGTCTAGCGGTCGAGGAGCTCAGCCTCCGGCCGCGGCTGCACCGCGATGTCGGCCATCCGGGCCGCGTAGGCCCGGTAGGCCCGCCGGGCCTCGCCGTGCCGGCGGGTGCGCGCGAGCAGCCGGACCAGGTCGACGTGCGCCGGCTCGTCGTACGGGTCGTCGGCCAGCACCGCCATCAACCAGGGGACCGCTCGCCCCGGATCGGGACCTGCGGCCAGCCGCGCCGCGAGGGTGCGCTTGACCTCGACCGACAGCCGCAGCAGGTCGTCGCGGACCTCCTCCGCCCAGTCGCCGTGCGTCTCGTCGTCGAGGAAGGGCGCGGGATGGAGCGAGGCCGCGGCCTGCAGGAGGGGTACGGCGTCCGCCGCTCCCGAACGCGCGGCGTCCAGCGCGGCCCGACCCAGCCGGTCGAACTCGACCACATCGATGCTGACCGTGTCCGGATCCAGCCGCGCCTGGCTACGGTCGGACGCGAGGTAGGTGTCGGGGTCGTGCCGGCGTCCGGGATCGAGCACCGCCCGTGCCGTCGACAGCGCGACCGACAGCCGGCCAGACGTGTCGCGGACGCCGGGCCACAGCAGCTCTGCGAGTGCGGTGCGGCTCATGGCCCGCCCCCGGCGGGCCGCCAGCACCTGCACGAGCTCGCGGCTCTTCCTCGACGGCCAGTCCGAGGTCCGCACTGTCACGCCCTCGACGACGACCGCGAAGCTGCCGAGCGTGCGCACGGCAACCGCCGGGGCCGTGGCCATGCCGATCTCGCGCAGCGGGCCGGCGATCACGTAGGCGTCGGCGCGGACGCCGAGCGCGTGCAGCGCTTGCCGCCCCAGCTCCTCGGCGCCGCGGTCGCCGGTCAGCCGCGCGGTCAGCACGCGGGACACCGCGGACCGGATCGCGCTGCCGGTCTCGAGCCAGATCTCGGCGGCCTCGGCGAGCAGCGGCATCGCCTCGTCGGGACGTCCGGTGGCGGTCCACCGGGCCAGCGCTCGGAGCTCCAGCGCGTCGGCGAGCTCGGGCAGGTCGTGGCGCCGCCCCGCCTCCGCGGCCGCGCGCTGCGCCCACGACTCAGCTGACTCGAGCTCGTGCTGGGCCAGCGCCACCCAGCCGGCGGCCTGGATGGCGCGTACGTCGCCGAGGGCGGCGGGCTCGTCGACGGCCCGCTTGGCGAAGGCGGTCGCAGCGGCCGGGTCGTCGGCGACCGTGGCGCGGGCCAGCCCGGCGAGCGCCGAGACCAGCACCTGCGCGTTCCCGGTGCTCTCCGCCCGCTCCACCGCCTCGCGGTAGGCCGCCTGGGCGCGGGCGGCATTGCCACGGATCCGTTGTGCGTCGCCCTCGATCGACAGCGCGAAGGCGAGCATCGGCGACCCCGCCGCCCGGAACACCTCCCGCGCCGGCTCCACCTCGGTCAGCGCCTCGTCGAGCCGCCCCAGCCCGAGCAGCGCCTCGGCGCGGTTGATGTTCGCCAGCGGCCCGACCAGCCCGGCGCCGCCCCGCTCGGCGATGGTGATCGACTGGTCGAGATGGCGCAGCGCTGCGTCGTACCGCCCCTCCTCGTTGTGCATCGACCCCAGGTTGTTGTGCACACGGACCAGGGTGATCACGTCGTCGGCGGCGGTCGCGTGGGCGAGCGCCCGTTGGTAGGCGTGCTGGTTGGCGGCACGGTCACCCTCGAGCGCGCAGACCAGGGCCTGCGAGACCCAGGCGGCTGCGAGTGCCGCGTCGTCCCCAGCGTCGCGGGCGGCCACGAGCGCGTCGTCGGCCAACTGCCGACTGCGCTGGGCGTCGCCCTGTGCCCACCGTGCCGACGCGTGAGCCGCGAGCAATCGGGCACGGTCGACCGGGTCCGCGTCGGTGGTGGCCGCGGCGGCGAACCATGCAACCGCCTGGCTGAACTCGCCGCGCTGGTGGTGCGCCACCCCGAACCGCCAGGCGGCGGCCGCAGGAACCCGCCGGCCCGCGAGCTCCAAAACTGCGAGCAGGCCAGCCGCCTGCTCGAGCGCCGCTGCCGCGGTGCCGCCGAGCAGCTCGCTGCTGTGGCGCTGCGCGAGGGCGAGAACCGTACGCGCGGCGGCCTCGGCATCGGCGGGCGTCGGCTGCGCAGACACACCCGTAGTGTGCCCCCAGTACGCGCGGCAGCGGGCAGAACCCCAGGATTCGCGTAGCCCCACCAAGGACACAGCAATCGAAGGAGACTCATGCGCAGCGAGCTGTTCGGCACGAACATCGAGTCGGCCACGACCGACCGCTTCACGTTGCAGAACCCCCGCATGCTGCGAGTCGCGCTCGACGGGGAGGTGATGGCGCGGCAGGGAGCCATGGTCGCCTACCAAGGCCAGGTCGATTTCGCCTACCAGGGTGCCGGCGGCATGGGAAAGCTCTTCAAGAAGGCGTTCACCGGCGAAGGCGTGCCGCTGATGAATGTGTCCGGTCGAGGTGACGTCTTCTTCGCCGACGACGCCATGGAGATCCACCTGGTGAACCTCGAGAACGACGCTCTCACCGTCAATGGCAGCAACGTGCTCGCCTTCGACCCCGCGCTCACCTGGGACATCAAGAAGGTCGAAGGTGCGTCGATGATGGCCGGCGGCATCTTCAACACGACTTTCACCGGCACCGGGACGGTTGCGATCACCTCGCACGGCACGCCCGTGGTTCTCGACGTCGACGCCCCCACGTACGCCGACATCCAGGCTGCGATCGCCTGGTCGACGTCGCTGACCACCACCGTGCGGCGTACGGCGGGCGCGAGCGCGTTGATCGGACGCGGTTCGGGTGAGGCGTTCCAGCTCGTCTTCAACGGCCAGGGCTTTGTCGTCGTCCAGGCCAGCGAGGGCCGGATCGTGGCCCCTCACAGCCACTGAGCTGACTGGCTGGCTCACGGCTGTGCGGTGCGGGGTCGACGTAAGTGTCGTACTCCCCGACGCATTGGTCGTCCTGCAGCCGCAAAGGGCAGCCACAGCGTCGGGGACTACCGCAGATGATCTGGACCAACCCAGCGCGTCAGGTCTGCGCACTCGAGCCGCCGCGAGATGGCGGGCCTCGGCAACCAGTGATCAAGCGATCACCAGGATCAGGTCACCTCCGTCGACCTGTTGGGTGCCGGTGATGGCGAGCCGCGCGACCTTGCCTGCCTTGGGGGCGGTGATGGCGGCTTCCATCTTCATCGCCTCGATGGTGGCGACGGTGTCGCCGGCGGAGACCTGGTCGCCCTTCTCGACGGCGATGGTCACGACCCCCTGGAACGGCGCGG
>NZ_DASUTK010000133.1:0-17148 GCF_036374615.1 Nocardioides sp.
CCAGCTGCACGCCCTCGGGCTCGGCTTGGAGGTCGTCGACATCCGTGGCAACGTGGACACGCGGCTCGGCAAGGTCCGCGACGGTGAGTACGACGCGGTCGTGCTCGCGCGCGCGGGACTGGCCCGGCTCGGCCGACTCGACGAGGCGACAGAGGTGCTCGACCCCCTGCAGCTGCTCCCCGCGCCCGGACAGGGCGCGCTCGCTGTGGAGTGCCGGGCCGACGACAGCGAGCTGGTGGCCGCGCTGGCCACTCTCGAAGACTCACGGACCCGGGCGTCGGTCGACGCCGAACGGGCCGTGCTCGCCACCCTCGAGGGTGGCTGCTCCGCTCCGATCGGAGCCCTGGCCGAGGTGGTCGAGGGCGACGACGGGGAGGAGCTGTGGGTGCGGGCGGTAGCCCTCTCCCACGACGGGGCGCTCGCGGTGCGGAAGTCCGCATCGGGCGACCCGGCCGACGCCGCCGGCGTCGGCGCCGGGCTGGCGCAGGAGATGCTCGCCGACGGGGCAGCAGACCTGGACCAGCCACTGACCAGCACCACATCCGCAGCACCAGCGAAGAGGCAGAACGCATGACGCGAGCCAAGACCACGACCCCCTCGGGGGCCTCGTCCGCCACAGTGTCCTCCGGCACGTCCGCCCCGGGCTGGGTGTCCTTCGTGGGCAGCGGCCCCGGGGATCCCGACCTGCTCACGGTGCGCGCCGTCGACCTGCTTCGGCAGGCGGAGGTGATCGTCACCGAGATGCCCGAGCACGAGCCGATGGCGCGCCGGCTGCTCGGCCTGCCCCAGGCCGACGCCGAGACCGCCGAGCCGCCCGAGACGCCCGGCCCGACCGGGCCGGTGTTCGTCGACGGCGGTTTCGGTGAGGACGGACAGCCGCTGACCCACGCCGCTCGCGCGAAGGTGGTCGTCAAGCACGGCAAGAAGCAGCGCGTCGTGCGGCTCATGGCCGGCGACCCGTTCCTCTACGCGTCCGGACCCGAGGAGGCGCAGGCCTGTGTCAAGGCGGGCGTCGGGTTCGAGATCGTCCCGGGTGTCTCGTCGGTCGGAGCTGTCCCGGCGTACGCCGGCATCCCGCTGACCACCAAGGAGAACCGTGAGGTCACCGTCGTGACCTGCGGAGGCTCCGTCGACTGGGCGCGGTACGCCGACGACCGCACGCTGGTGCTGCTGAGCGCGGTCGGCGCCATCAGCGAGATCGCCGATGCGCTGGTTGACGCGGGTCGGCCTGCGGACACCCCGGTCGCCATGACCCGGGTCGGGACCACGACCGAGCAGAGCACGGTCACCTCCACCCTCGAGCACATCGCCGAGGACGCGCGCGCGGCCCGCATGGAGCCGCCCGCCGTCACCGTGGTGGGCCCGGTCGTCGACCTGCGCGAGACGCTGTCGTGGTTCGAGACCAAGCCGCTGTTCGGGTGGCGGGTGCTGGTGCCTCGCACCAAGGAGCAGGCTGCCTCCCTGACGAACCGGCTGCGCGGTCACGGCGCGGTGCCCGAGGAGGTGCCGACCATCTCGGTCGAGCCGCCCCGCAACCCGCAGCAGATGGACAAGGCCGTCCGCGGCCTGGTCGAGGGCCGCTACGAGTGGATCGCGTTCACCTCGGTCAACGCCGTGCGGGCGGTGCGTGAGAAGTTCGAGGAGTACGGGCTCGACGCGCGGGCGTTCTCCGGTCTGAAGATCGCCGCGGTCGGCGACAAGACCGCCGAGGCGATCGCGGCCTGGGGCCTGCGGGCCGACCTGGTGCCCACCGGTGAGCAGTCCGCCGCCGGGCTGCTGGCCGAGTGGCCGCCGTACGACGACGTCCTCGACCCGATCAACCGGGTGTTCCTGCCTCGCGCCGACATCGCCACCGAGAACCTCGTGGCGGGCCTGATCGACCTGGGCTGGGAGTGCGACGACGTCACGGCGTACCGCACCGTGCGGGCGACGCCGCCGCCGGCGCCCACCCGCGACGCCATCAAGACCGGGAAGTTCGACGCCGTGGTCTTCACGTCGTCCTCGACCGTGCGCAACCTGGTCGGCATCGCCGGCAAGCCGCACCCGTCCACGGTGATCGCCGTGATCGGGCCGGCCACGGCCAAGACCGCCGAGGACCACGGACTGCGGGTGGACGTGATGGCCAGCAAGCCGGACGTCGAGCTGCTCGTGGATGCGCTCGCGGACTTCGGCGCCAGCCGCCGGGCAGCGATGCTGGAGGCCGGGCAGGAGGTCACCAAGCCGTCGGAGCGATCCAGCGCCGCACGCAGGTCCCGCCGCCGCGCGACCGGCTCGAGCTCACGGTGACCTGGTCGTGACCCAGCCCGGCGACCCGCTCAGCCTGCCGCTGGTGCGCCCGCGCCGGCTGCGGACGACGGCTGCGATGCGTCGGCTGGTGGCCGAGACCGCGGTCGCGCCGCGGCAGCTGGTGCTGCCCGTGTTCGTGCGTGAGGGCCTCAGCGAGCCGCGCCCGATCGGGTCGATGCCGGGGGTGGTGCAGCACACGCGCAGCAGCCTGCTGAAGGCGGTGGCCGAGGCGGCCGAGCTCGGGCTCGGCGGGGTCATGCTCTTCGGCATCCCCGCCGAGAAGGACGCGATCGGGACCGGCGCCACCGACCCGTCGGGGATCCTCAACCTCGCCATCACCGACGTGGTGGCCGAGGTCGGCGATGCGCTGACGGTGATGAGCGACCTGTGCCTCGACGAGTTCACCGACCACGGACACTGCGGTGTGCTCGGCACCGACGGCCGGGTCGACAACGACCAGACGCTGCAGCGGTACGCCGAGATGGCACTCGCCCAGGCCGCGGCGGGCATCGACATGGTCGGCCCGAGCGGGATGATGGACGGGCAGGTGCGCGCGGTGCGGGAGGCGCTCGACGCCGCCGGCCACGTCGAGGTCTCGATCCTCGCCTACTCCGCGAAGTACGCCTCGGCCTTCTTCGGCCCCTTCCGTGAGGCGGTGGACTCCTCGCTCGAGGGTGACCGGCGTACCTACCAGCAGGACCCGGCGAACGCGCGCGAGGGCGTCCGCGAGGCGGTGCTCGACGTCGCCGAGGGTGCCGACGTCGTGATGGTCAAGCCCGCCCTCGGCTACCTCGACGTGGTGCGGGCGGTCCGCGACGCGGTCCCGGTCCCGGTCGCGGCGTACAACGTCTCGGGCGAGTACTCCATGCTCGAGGCCGCCGCCGCCCACGGTTGGATCGATCGCGAGGCCGCCATCCTCGAGACCCTCACCTCGATCCACCGAGCCGGCGCCGACGTCATCCTCACCTACTGGGCCTCCGAAGCCGCTCGCCTGATCCGCTGATTCGTGCCTCCGGGGGTTTCGAGGCTCGTCGCTGGCGCTCCTCGCCTCGAACCCCCGGCTCAGACGGTCGTCAGAAGCCGAGGTTGTCCATGCAGGCGTTGAACTCGAGCAGCTGGAGCGGGTTGAGGTCCAGGACGCTGTCGACGCCGCGCTCGGCGAGGCACTGGATGGTGGCCTCCCCCTCGGTGAGGACGTCCTCGACCGGCGGGAGCGGGATGTCGGGGACATCGGCAGGGGTGGGCGTGGTGGTGCCACCGCCGCCACCGCCACCGGGGTTGCCGCCACCGTTGCCGCCGCCACCGCTGCCGCCGTTGCCCGATCCGCCGCTGCCGCCGGGGTCGGAGAGGTTGGAGTCCTTGCCTCCGTCACCCTTGCCGCCGCTGCCCTGCGACGAGCCCGGTCCGGTGGCGGACGGGGTGAAGCTGCCGACGCTCGTGACGCCGTTCGGGACCGAGGTGAAGTCGCCCTCGAGGTAGGCCTTCATGAACGCGAGCACCAGGTCGACGTACTCGTCGCTGTGGTTGTAGCGGTAGACCGCTGCCCGTTGTCCCTTCTCGGTGGACAGGTCGTCCTTCCCGGAGCACAGGTAGACGGCGCTCGCCAGGGCGGCGTCGTCGATGTCCTGCGGGTTGCGCTTGCCGTCGTTGTCGCCGTCGACCCCGACGACCGACCAGGTGGACGGGATGAACTGCATCGGGCCGACCGCGCGGTCCCAGCGCGAATCGGAGTCGTACTGGCCGGCGTCGGTGTCGGAGATCGCCTGGGTGCCGTTCTTGCCGTTGAGGGCGATGCCGTAGATGCCGGGCGTCGCGAGCCCCTCGTCGTCGAGCGTGTTGCCGCCGAACCGGCCGTGGTCGGACTCGACCCGGCCGATCGCCGCAAGCAGCTGCCAGGAGAGGTGGCACGACTTGTCGGCAGCGTTGATGACGGTCTCGGCCCGCTGGTAGGCGGCCAGGGCAGCGGCGGGGATGCCCGAGGCGGACGCCGTGGCGACCGCCCGGTCGAGAGCGCCGTCCACCTCACGGCGTGGGTCGTCCGGGCTGCTGACGCTGGCGGGGACCGCGATCTCCGCGCCGGGCATGGAGGTGCCGTCGGGGAGCGTGGCCGGCCGGTCGGGCTCGGCAGTCGCGCTGGTCACGCCGACACCGGTCAAGGACGCGGTCACCGCCGCAGAGAGCAGCGCGAGCGGCAGCAGTGTCGTGACCTTCTGGAAACGACCGGATCGCGATGCTGCCATGGTTCTCGAACTTCCTGTGGAACGCGTCCCGTAGCCGTGCTCCCTCTGCACGGGGACATCTTCCTCAACGACCCCGGTAGCCCCGAGTTACGCGTCGGTAGGTCCTGCCTCTCCACGGTAACCCGGACCCCCGGGGTCTCGGCCAGCCCCAGGCGTGACAATTCTGTGAACCAGGCGGGCCGCGCCGGACGACCAGCGTTCCCGGTCCCGATTCCTGCCCGTTGGGGTGCCTCCGCGACAATGGGCCGCGTGAGCCCCGACCGCACCACGCCGACCGAACGTTCCGAGGCCCTGATCGGCCGGGCCCGTGCGGTGACCCCGGGCGGCGTGAACTCACCGGTACGCGCGTTCTCGGCGGTCGGTGGCACCCCGCGGTTCATCCGGTCCGCCCGCGGCGCCTGGCTGACCGACGTCGACGGCAACGAGTACGTCGACCTGATCTGCTCGTGGGGCCCGATGCTGCTCGGCCACGCCCACCCGGAGGTGCAGGCGGCCGTCGCCGCAGCGGTCACCCGCGGTACGTCGTTCGGCGCCCCGACCGAGCAGGAGACCGAGCTCGCCGAGGAGATCGTCGCCCGTACGCCGGTCGACATGGTCCGGTTCGTCTCCACCGGCACCGAGGCGACGATGTCGGCGATCCGGCTGGCGCGCGGGTTCACCGGCCGCGACATGGTCGTGAAGTTTGCCGGCTGCTACCACGGGCATGTCGATGCGCTGCTCGCCGCGGCCGGGTCCGGACCCGCGACGCTGGCGATCCCCGGCACCCCGGGCGTGCCCGAGTCCGCGACCTCCCTGACGCTCGTGCTGCCCTACCACGACCGCGCCGCGGTGACCGAGGCGTTCGCCGTCCACGGTGACCGGATCGCCTGCCTGATCACCGAGGCAGCGCCGGGCAACATGGGCGTGATCGAGCCCGAGCCCGGGTTCAACGAGTTCCTGGCTCGCACCTGCCGCGAGCACGGTGCGCTGTTCGTGTCCGACGAGGTGATGACCGGGTTCCGCGCGAGCAAGCACGGGCAGTGGGGGATCGACGGCGCCGTCGAGGGCTGGCGCCCGGACCTGATGACCTTCGGCAAGGTGATGGGCGGCGGGTTCCCGGCTGCGGCGTTCGGCGGCCGCGCCGACGTGATGCGGCAGCTCGCCCCGGAGGGACCGGTCTACCAGGCGGGCACCCTGTCGGGGAACCCGATCGCCACCACCGCCGGGCTCGCGACCCTGCGGCTGGCGGACGACGGCGTCTACGACCACCTCACCAAGACCGGCGAGGTGCTGAAGACGGCCGCGTCCGAGGCCCTCGGCGGGGCAGGGGTGCCGCACGGCATCCAGTCCGCCGGGACGATGTTCTCGGTGTTCTTCACCGACCGACCGGTTCGCGACTTCGCCGACGCCTCGTCCCAGGACGCAGGCGCGTACGCCGCGTTCTTCCACGCGATGCTCGACGCCGGTGTGCATCTGCCGCCCTCGGCGTACGAGGGCTGGTTCCTCTCCTCGGCACACGATGACCGAGCGGTGCAGACGGTGCTCGACGCGCTGCCGGGCGCGGCCCGGGCTGCAGCCGCCGCGGCCGGGGCGTGAGTCGACCATGACCGAGACGATCGTCCACCTGATCCGGCACGGCGAGGTCCACAACCCCTCCGGCGTGCTCTACGGCCGGATGTCGGGCTTCCACCTCTCCGAGCTCGGACGCGCGATGGCGCAGCGGGTCGCGGACGTCGTCGGCGACCGCGACATCACTCACATCGTCGCCTCCCCCCTCGAGCGCGCGCAGGAGACGGCTGCCCCGCTGGCGACAGCCCGCGACCTCGAGGTCGTCGTCGATGAGCGGGTGATCGAGTCCGAGAACAAGTTCGAGGGCGAAGGGTTCGGAGCCGGAGCCAGGACGCTGCTGAACCCCCGCACCTGGCGGTACCTCTGGAACCCGTTCAGGCCGTCGTGGGGTGAGCCGTACGCCGAGATCGCGACCCGGATGATGGCGGCGGTCCACGACGCCCGCGACGCTGCCCGCGGTCACGAGGCCGCGGTCGTGTCGCACCAGCTGCCGATCTGGACGACCCGGCTGCACGTGGAGAAGCGCTCGTACCTGCACGACCCGCGCAAGCGGCAGTGCACGCTCTGCTCGCTCACCAGCCTCCACTTCAGCGACGACCGGCTGACGAAGCTGTCCTACTCCGAGCCTGCGGGCGACCTGATCCCGACGCGTGACAAGCAGTCCCCGTTCTCGGCCGGTGGGGCGCCGGAGGAGAACCGGCCGTGACCAGGACCGTGCTGGCCCTGCTCGCAGGGCTGCTGGTGCTGTCGGGCTGCTCGGGCCTCGACGGCACCGGTGAGAAGGGGTACGTCACCGGCGAGGGGCAGGTGGTGCAGCGCGCGGTGAGCGAGCGCGAGCAGCCGGTCGAGCTCGTCGGTGAGGACCTCGAGGGGCGCACCATCGACCTGCAGGACTTCCGAGGCAAGCCGGTCGTGGTCGTGGTCTGGGGTGCGTGGTGCCCGCCGTGCCGGGAGGAGGTACCCGACGTCGTCGCGGCGGCGGAGGAGCTCGGTGACGCCGCCGCGTTCGTGGGAATCAACCGACGGGACCCGTCACCCGAGACGGCCCAGGCGTTCGTGCGCACCAACGGGATCCCGTACCCGTCGTACTTCTCGCCGGACGGCAAGGAGATGCTCGCGTTCAGGGGAGTCCTCGCCCCCAACTCGATCCCGTCGTTCGTCGTGCTCGACGCCGAGGGCCGCGTGGCGGCGTCGATCCTGGGCAAGCTGCCCTCGAGCACGACCCTCGTGCAAGTGGTCGAGGACGTGCTCGGAGAGACCGCCGATGGGTGAGTGGTTCGAGACCACTGCCGGGTCCGGCTCACTTGCGCTGGCGATCCCGGTGGCCCTGGTCGCCGGGCTGGTGTCCTTCTTCTCCCCGTGCGTGATCCCGTTGCTGCCGGGCTACCTCTCCTACGCCACCGGCCTGTCTGCCGCCGACCTCGAGAGCGCCCGGCGGGGCCGGATGCTCGCGGGCTCGTTGCTCTTCGTGCTCGGCTTCACCGCCGTCTTCGTGGCGCTCGGCAGCGTGTCCGGAGCGCTGGGGGCCTGGCTGATCACCTGGCAGCGGGAGATCACCGTGGTGCTCGGAGTGATGACGATCCTGCTGGGACTCGTCTTCGCAGGCGTCGTGCCGTGGCTGCAGCGAGACGTGCGGGTGCACCGGGTGCCGGCGGTCGGGCTCGCGGCAGCCCCGCTCCTCGGCGTGCTCTTCGGCCTCGGCTGGACGCCGTGCATGGGACCGACCCTGGCGGTGATCTCCACCCTCTCGATCAACGAGGGCACCGCCGCCCGCGGCGCGCTGCTGTCGGTGTTCTACGCCCTCGGACTGGGGCTGCCGTTCGTCATCGCCGCGATCGCCTTCCGAAAGACCCTGGGTGCGTTCGCGGCGATCCGGCGCCACCAGCTGCTGATCATGCGGCTGGGCGGGCTGATGATGGTCGGCGTCGGGCTGCTGCTCGTCACGGGCTGGTGGGCCGAGATCGTGTCGTGGCTGCAGCTGCAGCTGGTCCTCGACTTCGAGACCAGCGTCTGATGGCCGTGGAGACCCGGGAACGACCGGCGGCTCGCCGCCCCGGAGAGCTCACCTTCGTCGAGCTGCTGCGCTGGTGCTGGCGTCAGCTCACCTCGATGCGGACGGCGCTGGTCCTGCTGCTCCTGCTCGCGCTGGCGGCGATCCCCGGCTCGGTGATCCCGCAGGAGGAGGTCGACTCGCTCAAGGCGTCACAGTGGCAGGACGCGCACCCCGACCTGACGCCGGTGTACGAGCGGCTCGGGCTGTTCGACGTGTACGGCACCCCGTGGTTCGCCGCGATCTACCTGCTCCTGACGATCTCGCTGATCGGATGCTTCGTGCCGCGGATCGCGGTGTACGCCAAGGCGCTCCGCTCCCAGCCGCCCGCGACCCCACGCCGTCTCGACCGGTTGCCCGACCATGCGACGTACCGCACCGACGAGACGCCTGACCAGGTGCTCGCGCGCGCCCGCGCCCTGCTCGCAGGCCAGCGGATCCGCCGCACCGACCCGGACGCCGACTCCGTCTCGGCAGAGCGCGGCCAGTTGCGGGAGGCAGGGAACCTGCTGTTCCACGTGTCGGTGCTGGTGGTGATGGCCGGGTTCGCGATCGGCAGCCTGTTCGGCTACCAGGGCGGGATGATCGTCGTGGTGGGCAACGGCATGTCGAACGACCTGACCTCCTACGACGACTTCAACCCGGGCAGTCTGTTCGGTGAGGAGGACCTCGACGACTTCTACCTCGACATCGAGGACTTCGACGTCGAGTGGATGACCTCTGGCCCCGCGCAGGGCCAGGCCCGCAAGTTCGTGTCGCACGTGCGGTACGCCGAGGATGGTGGGGAGCCGGAGGAGTACGACCTGCGCGTCAACCATCCGCTGACGATCGGCGACACCGGCGTCTTCCTGATCGGCCACGGCTACGCCCCCGTCATCACGATCAGGGACGGAAACGGCGACGTGGCCTACAGCGGGCCGACGGTGTTCCTGCCCGAGGACCCGTCGTTCCGCTCGATCGGCGTGGTGAAGGCCCCGGACGCCCGCCCCCAGCAGATCGGGCTCGAGGGCTGGTTCTTCCCGACCTACGCGTTCACAGAGGAGACTGGGCCGTTCTCGGTGTTCGGCGACGCGAAGAACCCGGCGATCTCGATGCAGGCCTACGTCGGTGACCTCGGCATGGACGCGGGACGGTCACAGTCGGTCTACGTGCTGGACAAGTCGGACGTCGAGCTGGTGGAGAGCCCGGACGGGTCGATGTTCCGCGTCGACCTCGCGCTTGGAGACACCGTCGACCTGCCGAACGGTGCCGGCAGCGTGACGTTCGAGGGCCTCGAGCGCTGGAACAAGCTGCAGGTCAGCCAGACACCGGGGCGGTGGCTGACCCTGGTCGGGGTCGTGCTCGCCCTGCTGGGACTGCTGGGCTCGCTGTTCATCCGGCCGCGGCGTACCTGGGTGCGTGCGCGCCGTGACGAGCAGGGTGACACCCTGGTCGAGGTCGCCGTCCTTGCCCGGGCCGGTGGGGACGACGTGAGCACGGTGCTGGCAGACTTGCTCGCGGCCCTGAAGCAGGACGAGCAGGACGAGCAGAACGAGCAGGACGAGCAGCACGAGCGGGAGGAGCCGCGATGACCGACGCCGGCTGGGAGGCCTTGAGCAACCAGGCGGTCGCCGGTGCCGGGGTCCTCTACTTCCTGGCGCTGCTGGCGCTGCTCGCGGAGCTGGTCGTCGCTCGGCGGGTCGCGGAGCCGGCCGACGCCACGGCGTACGAGAGTGGCGCCGCGGGCGGCCTCACGGTCGCGATCGGCCCGGACGCAGAGGCGCCCACGGACGCGGACGATCGACGCCGGGAGGCCTTCTTCGGTCGGCTCGGCCTGCTCCTCACCGGGCTCGCCGTGGTCGTGCACGGGTTCGCGCTGCTCTGCCGCGGCCTCGCGGCCGACCCGAACCGCGTGCCGTGGGGCAACATGTACGAGTTCACGCTCTCCGGCACGTTCTGGATCGCGCTGCTCTTCCTGGTCGCACTCCGCCGCTTCGCGCTGGCCTGGATGGCGCCGGTCGTGGTCGGGGTAGTGCTCTCGCTGCTGATGCTGGCCGTGCTCGTGCTCTATGCGCCGATCGCGCCGCTCACCGAGGCGCTCAACTCGCCGTGGTTGGTGATCCACGTCGTCGCCGCGATCATCGCCACGGCGGCCTTCACGCTCGGTGGCATCTCCTCGGTGCTCTACCTGTTGAAGAGCCGCGAGGGCGCATCGTCGAAGGGCTATCTCGCACGTGTGCCCGCGCCTGCCGACCTCGACCGGCTCTCGTACCGGCTGCACGCGTTCGCGTTCCCGGTGTGGACCTTCGCGGTGCTGATCGCCGGCCCGATCTGGGCCTACGAAGCGTGGAGCCGCTACTGGGGCTGGGACCCCAAGGAGGTCTGGGCCCTCATCACCTGGGTCGTCTACGCCGCGTACCTGCACGCCCGGGCCACAGCGGGCTGGCGGGGGCGCAAGGCGGCGTGGCTGGCGATCGTGGGCGTCGCGACGCTGTGGTTCAACTTCGTCGGGATCAACTACTTCTCCTCGACGAGCCAGCACGCCTACGCCGCGCCCGCCTCACATCACGCCAGCCCCGAGGTCGGGAACCTCCTGGGCGAATCTCGCACCTAGCGCGGGAGGTTTCGCCCGCCAGGTGCGGGTTTCCCCGCTCAGGCGGGGAAGCCGGCGTCGACAGCAGCGACGTCGCTAGTTGAGTCCGCTGAGGAAGTCCGGGTCGTCGTCGGGCCCGATCGGGCGCTGCGGCGGGCGCGTCGGGCGCGGGGGCCTGCGTACGCCCCGTCGCTCGATCACCCGGATGGTGAAGTAGATCGCGACCGCGATCAGCGCCACCAGCAGCACGAACTTCATGCCCTCAGGATAGGCGGCGCCTGGTCACCACCTACCCTGGCCCGGTGAAGGAGTTCTGGGTCTACACCGGACTGCGGTTGCTGATCTTCGTGGGGACGCTCGCCGTGGTCTTCGGGGTCTGGCTGCTGGCCTCCGACCAGGTGCCGGTGCTGTGGGCGGTAGTGGTCGCCTTCGCGATCTCCGGCGTCGCGTCGTACTTCCTGCTCGACCGTTCCCGCGAGGCGTTCGCCCGGAAGGTGCAGGCCCGGGCCGAGCGCGCGTCGGCAGCCCTCGAGGCGCAACGGTCGAAGGAGGACTCCGACGACGAGACGCCGTGACCGGCGTCGGGCGTCAGTCGCGCTTCCGGTTGAGCTGACGGTTGACACGCGACTCCGACTGGCCGAGCAGCTTGGCCATCAGAGGGACGCGGTTCTTCCAGGCGAGGTAACCGCCGACGACCAGCACGATCAGGATCAACCAACCCATGCCGCCACTGTACGCCGGACTAGAAACCCAGCAGGTTGAACGGCTGGGTCGGCAGGGTCGCCATCGCGACCAACCGGTCGACCGCCGCCCGGTCCCCGGTGATCCGGCCCGTGTCGCGCAGGCCTGACGCCGGCACGCCTCCGAGGTAGAGCGACCCGAGGGTCTCCGCGCTGAGCGCGACCTCGGCGCGGTCGTCGGACCGGGAGACGTCCGCCACGCCGTCCTTGGCCAGCAGCCGGTAGCGCCCCGACGCGTGCCCCTGGGCGTCGGTCACCTCGAGCACCAGGTCACCGTCGGCGGCCCACGGCCGCGCGCCCAGCGCCATCGGCACGTCGAGCAGGCGCACCCAGAGGAAGTCCTCCATCGCGGTGGTCTTGAACGCGCCGAGGTCGGCGAGCGCCCAGCGCACCGGGTCGGCGGGGTCGGCCGCGTGCCAGACGACGCGCTCGACCAGGTCGATGCCGGCCAGGAACCGCCACAGCCCGAGGTACGCGTCGGCACCGAAGCCGAGCAGACACACGACCCGGGCGAGCCGCTTGCCGTCCTCCTTCTCGACCCGGTAGAGGACCATCCCGTCGACCTCGGCGTCCTCCTCGGTCAGGTGGACCGCCGCGCGCAGCTTGGCGTCGGGGCTGCGCTCCATCCAGTGGTACCGGCCGGTGTAGATGTCCTCGTAGAACCCCGGGGTGGCGACCGAGCCGCGGTGCTCGCGGTGGTGCCGGTCGAGCAGGCGACTGATCAGCGGCCAGGAGTCGCGCGGGTCGACCATCTCGACCCGGCCGGCCGGCTCGATGCCCGGGCGCAGCCCGAACCGCGGCCCGGTGTCCACCTCGACGTGCTCGCCGAACGTCGCCACCCCGAAGCCCCAGCGGCCGTAGATCGTGGTCTCCGAGACCGTGAGCGCGGCCAGCGGGATGCCCCGTGCGGCCGCGTCGGAGAGGCAGTCCTCCATGAGGGTGCGGATCAGGCCACGCCGACGGTGGGCCGGATTGGTGGTCACGTCGGTGATCATCCGCAGCGGGAGCAGGTCGCGGCCGGTGTTGAGGGTCTTGTCGAACCACGAGGTGGTGGCGACCGGAACCGGTCCGGCGCCGAAGGCTCCCTCTGGCAGCCAGACGCCACGGCACTCGACGTCGTCCGCCTCGACGTGGCGGAGCCACACGTCCACCTGCTCCTGCGGCGGCCGGCCCTGGTGGAAGCCCTGCGACACCGCCTGCATCCAGGCGGCCCTGCGCTCCCGGCCGGCCTCCGACTCGTCGGAGAAGTCGAGGGCGGCGTACTCGTAGTCCACGAGGATCGACCGTAGTCGACGGCACCGCACGCGTCGCGTGGTTATCGACCGAGCTGCAGGCCGGCGGCGAGCAGCACCGCCCAGGCGAGGGTGGCGAGTCCCGTCTGGCCCAGGGCGGGGACCAGCTGCGGCCCGCGAGCGCCGCCGGCGACCGCGCGGACGGCGGGCACGGCCGGCAGCAGGAAGCCCATCGTCAGCAGGGCGCCCCACGTGGTCGCGGCCGCGACTGCGACCGCGGCGACCACGGCGACACCGAGCAGCAGCACGTACAGGCCGCGAGTGCGCGGCTCGCCGAGCAGGACTGCAAGGGTGCGCTTGCCCGCCTCAGTGTCGGTCGGGATGTCGCGCAGGTTGTTGACCACCAGGATCGCCGTGGTGATCGCGCCGATCGCGACGCCCGCCCAGACCGGCGCGGCGGTGACCTGTTCGGCCTGCACCCCGTAGGTGCCGACGACCGCGACCGGTCCGAAGAACACGAAGACCATGACCTCGCCGAGGCCGCGGTAGCCGTACGGGCGCGAGCCGCCGGTGTAGAACCACGCCGCGACCACGCAGACGGCACCGATCGCGACCAGCCACCAGGCCGTGGTCGCGGCGAGCACGAGGCCGGCCGCCGCCGCGACGCCGAACGCCGCGAAGGCGGCCGCCTTGACCGAGCCCGGTGACGCGCGCCCGGAGCCGACCAGTCTCATCGGCCCCACGCGCTCGTCGTCGGTGCCGCGGACCCCGTCGGAGTAGTCGTTGGCGAAGTTGACGCCCACCTGCAGCGCGAGGCTCACCACGAGCGCGAGCAGCGCCTTCCACCACACGAGTGCGCCGTCGTACGCCGCGAGCGCGGTGCCCGCCAGGACCGGCGACACCGCAGCCGGCAGCGTGCGCGGCCGGGCTCCGGCGATCCAGTCGGACAGGGGAGGCATGCGGGGGATTCAAGCAGGTGGACGAGGAGGCTGGGGCTGGTGGACGAGCACTAGCATCGTCGGGTGGCAGTGAGCGAGTCGTCGGAGGCCGACTTCTGGGCGGACTTCGACGAACGGCACCGCGAACCGCGCCACACGTTCATCCGCACCGAGGCGGGCAGCGCCGGGCTGCTGGTAGCGGTCTCGCTGCTGGCCCTGGTGTGGGCCAACTCGCCGCTGTCGGTCTACTACGTCGACTTCTGGCACTCCGAGCTCTCGGTGACGCTGGCCGGGAGCGGCGTCACGATGAGCCTGCACGAGTGGGTCAACGACGGCCTGATGGTCGTGTTCTTCTTCGTCATCGGTCTCGAGGTACGACGCGAGTTCTCGGTCGGCGAGCTGACCGAGCGGAGCAGCCTGGCAGTGCCGGTCGCCGCGGGAGTCGGCGGGATGATCGTCCCGGCGCTGCTCTACCTGGCGCTCAACCCGGGCGGTGACGCCGCGGCCGGGTGGGGCATCGTGATCGGCACCGACACGGCGTTCCTGCTCGGGATGCTGGCCCTGGTCGGGCCTGCGGTCTCGACCCAGCTGCGGATCTTCCTGCTCACCCTCACGGTCATCGACGACATCGTCGCGGTGTCGGTGATCGGCGTCGTCTACTCCGACGAGATCGACCTGGTCGCACTCGGTGTCGCGACCGGGTGCCTGCTCGTCCTCGCCGGGCTGGCCCGCTTCGGCGTCTGGCGGGCCTCGCCGTACGTCGCAGTGGTCGTGGTGCTGTGGATCGCGACTCTCCAGTCGGGTCTGCACGCCGCCATCGCCGGCATGATCTCCGGCCTGCTGGTCCCGGCGATCGACCCGGACCGAGTGCAGGTCGAGTCGGCGGCCAGACAGTTCCGTGCGTTCCGGCAGTCGCCACTGCCGACGCTCCAGCGCAGCGCCCGCCAACAGCTCAACCGCGCGATCTCGGTCAACGAGCGGCTGCAGGAGGTGCTGCACGGCTGGACGAGCTACGTGATCGTCCCGGTGTTCGCCCTCGCGAACGCAGGCGTGGACCTCCGTGGCGGACTCCTCGGCGAGGCGCTCACCTCGGCCATCACGTGGGGCGTGGTGGTCGGTCTGGTCGTGGGCAAGCTGGTCGGGATCGCGGTCGGCTCTCTCGGCGCGATCCGGCTGGGCTGGGGCACGCTGCCGCAGGGGGTGGGGTCGGGTCACGTCTGGGCCGGGGCTGCGCTGTCGGGGATCGGGTTCACGGTCTCGCTGCTGATCGCCTCACTCGCGTTCCCTGACGACCAGATGCAGGACGAGGCGACGGTGGGGGTGCTGCTGGCGGCGGTGCTCGCGTCCGGGGTCGGCTGGGTGCTGTTCCGGGTGGCCGCCAAGCACGGCCAGGGCGACGCCGCACTGCCGGTGGTCCTGAGCGAGCCGGTCGACCCGGCCGTCGACCACATCAAGGGCGATCCCGACGGCGAGCTCACCCTGGTCGAATACCTCGACTACGAGTGCCCGTTCTGCGCGCGGGCGACCGGGGCGCTGGAGGAGGTCTACGCCCACTTCGGGAGGCGGCTGCGGTACGTCCCCCGCCATCTCCCGTTGTCGGTCCACCCCCACGCCGAGCTGGCCGGTCTGGCCGTGGAGGCAGCCGCCCGGCAGGGCAGGTTCTGGGAGATGCACAACCTGCTGTTCACGCGGCAGGACAGGCTCGAGATGGACGACCTGGTCGGGTACGCGGCCGAGCTCGGTCTCGACCCCGAGCAGTTCGTGGCAGATCTCGGCGACGAGGCGCTGCTCGAAAGGCTGCGTCGCGACGTCCTGAGCGCCGAGGACAGCGGCGTCCGCGGGACACCGACGTTCTTCATCGGCGACCGCCGCCACATCGGCCCGTTCGACGCGGTCACCCTGATCGACGTGCTCGAGCAGGCGGGCTCGCGGCTGTCGGGCTGACGCCTGCGGCGAAAACCAGTCGCGCCGCGGATCGTCGGCGGCTTAGGGTGCCCGCAACCGAGTGATCCCCGGAAGGAGGGGCGACGATGCGAGCGACTCACGCGTCCGCCCTGCCCACCTTCCACACGAACGGGATCACGCGTGACTCGCACCCTGAACCTGGGCGTCCTCGCCCACGTCGACGCCGGTAAGACAACCCTGACCGAGCGGCTCCTGCACTGTGCGGGGGTCCTCGACGAACCGGGGTCGGTCGACTCCGGCACAACCCTCACCGACAGCCTCGATCTCGAGCGCCGGCGCGGGATCACCATCAAGGCTGCCGTGGTGTCCTTCCCGCTCGCGGGCGGGACGATCAACGTCATCGACACACCCGGCCACCCCGACTTCATCGCCGAGGTCGAGCGCACGCTCGGCGTGCTCGACGCCGCGGTGCTGGTGCTGTCGGCCGTGGAGGGCGTGCAGCCGCAGACCAGGATCCTGTTCCGGACGCTGCAGCGGCTCGACGTACCGACTCTGCTGTTCGTCAACAAGGTCGACAGGTCCGGTGCCTCGCTGGACCGGGCGCTGTCGGCGATCAGGTCGCGGTTGTGCACAGACCTGCTGCCGATGGGGGTCGTCGCCGACGCCGGCTCCCGGATGGCGCGGTTCGTTCCCCACCGCGCGGACGATCCGGTCTTCCGCGAGCGGGAGGCGGTGGCGCTGGCCGAGCACGACGAGGGGCTGTTGGCGGCGTACGTCGAGGGCCGGCCGCCCTCACCCGCCGAGCTGGGACGCCGGCTGCTCGTCCAGACCCGCGCGGGTGTGCTGCACCCGGTGTACGCCGGTTGCGCGATCACCGGCGCCGGGGTGCCGGAGCTGATGGCGGGGATCGCACAGCTGCTCCCGGAATCGGCGCCGCGCTCCGACGGCGCCGCCTCCGGCCGGGTGTTCAAGGTCGAGCGAGGGCGTGCGGCCGAGAAGCTGGCGTACATCCGGATGTTCGACGGCGAGCTCCGGGTGCGGCAGCGGATCGATCTCCCCGGAGGCCGGGTCGGCAAGGTCGGCGGTCTGGCGGTCCACGACGCGGGTGCATGGGTGCCGGTCGACCAGCTGGCGGCCGGACAGGTGGGCCGGGTCAGCGGACTCGTTGCGGTCCGGGTCGGCGACGGGTTCGGCACCGCGACCAGGGCCGAAGCCCACCACTTCCCACCGCCCACCCTGGAGGCGTCGGTGACCGCGGTGGATCCGGCCCAGGGTCCCGCCCTGCGAGCAGCGCTGGAACAGCTGGCGGACCAGGACCCGCTGATCGACGTCCGCGCCGACGACGACGGGCGCGCCACGGTGTCGCTCTACGGGCGGGTTCAGCAGGAGGTGATCGGCGCGACGCTGGCCGACGAGCACGGAGTCGAGGTGAGGTTCGCCGACGCCGCGGTGCTCCATGTGGAACGGCCGCGGCGCGCAGGTCAGGCGGTGTTGCGACTCAACACCGACGAGAACCCGTACCAGGCGACGATCGGGCTCCGGATCGCGCCGGGTCGGCCCGGGTCGGGCTTCCGGTTCGTCGTCGACGCGCCGGCCCGCGACATGCCGCTGTACCTGTTCGAGAGCGCCGAGAGGTT
>NZ_DASUTK010000134.1:0-7101 GCF_036374615.1 Nocardioides sp.
GAGAGTGCGCCATGGCGCACTCTCAGGCACACGCCGCGGGTTGGTTGGGTTGGGTCTCACACCACCCGGTCGGTCGCGGCCGCGGCGAGCTCGCGCAGCACGACCCGGGCCTCGTCGCTGACCGACGCACGGTCCAGGGCCGCCAGCGACACCTCGACCAGCTCCTCGATCACCGCCTCGACCTGGGTGTGGGCGCCGGAGGCGTCGATGATCCTCCGCAGCTCGCCGAGCAGCTCGTCGTCCAGCTTGCTGCCCAGGCTGGCGTCGAGCAGCCGAGCGTCCGCCTCGGGGGCCGCGTCGAGCGCGAGTGCGACCAGCACCGTGCGCTTGCCCTCCTCGAGGTCGTCGCCGGCTGGCTTGCCGGTCGTGTCGGAGTCGCCGAAGACTCCGAGCAGGTCGTCACGCAGCTGGAACGCCTCGCCCAGCGGCAGTCCGTACGCCGACAGGTCGGACAGCTGGCCGTCGGTGGCACCTGCCAGGGCGGCCCCGATGTGGAGCGGCCGCTCGATGGAGTACTTCGCCGACTTGTAGCGCAGCACGGTCATTGCGGCCTCCACGTCGGCACGCCCGCGGGCCTGCACCGACACGTCGAGGAACTGACCCGTGATCACCTCGGTGCGGCACAGGTCGAAGAGACCCATCGCGGTCGCCACCCGCTCCAGCGGCAGGCCGCACCGGCGGAGCAGCTCCTCGGACCAGCTGAGCAAGAGGTCGCCGAGGAGGACCGCCGCTGCGGCGCCGTACTGCTCCGGGTCGCCGCGCCAGCCGACGGAGCGGTGCTCGGACTCGAAGGCACGATGCACCGCCGGCCGACCGCGCCGCGTGTCGGAGGCGTCCATGAAGTCGTCGTGGACGAGGGCGCTCGCGTGCAACAGCTCCAGCGCGGCGCAGGCCCGGAGCAGCGACCGCTCGTCCTCGGCGTCCGGCTGGACGGCCCGGTAGCCCCAGTAGCAGAACGCCGCGCGGAACCGCTTCCCGCCGCGGACGGCCGCCCTGCCCGCGGCCAGCAGCCGGGCGGCGTCCGGCCCCAGTGGTGACAACCGGTCGGCCATCTCGTCGAGGAACTCGTCCAGCACGTCCTGGACGCTGTCCCGGAAGGCGGTCCCGTCCCAGCTGGTCACGCGGCGAGACTAGCCAGTGGCCGAGATACCAGCTGGGACGCCCCCGCTCCCTACACTTGGCCCATGCCCCCCGAGCACACGACGAGCATTGCCGACCTGATCCGTCAGGGAGAGCGGTCGCTGTCGTTCGAGTTCATGCCGCCGCGCGACGAGGCCGGAGCCGAGCAGCTGTGGACCGCGATCAGCGAGCTCGAGCCCTACGCGCCGACCTTCGTGTCGGTGACGTACGGCGCCGGCGGCACCACCCGCGACAAGACCGTGCACATCACCGGACGGATCGCGCGCGAGACCTCGCTGGTCCCGATGGGGCACCTCACGTGCGTCGGCCACACCCGCGCTGAGCTCGAGCGGATCCTCGACGACTACGCCGCCGCGGGCGTCCACAACGTGTTGGCCCTGCGCGGCGACCCGAAGGACGGGCCGCGGGCGGAGTGGACTCCCACCGAGGGCGGGTTCACCCACGCGTGCGAGCTGGTGTCGCTGGCCAGCAACCACGGCTCGTTCTCGGTCGGAGTGGCAGCCTTCCCCGGTGGACACCCCGGTGCCGAGTCGGTCGAGCGCGACTCGGAGGTGCTGCTCGAGAAGCAGCGGTCGGGAGCCGAGTTCGCGATCACGGACATGGTGTTCCGCGCCGCCGATTACGCCGAGCTGGTCGAGCGCTCGTCGGCGATCGGCGTCGACATCCCGATCCTTCCCGGCATCATGCCGATCCTGAACCTGGCGCAGGTGGCCCGGATGGCCGAGCTGTCGGGTCGGGAGATCCCGGCCGAGGTGCGCGCCCGCGTCGAGCGGTACGCCGACGACCCGGTCGCGCTGCGCGCGGAGGGGATCGCGATGGCGGCCGAGCTGTGCGAGAAGCTGCTCGCCGACGGTGCCCCCGGGCTGCACTTCTACACCCTGAACCGGTCGAAGGCGACGCGGCAGATCTTCGAGGCGCTTCGCATCACCGTGTAGAACTTCACCATGCGCACCCTCACCGTCGTCGGCCGAGGTTCCGCCTCGGCACCGGCCGACGTGGCGGACGTCCGCGTCGCGGTCGTGCACCAGGCGGCCTCCGTCACCGCGGCGGTCGCCGGCGTCGACGAGGCCGGGCGGCAAGCACGAGCCGTCGTCGCCGAGGTCGACCCCGACGCGGCGTTGTCGCAGACGGACTTCTCGGTGTGGCCGCGGCACGACCACCAGGGCCTGCCGTCGGGGTACGAGGCACGGCACTCGCTGAGCGTGCGCTGCCCGGACCTCGCCACCGCAGGCCGGCTGGTGACCGCCCTGGCGGAACGGCTTGACGAGCGGCTGGTCGTCGAGCAGGTGACACCGGCGATCGCCGACCGCGGGCCGGTCGAGGACGAGGCGCGAGCGGCCGCTTTCGAGGACGCCACCCGCCGGGCCACGCACGTGGCCGGACTCGCGGACGACGTCCTCGGCCAGGTGCAGTCGATCGTGGAGGGCGGGCCGACCGGACCGGTCCCGTTGCACGAGACGGCCACTGCGAAGGCCGGGATGGACCTCTCCTTCGGCGACAGCCGGCTGACGGTCGCGGTGAGCCTGACGGTGACGTTCGCGCTGGCGTCCGGCGAGTAGCTCAGGCCGGTCCGACCAGCTGCGCCACCAGGGCCGCCGACAGCCCCACGAACGGCACCTGGCTCCCCGGGGTCGCGTGCGCCCCCACGGCGTACACACCGGGGACGGGGGTGGTCGGCCCGAGACGATGCCGCACCGTCCCGCGCCCCTGCCACAGCACACCCATGGCGGAGCCGCGGCCCTCGACCTGCTCCCGCGGGGAACGGTCGACCCGCGCCACCACCCGCTGGCGGACGTCGATGTGATGCCGCGCCAGCGCCGTCACCAGGTCCTCGGCGAGCCGGCCGCGGCCGTGCAACGTCCAGGCGACGTGTCCGTCGGGGGCCTGGCCGCCGCTTCGGACGACGATCGTCGGGTCGCCGTGCAGCACGAGCTCGTGGCCCACGTCCGGAACGTCGGCGGTCAGCCCCAGGTGGGCGACGACCGGCGGAAGGGCGGGCGTGGTGCGCTCGACGTACGGCGCCAGCGTCGGCACCAGCCGCGGGTCGACCGCGCAGACGACGACGTCGGCGTCGAGGCTGCCCGCGGTGGTCATCACGCCGGCGACCCGGCCCTCACGCACCACGAGGTCGGTGACTGCGGTGCCGGTGTGCACCGTCACCCCGCGGGTGGCCAGCCGGCCGGTCAGCGCCTCGCTGAGCCGGGCGAAGCCGCCGGGGACGGTCCAGGCGCCGAACCGCTGCTCCAGGTAGGCGTGCACGCCGAGCCACGCGGGAACGTTGCGCAGGTCGTGGCCCTCGGCGAGGAACCGGTGCCCCGCCACCAGTCGCAGCCGCTCGTCCTTGAACGACTTCCTGAGTCGCTTGTGCAGCACCTCGCGGCTGTCGAGCAGGGCGGCCACCTCCGGGGGAAGCGCGTCCGGTCGCCACGGAACCTCCAGGTAGTGGCGTCGCAGCGTGTCCCACACCTGCGTGTACGTCGCCACGTGGTCGACCCAGGCGCGGCCGCGGTCGGGGCCGAGCGCGTCGAACGCCGCGATCTGCCGGGACCGGGAGCCGCCCGGCAGCCGCACCTCCGAGCCGTCCTCGAACCGGTGGTGTCGGATCACCTCGACCGGCTCGAGGTCGAGCTCCTTCTCCAGCGGTCGCCCTGACTTCCGGAACAGGTCGCGCAGCACCGCTGGCAGCAGCGTCGAGTGCGCCCCGCGGTCCCATGCGAACCCCTCCGCCCGCTCGAACGAGATCGCGCCCCCGAGCGCGTCGTCGCGCTCGACCAGGGTCACGTCGTGGCCGAGCTTGGCCAAGCGAGCGGCCGCAGCCAGCCCGCCGAGGCCGCCGCCGATCACGACCACCTGCATGCGGGAAACCTAGCCCTGACCGCCGTGGCGCCGGGTCGGCGGTTCCCCGCTCAGCCGGGGAACCAGTGACTTCGCGAGGGAAATTTGCCACGTCAAGTCATGGTTTCCCCGCTCAGGCGGGGAAACCGCGGCCCGGTGGCGTCACAGTGCGGACGTCGGTGGCGGCCGTGAGTGATCCGAACCCGGCGCCGTACTCGCGATCGAGGAACTCCATGAGCGCGACGTTGAGGGGAGCGATCCGCGTCCCGGGGCGCAGCTCGGAGCAGGGCTGCAGCTTGGCGAAGAACCCGGTCGTGGTGTCCGACAGCACCACCCGATTGCCCGTCAGCTCGGTCGTGCGTTCCAGCCGACCGCCGCGGCCCTCGGGGTCGGCCGTGAAGGTGACAGGGACCTCGTCAGCCCCGCCGACCGAGTGGCCGTCGCCGACGGCGACCGGCACGCCGTCGCGGTGCTCGTCGAGAAGAGTGAGGACGGACTCGACCTCGCTGACCGTCAGCCCGGTGTCGATGCCTGCCAGGAGGTTGACCTGGAGCAGGGAGAGCAGCCGCAGCTCGACGCCGGCGACCGTGTTGAGGCCGGCCGGCTGCCGGGTGTTGAGCTCGGTCGGCCGGAAGCCGTCGACGGTGAGGACGCCGTCCACGCCGAACGCCCCGCGATAGCCGTACCTCGTGCGCAGGTGGTCACCCACCCGGCGGGCGACGGCGCGCATCTCCTCGCGGTCGGCCGGTGCGGGGTCCCACCAGCTCGACAGGCCGCCGTACACGAACCGGCGACGGGCGTGCTCGCGCAGCGTGGCGATCTCCACGGGCCGCAGCACCGCGGTGCCCTCCGGCAGCACGAAGCCGTGGATCGAGCAGGGCACGCCCTCGAGGAACGGAATCACCCGGACCCGGTCGCAGCGGGGCAGGAAGAAGCCGCGGGCGGTCTCGCGGTCGTCGGCGTCGACCACCCAGCGCACGTAGTTGCCACCGCCGTTGAAGCCGTCGCGGGTGTCGCCGGACCAGACGACACCGAGCTCGCTGGTGGCAAGCCGCTGGGTCGCCTGCGCCAGCGCGGCGTCGTCCACGGGCACGATCGCGCTTGGCACGGCGGGAACGCCCGCCGCGACCCAGATCTCCTCGGCCAGGAGCTTGTCCTCGAGGTCGAGGAAGGCGCGCGGTCGGCCGCCGTGGACCGGTCGGCCGAGGATCGGCCGGTCGCTGGTGACGAACGGGCCGCACCACCAGACGCCGCGGCGCTCGGGGTCGAAAGCCTCGATCGCGGCCACGGCGGGCGCCGGCAGATCGCGTGCCACCCGGTCGAGCAGCCGGTACTCCTCGGTGATCGACGCGGTCCGGGGGAGCTCGATCTCGACCAGGTCGTACTCGTGGTCGGCAGGGACCGGCCCGGCGCCGCGCATGGTCGACACCACCAGCACGGGACAGCCGAGGGCGCCGAGCCAGCGGACGACCCGCGTGTAGCCCGCCAGCACTCCCGGTCCGAGGATGACGGGTCGGCCGGCGAACACCTCGCCGAGGCGGCGGACCACCGTGTCGCGGGTGTCGTGGTCCGCGAGGTCGATCATGGCGAGACTCAGCCGGCCGAAGGCATCGGGTCGGGTCGGCCCTTCCATCGCCGCCAGCCGCGGCGGACCAGCTTCGCGACGAGGTAGACGACGACGAGGCCGGTCGCGAGGAGCACGCCGGCGATCGCGGCGGCGGCGCGGGGGTGCTCGATCGCGAACCAGACGACGCCGAGCACGGCGAAGTCCTCGGCGAAGCTGGCGACCACGTTCGACACCGGCTCGGGGGAGGAGTTGATCGCCAGCCGGCTGCTCGCCTTCACCAGGTGTGACGCGAGGGCGGTCCCACCGCCGACCACGCCCAGCACGGCCTGCTCGAGCGTGGACGCGTCGCCCGCGAGCAGCACGCCGATGACGGCGCCGGCCGTGGGTCGGATGGCCGTGGAGATGGCATCCCACGTGGAGTCGATGAACGGGATCTTGTCGGCGATGAACTCCATCGCGAAGAGCACCGCGGCGACCGTCAGGACGTCCCACCGGCCGAGTGCGTCCGGGATCTGCTCCAGGTTGTTGACCCGGTCGGCGATGCCGAGCACCAGCACCACGAGGTACGCGTTGACCCCGCTGGCCCAGCCGCTGGAGAACGCCAGCGCGAGTCCGTCCACCCGCCGATCATAGGGTCAGCCGGTGCTCCGCAGGTCGGGCTGGGTCTCGGGGAGGCGGGCCGCGCGGTCCCGGTCGGCCAGCATCCGCTCGCAGAGGTCCTGACCCAGCTCGCGGTACGCCTCGAAGTCCCACTCGTCGAAGAACTGGCGGCTCGTGGAGCGGCGCGGGAAGTCGGGATTCTCGCGGGCGTAGTGCTCGACGTCCCACGGGAGCCGCGGCACCAGCTGCGCCTTGAGGAAGACGATCTCGCTCACGTCGTCGGAGTCGTCGTACGTCGCGCAGCCGGTCGCCCAGGCCTTGGCAGCGCGGCTGTCGCCGGATGCCTGGAGCGGCGAGACGTCGACGGTCACCTCGACCCCGAGGTCCATCCGGGCGGTCGCGATCGCCTCCGCGAGCGCCCCGAACGAGTTGGCCGCGTCGTTGCTGGCGTCGATCACGATCACCTGGCGCGGCCGACGCCGCAGCGCCTCGAGCAGGCCGAGGTTGTCGTAGTGGCCGCCGTCGGTCACGTACAGCTTGGGGTCGGAGAGCGAGGGGCGCCCGAACGCCTCGCGCAGCAGCCGGTACGGGCCGGGCTTGCCGGCCACGCTCATCACTCGGGCGGCGGCCTCCCAGGCCAGCACGCTGGACCGTCGCGGCTGGTCGGTGCCGCCGGCGTCGTACCTGCGGCGCAGTCGCAGGGCGTGCCGGATCACGTGCGGTGGCTGACCGTAGGGGTTGGGCAGCCACACGCCGAGCCGGGCGTTCAGCACCGTCAGCAGGACCCGCACCGGCCGGGTGCGCGAGCTGGCGCGGCCCACGAGCGGGCTCACCGCCGCGCCGCTGATCGCCATCGCGGCCGGGACCGTGAGGTCGCGTCGCCCGAAGTCGGCGAACGCCTCGTAGTCGCACGTCTTGGCGCGTCCCCCGGTTGGCAGGGACCGGTCGCCGATGACGCC
>NZ_DASUTK010000135.1:0-8760 GCF_036374615.1 Nocardioides sp.
GAGGTGACGGCGCAGACCGTCCGCGATCTCGCGGTGGCCTCCAACGCGCGTGACAGCTACCTCGCGCTCGCCCGGTGGATCTCGAGGGCGCGCGACGCGGGGGTGATCGACTCCCGGCCCCGAGCGCAGGTCGCGTTCGCCTTCCACTCCTGCTGCGTCGGGCTGGCCGTCACCGCGCTCTCACGCCGCCAACCCCCGTGGGGCCGGGGTTCTGGTCCACGATCGACGTTGCGGACGAGCAGCTCTGGCACTCGACCCTGACCGCGCTGGTCGCCGGGATGGCGCCGCCCGCACCGCGGGAACACAGCCCCCGACGCAGTCGTTGAATGGGGTGGCACCACTAGACTTGCGTCAACCCGGGGCGGCATCACGGTGATGGCCGCCCGAGGCCTCCAAGGAGGAGACCATGCAGAGCAACAACCCCGTGTTCCGAAACTCGGACGCGTTCAACGGGTCCGGCAACGCCTACGGCAACCAGACCTACCCGGGCAACGGGGCGGGCTACGACGCCTACGGCCAGCAGGCCCAGCCCGGTTACGCCGATACCTACGCTCCAGCCGGCGCCGGCGAGCGGATGACCGTCGACTCGGTGGTCCAGAAGACCGGCATCGCGCTGGCCGTCGTCATCGTCACCGCGGCCCTCACCTGGTGGTTCACCGGCGACATCGACAACGAGGAGAACGCCGGTCTGCTCTTCGGCGCGCTGGCCATCGGTTCTCTGGGTGCGTTCGCGTTGTCGATGGTGAACTCCTTCAAGCGCGTGATCAGCCCACCCCTCGTCCTCGCGTTCTGTGCCCTCGAAGGCGTCGCTCTGGGAGCGTTCAGCAAGTTCATCGACGCCACGTTCGTCGATGCCGACAGCGGCAACATCGTGATGCAGGCGGTGATCGGCACGTTCGCGGCCTTCGCCGGCACGCTCGCGGCGTACAAGTTCTTCAACATCAAGGTCGGCCAGAGGTTCCGGACGTTCGTGATCGCCGCGATGTTCGGCATGGTCGCCCTGGCGATGCTCGAGGTGGTGCTGAGCCTCTTCGGCAACGCGGTCGGCTTCCTCGGCTTCGGCAACCTCGGCCTGCTGTTCTCGATCGCGGGCCTGGTCCTCGGTGTCTTCATGCTGATCCTCGACTTCGACTTCGTCGAGAAGGGAGTCGCGGCCGGCATCCCCGAGCGGGAGTCGTGGCGTGCCGCGTTCGCGCTGACCGTGAGCCTGGTCTGGATCTACACCAACCTGCTGCGCATCCTGGCGATCTTCAGCTCGGACTGACGCACCGGTCCTGAGACGGCCCACTCGGAGTCATCCGGGTGGGCCCTTCTCATGCGTGGAGCGGTTCCTCGGACGCCGCCGGGGACTCGGACTCGGCGCTCGGGTGCCGGCGCCGGTGCCGCAGCTCCACCCAGAGGCCCCGGACGCCGCGCCGCGACCCGGCCACGACGGTGCCGTCGAGCTCGGTGCCGGGGGTCTCCGCGGCCTCGATCGCGGCCTGCGCCACCGGCCGGATGCCTTCGCCGCGGAAGGCCTCGGGGCGCTCCGCCGACTCCGGCCCCAGCCCGAGGGCGGCCAGCGCGGAGGGCAGCAGCACGTCGGCCAAGGCCCGGTAGCCGTCCGCCGACGGGTGGAACCGGTCGGGACCGAACAACAGCGCCGGCGCAGCATCGAACTCGGGGCCGAGGATGGTGCCCAGCGACACCGTGCGCCCGCCCTGCTCGAGGACCGCGATCGCCTGGGCGGCCGCCAGCCGGCGCGACCAGACCCGGGCCAGCTGCTTCAGCGGCGGCGGGATCGGTCGGACCGTGCCGAGGTCGGGACAGGTGCCGACGAGCACTGCCACATCCGCCTCGCGGAGCCGGCGCACCGCCTCGGCGAGGTTGCGCACCGACGCGGCCGGCAGTACCTGGTGGGTGATGTCGTTGACGCCGATCAGGATCACGGCGAGGTCGGGATCGGTCGGCAGTGCCCGGTCGACCTGTCCGGCGAGGTGCGAGGACTGGGCGCCCACCACCGCGAAGGCGCGCAGGTGGACCCGCCGGTCAGCAGCCTGGCCCAGTCCGGTGGCGAGGGTCGCGCCGGGCGTCTCGACCACGCGGTCCACGCCGTAGCCCGCGGCTCCGGAGTCGCCGAGCAGCGCCACCTTGAGCGCCGGGCCGGGTCGGCCCCTGCCGTACCAGCCGGTGGGGTCCGGGGGTGGTGCGCCACGCGGCTCGCCGATCGCCCGGCGGGCCAGCCTGGCCTCGGCGACCAGCAGGCCGTAGAGGCCTCCGCCCAGCAGCGACAGACCGCCCCCGCCGTACGCGGCGGCGGCCGCAAGCCTGCGTGCCGCTGCTGCCTTCCCCACGCAATCACCCTACGCAGGCTGCCGAATGCTTCGTGGCGGGTTCATGGCAATAGATTGGACGAATGCAGTACGTCGACTCCCTCCTGGACCTCATCGGCAACACGCCCCTGCTCCGGCTGCGCCGCTCCCTCGACCTGCCGACCGAATCGGGGCCGGATGACGGCCCGCTGGTGCTGGCCAAGGTGGAGTACCTCAACCCCGGCGGCTCGGTGAAGGACCGGATCGCCACCCGGATGATCGAGGCGGCCGAGGCGTCAGGGGAGCTGAAGCCGGGCGGGACCATCGTCGAGCCGACCTCCGGCAACACCGGTGTCGGGCTGGCGATGGTGGCGCAGGAGAAGGGCTACCGCTGCGTCTTCGTCTGCCCCGACAAGGTCAGCGTAGACAAGCGCAACGTGCTCAAGGCGTACGGCGCCGAGGTGGTCGTCTGCCCGACCGCAGTTGCACCGGAGCATCCGGACTCCTACTACAACGTGAGCGATCGGCTCGCGTCGGAACCCGGCGCCTGGAAGCCCGACCAGTACTCGAACCAGAACAACCCGCGCTCCCACTACGAGACGACCGGCCCCGAGATCTGGGAGCAGACCGAGGGTCGGATCACGCACTTCGTCACCGGCATGGGCACCGGCGGCACGATCAGTGGTGTCGGTCGCTACCTGAAGGAGAAGAACTCCGCGGTCCAGGTGGTGGGGGCCGACCCGGCCGGCTCGGTGTACTCCGGCGGCACCGGTCGCCCTTACCTCGTCGAGGGCGTGGGCGAGGACTTCTGGCCCGAGACCTACGACCGGGGCGTCGCGGATCGGGTGATCGAGGTCTCCGACGCCGACTCCTTCGCGTTCACGCGCCGCCTGGCCCGCGAGGAGGCGCTGCTGGTCGGGGGATCGTCGGGCATGGCGGCGTACGCCGCGAAGCAGCTCGCGGCCGAGCTCGCCGACGAGGGACGGACCGACGCGGTGATCGTGGTGCTGCTCCCCGACTCTGGGCGCGGCTACCTCACCAAGGTCTTCAACGACGACTGGCTGGCGCAGTACGGATTCCCGACCGGAGACGCGGACGACGAGCACGAGCAGACGATCGGCGAGGTGCTGCGCGGCAAGGACGGTCGGCTGCCGGACCTCGTGCACACCCACCCGGGCGAGACCATCGCCGAGGCGGTCCACATCCTCCAGGAGTACGGCGTCTCGCAGATGCCGGTCGTGCGCGCCGAGCCGCCGATCGTGGCCGCCGAGGTGGCCGGCTCCGTGTCGGAGCGGACGCTCCTCGATGCGCTGTTCACGGGGAGTGCTCGACTGACCGACCGGGTCGAGGACCACATGTCCGCGGCGCTGCCGACCATCGGATCAACCGAGCCGGCCTCGGCCGCCGTCACCCTGCTCGAGGGCGCCGATGCCGTCCTGGTGCACGAGGACGGCAAGCCGGTCGGCGTCCTCACACGCCAGGACCTGCTGGCGTTCCTGGCCCGCGGCTGACCGTTCGCAGCCGGGCGTCTGGCCCGTTCGGACTACCCCCGGGAGCGGTCCGTAGGACGAGAAAAGTCACTCTCGAGGGTTCTCGGTAACGGTTCCTCCACATGCGGTGAAAGCCCGCACGATCCCGCGATAACTGCCCCAACCGGTCCATAACTTCCTCTCTCGTGCGGTCCGTCAGTGGGGCGGATGCAGGGACAACAGAGGAATCACAGACATGAACAAGATGATCAAGGGCTCGATCGCAGGCGCCACCGGCGTCGCTCTCCTCATGGGCGGCTTCGGCACCTATGCGCTGTGGAGCGACAGCGAGAACCTGGCCGCCAACGGCGTCCAGTCCGGTGAGCTCACCATCGACACCACCGCCGGCGAGTGGGACGACGTCAACTCCGCCGCAGCCAACGATTGGAACGGCGCCACCGACAAGATGGTCCCCGGTGACAAGGTCAGCTACACCCAGACCTTCACCGTCAACGGCGAGGGCAAGAACCTCAGGGGCACCATCACGCTGGGCGCCCAGAACCTGACCAGCGGCTTCGGTGCCGGCAACCTCGTTCGGACCGTCGCAGTCGACGTCAGCGGCGCTGGTGCTGCCGACATCACCAAGGTCGACGACTCGAACTTCACCTTCGCGTCGCCGTTCGACACCGCAACCCTGACCGCGGTTGTCACCTACGAGTTCAAGAGCAGCGTGACCGACACGACCGACCAGAACAAGGCGGCCAGCGTGCCTGCCGTCAACTTCGTCATCGCCCAGAGCTGATCCGGACCCCTCTGAGTCGATAGATCACCATCATGTCCAGGATTCCGCTCGTCGCCACCGTGGTCGGCGCCCTCCTCATCGGGGGCGCCACCACGGGGGGGACGTTCGCGTCCTGGTCGAACCAGCGGCAGCTGCACGCGCACGACGTGCAGTCCGGCCAGCTGAGCTTTACGGCGACCTCCCCGGGCGCTGTGGCCGTCGACCAGACGGCCGGCTACACCGCCGACTCGACGTTCGTCCTCGACGACACGTCGGTCGGCAAGAACAACCGACAGCGGATCACCGCATCCGTCGCGGGTACGCCAGCCGGCATCACCGCGCGGATCGGGACCAGCTGTGCCTCGGCCACGACCGCCTCGGTGGCCGTGGACACCACCCCCGCCTCGGCCGACCAGAGTCTCTGCGTGCGAGTCACAGTCGACATGCCCACGACAGCCGTCAGCGGCAACGTGACAGTGACCATCTCCGGCGCGCAGCGGCCGACCGGTTGGTCGACCCCCTCGACCATGCTTCAGGTCCCGGTCACCGTGACTCCGGCCGTGAGCACACCTGTCGCTCCGGTGATCTCGTGCGGCGCCTTCCAGAGCAACGGCAACTACAGCTTCACCTGGACGGCGCTGGACGGCCTGACGTACAGCGTCCACCGGTCCACCGGCCCCAACCTCGATGGCAGCTTTGCGACAGTGACGGCGACGGGCAACAGCCCCTACACCGCAAGTCTTGCCAACCCCAGCACCACGTTCTGGCGAGTGAAGGCCACCAACGCCGCCGGCACCTCAGGGTGGAGCAATACCTTGAGGCTCGCGCGCGACGGCAACGGCATCAACTCGATCGATTGTGACGCGGTGACGCCATGACGGCCGCGCGTACGTACGTGACCAAGGTCGTCAGCTGGGGCCTGCTCCTCAGCGTCGTCCTGGCCGCCGTGGCCCTGATCGTGGTGCCGAAGGCGACCGGGGCGAAGCCTCTGACCGTGCTGAGCGGGTCGATGACCGGGACCTACGACATCGGCGACGTCGTCATCGTGCGGCCGGTCGACCCAACGACGCTCCAGGCGGGTGATGTCGTCACCTTCCAGCCGGTCTCTGACAACCCGAGCCTCACCACCCACCGGATCGTCGAGCTGACCTACGGCAGCGATGGCACGCAGTTCGTGACCAAGGGGGATGCCAACGGCGCCATCGACCTCGAGCCGGTGACGCCGGAGCAGGTCAAGGGCGAGGTGTGGTACTCCGTGCCCGTCGTCGGCTACGCGTCGGTGTGGATGGCCTCCAGCTGGCTCGGCACCGTCGTCAAGCTCGCCGCGGTCGGCCTGCTCCTGTACGGCGGCTGGTTCATCGTGGCCGGTCTCGTCGAGCACCGCCGTCGTACCGAGGAGGTGGCGGCATGATCGCACGGCACCTCGGTACCGGCGCACTCCTGCTCGGCCTCGCGTGTTCCCCGTTGTTGTTCTCGACCCCGGCGCAGGCGGGCGACTCCGGCGTCCAGGTGTCGACGAGTGCGAGCGGACCGTTCCGCGATCAGCTCCACCGCCAGCTCTTCGCCGGAGCCGGCAAGCTGATCCCCGGCGAGCGGGTCACTCGCACGTTCTACGTGCGCAACGGGTCCGACGTGGTCGCCCGCACCACCCTCGCCGTGTCCGACTCGAGTCCGCGGAACGACTTCTCCGACGCGATCGACGTCAGCGTGGACCTGGGTGAGGTCTCCTCCTCCGGACGCCTCCAGTCCGACGATCCGAGCTGCACGCTGACCACCACCGGACCCAACCTCGCCCCCGGCGCGGTGCAACCGGTCGAGGTCACCCTCGACTTCCGCGACGTCCCCGGCACCCGGGCAGCGGCCCAACGCGCCTCCGTCGACCTCCTGGTGACCCTCACGCAGGTCGGCAAGACAGGAGTGGTCGAGACCTGCGGAGAGCAGGCGACCGCCGACCCCGTGGACGACGAGGACGACGGCAAGGTCGACGACGTCGACACCTGCGCCCAAGGCGCCGTCGTGACGGTCACCGGCAACCAGTCGTGCGTGCCGACTGCGGTGGACGCCGGCGACTCCAGCGACCGGCGGGCACAGCCGTCGGTACGCGAACGCGTCACGCGCAGCGCCTTCCCCGCACTCCTGCTGCTGGCCGTCGGTGGAGGTCTCGTCATCGGGGCCTGGCCGTTGGCGCGCGGGCGTAGCGTGGAGGAGTGACGCAAGCACCCCCGAGCACGACCGTCGGACAGATGCGTGCGGGCGGCCACGCCGCAACCGCGCTGCGTGATGAGATCCGCGCCAACCTGCTGGCCAAGCTCGCCGCGGGCGAGGATCCGTGGCCCGGTCTGCACGGCTTCGACGACACCGTCGTCCCCCAGCTGGAGCGGGCCCTGATCGCCGGCCACGACGTCGTCCTGCTCGGCGAGCGCGGCCAGGGCAAGACCCGGTTGCTGCGGGCGCTGGTCGGGTTGCTCGACGAGTGGACACCGGTGATCGAAGGCTCGGAGCTGGGAGAGCACCCCTTCGAACCGATCACGCCGACGTCCCGCCGGCGCGCCGCCGAGCTGGGCGACAAGCTGCCGGTGACCTGGCGCCACCGCGACGAGCGGTATGCCGAGAAGCTGGCGACGCCCGACACGTCGGTGGCCGACCTGATCGGCGACGTCGACCCGATGAAGGTCGCGGAGGGCCGCCTGCTCGGCGACCCGGAGACGATCCACTTCGGACTGATCCCCCGCAGCCATCGGGGCATCGTGGCCATCAATGAGCTGCCGGACCTCGCCGAGCGGATCCAGGTCGCGATGCTCAACGTGATGGAGGAGCGCGACATCCAGATCCGCGGCTACGTGCTGCGGCTGCCGCTCGACGTACTCGTGGTCGCAAGCGCCAACCCGGAGGACTACACCAACCGAGGGCGGATCATCACGCCGCTGAAGGACCGGTTCGGTGCCGAGATCCGGACCCATTACCCGATGGAGCTGGCCGACGAGGTAGCCGTCATCCGGCAGGAGGCGTCCTTGGTCGCCGAGGTGCCCGACCACCTGGTCGAGACACTGGCACGCTTCACCCGCCAGCTGCGCGGTTCCAACGCGGTCGACCAGCGCAGCGGGGTCAGCGCCCGCTTCGCGATCGCGGGCGCCGAGACCATCGCGGCCGCGGCGCTGCACCGGGCCACCCGGCAGGGCGAGGAGCAGGCCGTGGCGCGGGTGGTCGATCTCGAGACCGCGGTCGACGTGCTCGGCGGCAAGATCGAGTTCGAGACCGGTGAGGAGGGTCGGGAGCACGAGGTGCTGACCCACCTGCTCCGGACCGCGACGGCCGAGACGGTGCGCCACCACCTGCGGGGCCTGGACTTCGCACCGTTGGTCGAGGTGATCGAGGACGGTCGGATGGTCACGACCGGCTCCCAGGTCGCGGCCCGCGACTTCCTGGCCGGTCTGCCCCCGCTGCCGCCGGACCAGGCCGGCGAGTCCGATCTCTACGACCAGGTGTGCGACCGGTTCGACGCGCTCGATGACGGGACGCGCGCGGCTGCGATCGAGCTGGCCCTGGAGGGGCTCTACCTCGCCCGCAAGATCGGCAAGGACACCGACGGCTCGGAGACGGTGTACGGGTGAGGGGGATGAGCCGGTGAGCCGCTACCGCCGGTACGACGGGGGCGACCCGCTCGCCCCGCCCGTCGACCTCGCCGAGGCGCTCGACGAGATCGGCCAGGAGGTCATGGCCGGTTACAGCCCGGAGCGGGCGATGCGCGAGTTCCTGCGGCGTGGTGGTCGCGACCAGACCGGGCTCGACGACCTCGCCCGCCAGATCGCGGAGCGGCGCCGCGAGCTGCTTCGTCGTCACAACCTCGACGGCACGCTGGAGCAGGTACGCGAGCTGCTCGACCGGGCGTTGCTCGAGGAGCGCAAGCAGCTGGCCCGCGACGTCGAGATGGACGACGCCGACCGGGCGTTCCGCGAGATGCAGCTGGAGAACCTGCCCCCGACCACCGCTGCAGCGGTGAGCGAGCTCGCGTCGTATGACTGGCAGAGCCGGGAGGCCCGCGAGGCCTACGAGGAGATCAAGGACCTGTTGGGTCGGGAGCTGCTCGACCAGCGGTTCGCCGGCATGAAGCAGGCGCTCGAGAACGCCACGGACGAGGACCGGGCGGCGATCAACGAGATGCTGAGCGACCTCAACGAGCTGCTCGAGAAGCACCGGCGCGGCGAGGACACACAGCAGG
>NZ_DASUTK010000136.1:0-2211 GCF_036374615.1 Nocardioides sp.
CTACGTCTCCGGCGCGTTCGTGGTGGCCAGCTGTGCTGGTATCTCGTCGCTGATCTTCCTGTTCATCGTCGGCCTCGGCGAGTACGCCGTGGCGCTGGCGTTCGTGGTCGCGCTGCTGGACGTGATCCCGATGATCGGCGCGACGCTCGGCGCCATCCTCGTCTCGGCGATCGGGTTCGCGACCGACGTCAAGATCGGGATCGCGTGCGTGATCTTCTACCTCATCTACCAGCAGCTCGAGAACTACGTGATCTACCCGCGGGTGATGTCGCGCTCGGTCGACATCCCCGGGGCGGTCACCGTGATCGCGGCCCTCGTCGGGGCCTCGCTACTCGGCGTCGTCGGCGCGCTGCTCGCCATCCCCACTGCCGCGGCCATCCTGATGATCACCCGCGAGGTCTTCATCCGCCGCCAGGAGGCGCGCTAGTCACCGCGCACGTGGCTCGCCGAGCTTGACCAGGACGACGCCGGCGACGATCGCGACGCCACCCGCGACCTGGATCGCGCGCGGCAGCTCCCCGAGCAGCAGCCAGGCGAACAGCAGCCCGAACAGCACCTCGAGGAGCGCCACGAACGACGCCACCCGCGACCCGAGCGCGCGGATCCCGACGATCCCGAACAGGTAGGCGAGGCTGCAGGTGACCACGGCGAGGCCGGCCACCGGCAGCCACCATGGCACCTCGACGCCCCGGAACGACGCCGGGTCGGTGGCCCAGGTCATGTCCAGCGCGCCGACTGCGCCCGCGACGAGCAGGGCGGCACCTCCGACGACCACCCCCGAGGCGGCCAGCACCACCGGGGGCAGTCGACTGCCCGCGCTGCCCGACATCACGAAGTACGTCGCGCAGCCGGCCATCGCGACCAGCGCCCAGGCCACGCCGACGGGGTCGAGGTCGGCACCTGAGACCAGATCGAGCACCAGCACGAGCCCCAAGCCGGCAGTGATGCCACCGACGGCGGTGAGGGCCCCGGGCCGCTGACTGTGGCGCAGCCAGAGCCACATCACGACGGCGGCCGGTGCCGTGAACTCGATCAGGAGCGCCACGCCGACCTGCATCCGCTCGATCGCGCTGAAGAAGGCGAGCTGCGGGACCGCGACCCCGACCAGTCCGTAGACCACGACGAAACGACCGTGCTCGCGCAGCAGGTGCCAGCGGCCGCGCAGCGCGACGAGCCCGGGGACGAGCAGCACCAGCGCGGCCAGCGCGATCCGGGCGGTGACCGCAGCACCCGGAGTCCAGCCGGCCTCGAGCAGCCCCTTGGCGAGAGTGCCGGAGAGGCCGAAGCTCATGGCCGAGAGCACCGCGAACCCCAGACCGACCCGGCCCGACCGCACTGCGGCCACGCCCGGGGTGTCATGAGTCAATGTCGCCATGACATATGACACTATGTCACGAGGATGTCACCCGTCAACAGGGTTTTCGCCTGTGACCGGAGGCAGGTTCACCGGAGCGGACTCAATGGACGAACTGGCGCAGCACCTCGGTGAACACCGCGGGCTGCTCGGAGTGCACCCAGTGGCCGGCACCCTTCACGGTCACCCTCCGGTTGCGTGGGAACCACCGGTCCATCTCGGCGGCGTACTCGTCGCTGACATAGTCCGACCGCTCCCCCGCCACCCACAGCACCGGCCCGTCGTACGGCGCCAGGTCGGCCAACCGGTCACCGGGCCAGCCCCCGATGACGGCGAGGTCGCGGCCCAGCACATCCAGGTTCGCCTGCCACGACCACTCACCGCCGGAGTGCCGGAGGTTCTGGAGCAGGAACGAGCGCACGGTCGGGTGCGGCACCGCCTCGCTCAGCGCGGCGTCCGCGTCAGCACGGCGCTCGATGCGCGAGAGGTCCAGCGCCTGCATGCCGGCGATGTAGCCCCGGAACTCGTCCTGGCTGTCGTAGGGCACCGGCGACACGTCGACGACGCACAGCCGCTCGACCAGGTCCGGATGGCGCAGCGCCGCCACCATCGCGACCTTGCCTCCGAGCGAATGTCCAACGAGCGCGACGGGATCGTCGGCCGAGAACAGCTCGGCGACCCGGTCGGCCACGTCGAGGTAGTCGAAGCGGTCTGACCACTTCGACCTGCCGTGGTGGGGCAGGTCGACGAGCAGCACCCGGTGCCTGTCCGACAGCGCCTTGGCGACCTGCGTCCAGTTGCGCCCCTGCCCGAACAGACCGTGGCAGAACACCACCAGCGATCCGGATTCACCGTAG
>NZ_DASUTK010000137.1:0-2686 GCF_036374615.1 Nocardioides sp.
GAGGAGCTCGACGAAGCGGTCGGCTCCGGCTTCTTCTCCCACGACCCCCTCGACCGCGCCCTCGCCCAGATGACCCTCGACCTCCAACGCACCGGCCGCGCCCGCGTACCCGAAGAGTTCCGCGGCGCCCGCTGAGCGGAACTGCGTCCCGTTATGCGGTGGGTTGAGGTCACCAGGTGACACCAATCCACCGCGCATGGCCGCGGCTGACCGGCCCCCAGTCGATGCACTGTGATACCGCTGTCGGATCGGAGAGCCCGATCAGCCGCTGGTAGTGCGCGTCACACGCCGTCCTCAGCCGGCTCGGCGAATCATCCTTGGAGTCCGTCCCATGACCAGTGCGGCATGCGTAGGCCATCGGGAACATCGTCGGCGGACCGGTGGTAGCGGGACATCGTCGTCGTAGTCGCCCAGGCGAAGTAGTCGTGCAACACCGCACGGACGGGGTTGTCCTCGAGGATTCCCACATCGGTCAACGCCTGGTCGAAGCAGGCGATCGCCCTTCGATCCATCTCCTCGTGCGGACCGTTGCCGCTGTGAATGCGCACGACCGAGGTTTCGTCGCCGTAGGAGTCGGAGTACGTCGTCGGGCCACCAAGCGCCTCGGCCCAGTACGCCGCGAGGCGTTCGGTGTGGTCGGGGTTGAATCCATGGCTGAATGCGTGGCTGACAACGTCGTCCGCCATCACGCGGGAGTGCCACGCCGCCGCCAGACGAAGCATGCCCTGGTCACCTCCGGCGGCCTCGTACACGGTCTGCATGCCCTCAGGATGTCAGGACCCGACCTCGCCGACGACCGACCCGGGCAAGATCCTCCGGCTTCCGGTCGACGTCGTCCACCGCCACTCCTGAGAAGGTCACGCCTGGAGTGCCTCGAGCGCGCGATCGACGTCCGCCTCCGTCGAGTAGACGTGGAACGCCACGCGGAGCAGGTCGTTCCTGACGGATGCGCGGATGCCAGCCGCGGCGAGTGTCTCGGCAGCACCTGGCAGGCGAGCGGTCACGATCGCGCTGTTGCCCTCCGGCATGCCCAGGCCGGCGCGGAACCGGTTGGCCAAGGCAACATCGTGGTCATGGATCGCCTTCACCCCGATGCGGTCGATCAGCTCGAGGGTGGGGGCGGCCGCGACGAAGCTGAACCAGGCAGGGGACTGGTCGTACCGACGGGCGTCGCGCGCGAGCTCCATCGTGGTCCCGTAGTAGGAGGCGGTGTTGTCCTCAGCGGCGTACCAGCTCGCGTGCAACGGTCGCATCCCTTCGCGCATGCGAGGGGAGAGGTAGCAGAACGTGGCGCCACGCGGGCACATCAGGAACTTGTAGCTGTGCGCCACCAGCACGTCGACTTGAGAGGCGTCGAGCGGCAACCAGCCCGCCGCCTGGCTCGCATCGAGCACGATCCGCGCGCCGACCTCCGCGCTCGCCGCCACCACTGAAGGAAGGTCGAGCACGGTCCCGGTGGCGGACTGGACGGCGCTCACGGCGACAACGTCGACGCCGGGACGGATCGATGCCAGGAGTTCGTCGGTCGGCGCGGCGACGACACGTATGCCGCGGTCCGCATGCACCTGCCACGGGAAGACGTTCGACGTGAACTCCACGTCGTCGACGAGGACGGTGATGCCCGCAGGCAGCGAGGACGCCACGACGGCCAGCGCCGCGGCCACCGTGCTGCCGGTCGCCACGTCCTCTTGTGCGGCGCCGATCAACCGGGCGAACGCGCCCCGCGCCGCATCGATGGATGCGTCCCACTTCCGCCAGCTGACCCGACCCACGCGCCATTCATCCAGCGCCTCCTGCAGCGCCTCCCACGCCGGTCGAGGAGGCAAGCCGTACGATGCGGTGTCGAGCCAGCCTGTCGGGTCCTCCCACAGGTGGAGGTACTCGGTCACTGAGCTCACGGCGGCGCCTCCTCGTTGCGGGAAGTATGCCGTGGCCCGAGTGCGGCACGCTCAGCTCAACCGCTCATGACGTGGTGGTCCACCCAGCGCTCGAGCTGCGGGACGAGCAGGAGGACGAACACACCGGCGAGCATCAGGACGTGGACGAAGACGTTCCACGCCGTCGTACCGGCCGGCTCCCCGCCCCGGTCGGCCGCGAGCCAGTACGGCACGAGGGCGACCAGGCCGACGGTCGCCGAGCCGAGTGCCACCCACTCCCACCACGGCAGCCGGGCGAACAGCCCGACGGTGGCGACGCAGAAGCCCGCGATCGTCAACAGGCACAGGACGCGGGTGGTCGACCAGAGGGCACCGCTGGTGGCGACGTCGCGACCAGCGAAGGCCGGGGTCAACCAGAGCCACGTGCTTCCGGCGAGCAACAGGGCGATGCCGCCCATGGTTCGAAGTGTCAGCACAGCGATCCCCTCCTTCGTTCCCAGCATCCGGCCGCGCGGGCCCGACCGGCAGGGCCAGAGGGTGATCGTGGCCGGGACCTAGGTCACTCGCGCAGCCGGTCGGACGCCGGGAGTCAGGTGAGCACGACGGGCACCTGGGCCCACCCGCTCACGGGCGGCCGCTCCCGGACGGGCGCCTCCCCGGGCGCCGGCATCAGCCGCTCGGTTCCCGCGAGCAGCTCGACGACCGCCACCCGCAGCTCCATGAGCGTCAGGGCACGCCCGGGGCAGACGTGCGGGCCGATGCCGAAGACCAGATTGTGCTCGGCGTTCTGCTCCGGCCGGAACTCATCG
>NZ_DASUTK010000138.1:0-7158 GCF_036374615.1 Nocardioides sp.
GACCAGTCCGGGAGCCGAGCCGCATGACGTTGAGCTCACCCCTCGGCAGGTCGCCTCGGTCTCCGACGCGAACGCGGTCATCTACATCAAGGGCTTCCAACCGGCGGTCGACGAGGCGATCGCCCAGAGCGGCAACGCCCACACCCTCGACACCAGCACCGTTGTCCCGCTGCAGACCGTGGCCGAGGAGCACGAGCACGACCATGCCGACGACTCACCCGGCGGACAGGACGAGCACGACGAGGACGGCCATGACCACGGCGGGCTGGATCCGCACATCTGGCTCAATCCGCTGAACATGGTCAAGATCACCGACGCCGTCGTCGCCCAGCTGGCCGAGCTCGATCCCGATCACGCGGCCGACTACCGAGCGAACGGCAAGACCCTCGTCGCCGAGCTCGACGCCCTCAACACCTCGTACGCGACCGGCCTGAAGACCTGCGAGCGCCGGGAGTTCATCACCAGCCACGCGGCCTTCGGCTATCTCGCCGAGCAGTACGGGCTCAGTCAGATCGGCATCAGCGGCCTGACCCCGGATGCGGAGCCGTCGCCGGCCCGGATCGCGGCCGTGCAGCAGGAGGCGACGGCGCACGGTGTCACCACGATCTTCTACGAGACCCTCGTCTCCCCCGCGGTCGCCAAGGCCGTCGCGGGCGATCTCGGCCTGCAGACCGACGTCCTCGACCCCATCGAGGCGATCACGCCGGAGTCGCGCGGGGACAACTACATTGCGGTCATGAAGACCAATCTCGCGGCCTTGCAGAAGGCCAACGGATGCCGGTGAGGCCGGCGCCCGAGGCGGCTGCCGGCGCGGTGCTGCAGGTCGACGACCTGTCGGTCCTGCTCGGCGGCCTGCCGGTGCTGCGCCGGATCACCCTGGGCGTACGTGCCGGGGAGGCGGTCGCGCTGCTCGGCGGCAACGGGTCGGGCAAGTCGACGCTGGTGCGCTCGGTGCTCGGTCTACTGCCCATCGAGCGCGGGACGGTGTCGCTGTTCGGTCAGCCCCTCAACCGGTTCCGGGCCTGGTCGAAGATCGGTTACGTGCCACAGCGGTCCACCGCAGCGTCCAGTGGCGCCACCGTGGCCGAGATCGTCTCCTCGGGCCGGCTGGCCCTGCGCAGACCGTTCCTACCCCGATCGGCGCGCGACAAGGCGGCGGTCCACGACGCTCTCGACCTGGTCGGGATGGGTGGTCGGGCGAGGGCCGACGTACGCGAGCTGTCCGGCGGCCAGCAGCAACGCGTCCTGATCGCTCGTGCGCTGGCCGGTGAACCCGATCTGCTGGTGCTCGACGAGCCCACCGCCGGCGTCGACCTCGAGCACCAGCAGGTGCTCGCCGACGTGATCTCCGCGCGGGTGAACGCCGGGCTCGCCGTCGTGGTCGTGCTGCACGAGATCGGGCCGCTGACGCCGCTGATCGATCGAGCGGTGGTCCTGCGGGAGGGGCGAGTGGTCGCCCAGGGACCCCTCTCGGAGATCTACCACGCGACCCACCACCACGCGGCGCACGAGCACACCGGTCATGAACGGGTGGACCCGGACCGACCGGCTGGCTGGTTGGACGGGACGGTCGAGCGCTGATGGAGATCCTGAGCTACCCGTTCATGCAGCGAGCGCTGCTCGCGGCGCTGCTCACCGGCATCATCGCGCCGGCCATCGGCACCTACATCGTGCAGCGCCGGCTGAGCCTGCTGGGGGACGGCCTCGGCCACGTGGCCATCGCCGGCGTCGGGCTCGCTCTGCTGACCGGACAGGCCCCCATCCCCTGGGCTGTCGCTGTCTGCGTCGTCGGCGCTGTGGCGGTCGAGATCCTGCGGCAGCAGGGCAAGGCCACCGGTGACGTCGGTCTGGCGATCTTGTTCTACGGCGGTCTCGCAGCAGGTGTGCTGATGTCGGGCATCGCCGGCCAGGGAGCGGCAGGCCTGTCGCAGTACCTGTTCGGCTCCCTGACCACGGTGACCGCGCCCGATCTCGCGGTGATCGCGGTCCTGGGCGTCCTCGTCCTGGTGCCCACGCTCGGTCTGGCCCCGCAGCTGTTCGCGGTGAGCACCGACGAGGAGTACGCCCGCACGCAGGGTCTGCGGGTGCGGCTCTACAACATCGTGATCGTGGTGCTGGCCGCCGTCACCGTCACGTTGGCCATGCGGACCGTCGGCCTGCTGCTCGTGAGCGCGTTGATGGTGGTCCCGGTGGCAGCGGCCCACAACCTCGTCAAGGGCTTCTACGCGGCGCTGGTCGCCGCCATGGTGGTCGGGGTCGTGGTCACCCTGGGCGGAGCGGTCGGGTCGTTCTACCTCGACACGCCGCCAGGAGCCCTGATCGTGGTGCTCGCGATCGCGGTTTTCGCCCTCAGCTGGCCTTACTCGGCCCTGGTCAGCCGGCGACGTAGAGTGACCCCCGTGCTACCGGAGCTGGCCGATGACGACGCCCTGACCCTGCATACGGAGGTGCCCGAGGCGCACCCCCACAAGCACGGACCCGACTGCGAGCACCCCGGGATCCGGCACGGCGAACACACCGACTACGTCCACGAGGGCCACCGGCACGCTGTGCACGGCGACCACTACGACGAGCACTGACCCCTGCCACCGGACGAGATGAGCATGACCACCCAGCACACCGCCACACCGCAACGCCGGACCCGTCAGCGGGCGGCCGTGCAGGACGTGCTCGGTGAGCTGCACGAGTTCCGGACCGCTCAGCAGATCCACGACGAGCTGCGCCGGCGAGGCGACAGCATCGGCCTCACCACCGTCTACCGCACCCTGCAGTCCCTGTCCGAGGCGGGCGAGCTGGACGCGCTGCGCACCGCCGACGGCGAGACCGCCTACCGGCGGTGCTCCGACGGTCACCACCACCATCTGGTCTGCCGCAGCTGCGGCAGGACGGTCGAGGTCTCCGGTCCCGCGGTGGAGCGCTGGGCCAACGCGGTGGCGGCCGAGAACGGCTTCCGTGACGTCAGCCACGACCTGGAGATCTTCGGGACCTGCGAACGCTGCTGAGCTGCGCCATCGCACCGGCGCCAACGGTTCTCCGCCTCGCCGCACCGCCGACCGTCGGCGATGTGCCAGGTCCGCCGTCAGCCGACCTGGTTGGGCACCGCTCCGCCGTAGCGCCGGTCGCGGTCGGCGTACAGCTCGATCGCTCGCCACAGGTCGCGGCGGTCGAAGTCGGGCCAGAGTCGGTCCAGGAAGACGAGCTCCGCGTACGCGGACTGCCACAGCAGGAAGTTCGACGTCCGCTGCTCGCCCGACGACCGGACGAACAGGTCGACATCGGGGATGTCGGGCTCGTCCAGGAACTGTCGGAACCGCGACTCGGTGATCTTGCTCGGGTCCAGCCGGCCGGCCGCCGCCAGCTCGGCGATCCTGCGGGTGGCGTCGACGATCTCGGCCCGGCCGCCGTAGTTGACGCAGAACTGGAGGGTGAGCACGTCGTTGTCGAGCGTCCGGCGCTCGGCTTCCTCCAGCTCGCTGATCACGCTGCGCCACAGCCGAGGTCGGCGGCCGGCCCACCGCACGCGCACACCCATCGCGTCCATCTGGTCGCGGCGGCGGCGGATGACGTCCCGGTTGAAGCCCATCAACCAGCGCACCTCGTCGGGCGAGCGGCTCCAGTTCTCGGTCGAGAACGCGTACGCCGACAGGTACCTCACCCCGACCTCGATCGCACCTTCGATGACGTCGAACAGCGACGCCTCGCCCATGCTGTGACCCTCGGTGCGGGGCAGGTTGCGCGCCTTGGCCCAACGGCCGTTGCCGTCCATCACGATGGCCACGTGCTGGGGCAGCTTCTTCGGAGGAATCGCCGGCGGCCGGGCCCCGCTCGGATGCGGCGTGGGCGGGGTCGGAGCTGTCGACCGGCCGCGTCGAGGGGCGTTCCTTGGCACGTCGGCGAGAATAGCGAGGTGCCGACCTACCGTGACGAGGCCGTCGTGCTGCGGACCCACAAGCTGGGCGAGGCCGACCGGATCATCACGATGCTCAGCCGCGGCCGAGGGAAGGTGCGCGCCGTCGCCAAGGGCGTCCGCCGGACGTCGTCGAAGTTCGGCGCGCGGCTGGAACCGTTCTCCCACATCGACCTGCAGTTCGCCGAGGGGCGCACGCTCGACGTGGTCACCCAGGTCGTCTCGCTGCACGCGTTCGGCGAGCCGCTGAGCAGCGACTACCCCGGCTACACCGCCGGCCAGGCCATGCTGGAGACCGCCGACCGGCTGGTTCCCGAGGAGCGCGAGCCGGCCGTCCAGCAGTACCAGCTGCTGGTGGGCGCGTTGAAGGCCCTCGGCGAGGGGACGTCCGACGGACCCCGTCCGGCGACGATGATCTTGGACTCCTACCTGCTGCGGGCGCTGGCCATCGCCGGCTACGCCCCGTCGTTCTCGCACTGCGCCCGGTGCGCGGTCGTCGGTCCGCACCAGGCGTTCTCCCCCGCCGCGGGTGGCGCGGTGTGCGAACGCTGCCGTCCGGCCGGGTCCGCGCGCCCCGCACCGGCGACCTTCGAGCTGCTGGGCGCCCTGCTGGAGGGACGGTGGGTGGCCACCCGGGAGGTGCCCACGTCCGTCGCCAAGGAAGCGAGCGGGCTGACGTCGGCGTACCTGGTCTGGCACCTGGACCGTGGGCTCCGCTCGTTGGCTCACGTCGAGCGCTGACCGGGCCGGACCATGAGCTTCCCCCCGCCCCGCTCCTGGGCTCCACCAGCGACCTACCGCCCACGGACGATCGTCTACGTCCTCGCCGCCGTCTCGGCTCTCGTCCTGCTGATCACCGTCGCGGTACCGATCGGCATCGGGGTCCTGCTCTACCGCGGCGACTGGCCGCCGACCTCCGAGGCGGCCGCCGGTGCGCCGACCGCGGCGACCGGGGGAGCCAACGGTGCCGGCGACCCGTACTTCCCGGACTACGGGAGCAGCGGTTACGACGCGGCCAGCTACAGCATCGCCGTCGACTTCGACCCGCAGAAGCAGCGCCTCACCGGCACCACCGTCGTCCGCGCCCGAGCCACCCAGGATCTGGAGAGCTTCTACCTGGACCTCGCCCTGCCGGTGACGCGGGTACTGGTGGACGACGTCGAGGCAGAGTTCGAGCAGCAGGGGTTCCAGGACCTCGAGATCACCCCCGCGACACCGGTGCGGGAGCGGCAGTCGTTCTCGGTGTCGGTGAGCTACGCCGGTGAGCCGGGCGAGCTGCGACGAGAAGGGGTCGAGGACTCACCGTGGCGGGCCGGCGACGACGAGTGGACCGTCGCCGGAGAGCCCGAGTCGTCGGCGTGGTGGTACCCGGCCAACGACCATCCCTCCGACCCGGCGCTGGTCGATGTGTCGGTGCGCGTCCCCACCGGGTACCAGGCGGTCAGCGTCGGGCGCCTGGTCAGCTCCGACGCGGGGCAGGAGACCGATCACGACACCTGGCACTGGCGCACGAGCGAGCCGCTGCCCACGTACGCCTCCTTCCTGGCCATCGGGCACTACGAGCTGAAGCAGGGCGAGTCCGGCGGACGACCCTTCGTGTACGCCGCCAGCACCCGCTACTCCGCCGAGGACCGCGTCCGGCTGTTCGCGGCGCTGGAGCGGACCCCGGCGCTGATCGCGGAGATCGAGGCGTTCGCGGGTCCGTACCCGTACAGCGACATCGGTGGCTTCGTCCCCGCCACCGAGCTGTGGTTCGCCGGACTGGAGACGGCGACCCGCCCGGTCTACCAGGCGTCGGCGCTGCTCGACGACCGGTTCGGCGAGGAGCTCCTCGTCCACGAGCTCGCCCACATGTGGTTCGGCGACCACGTCACGCTGCTGCAGTGGAACGACATCTTCACCAACGAGGCGTTCGCCTCCTGGGCCTACTGGGAGGTCGTCGATCGACGCGGCGGGAAGCCGGCCGACGACGAGCTCGACGACACCTACGCCAGGACCAAGGACGAGCGCGGCTTCTGGCAGGTGACCATGATCGACCCGGGACCGACGCAGCTGTTCGGCACCGTCTACGTCCGCGGGCCGATGGCCGTTCAGGCGTTGGGGAACGTGCTGGGCGATCGAGCCTTCGGTGCCCTGGTGCGAACCTGGGCGCAGGGCGGCGGCACCCGCAGCCTGGAGGACTTCATGGTCACCGCCCAGGCGCGGACGAGCACGGATCTGACGCCGTTCTTCCGGGAGTGGCTGTTCGACCCGGACGCCCCGGAGCAGACGAAGGCCAACGGGTTCGGGTGACCCCGACCGAGACCCGCGCCGGTTCCCCTGATCCGCTCGGTTTCCACTGATCCGATCGGGTTCCACTGATCGGCACGGGTCGTGCATCGAGCGGATGAAGGCAACCCGAGCGGATCGGGATCGGGACAGCGGAGCGGGACGAGGGTCAGCCGTGGGCGCGGTTGACGGCGGAGGTGACCGCCTTCAGGGAGGCGGTGACGATGTTCGCGTCGGTGCCCACCCCCCACAGCACCTGAGCGTCTTCGCCCTCGCCGATCTCGCACTCCACGTACGCGGCGGCGAGTGCGTCACCGCCGGCCGAGAGAGCGTGCTCCGCGTAGTCCAGCACCCGCACCCGGTAGCCGAGCGCCGAGATCGCGTCGACGAACGCCGACACGGGACCGTTGCCCTCGCCGGAGATCTCCCGCGAGCGGCCGCGGTCGACCACTGCGACCCGCACCTCGTACGTCCGACCGGCCCCGCCGGCACTTGACACCTCGACCAGCTGCAGCGGCGTGTCCGGAGCCAGGTAGGCCTTCTCGAACACGTCCCAGAGCGCCTCGGCACTGACCTCGCCGCCGCCGGCGTCGGTGAAGGCCTGGACCACCCGGGAGAACTCGATCTGCAGCCGACGCGGCAGGTCGAGCTTGTGCTCGGTCTTCATGATGTAGGCCACGCCGCCCTTGCCGGACTGGGAGTTCACCCGGATGACGGCCTCGTAGGTGCGGCCCACGTCGTGCGGGTCGATCGGCAGGTACGGCGCTTCCCACTCCATCGCCGACACGGGGATCCCCCGCTCGGCGGCCCGGCGGTCCAAGTCCTCCAGACCCTTCTTGATCGCGTCCTGGTGGGAGCCGGAGAAGGCGGTGTAGACCAGGTCCCCCGCGTACGGGTGGCGCGGGTGGACGGGCAGGTTGGTGCAGTACTCCACTGTGCGACGGATCTCGTCGATGTCGGAGAAGTCGATCTGCGGGTCGATG
>NZ_DASUTK010000139.1:0-10435 GCF_036374615.1 Nocardioides sp.
ACCGTCAGGCACGAACTTCTGCGTCACCAGATGGCTCAGGAGCTCGTGTCAGGTGGCGTACCCGTGCGGGTTCTGCGACTGCCAGCGCCAGGTGTCGGCGCACATGTCCTCGACCGACTTGGTGGTGTGCCAGCCGAGCTCGGCGTTCGCCTTCGCGGGGTCGGCGTACGACGTGGCGACGTCACCCGGCCGCCGCGCCACGATCTCGTAGGGGAGCTCGCGCCCGACCGCCTTCTCGAAGGCGTGGAGCAGCTCCAGCACGCTGGTACCGCGACCGGAGCCGAGGTTCCAGACGTTGACCGGATCCCCGGAGCCGCTCAGCGCCTGCAGCGCGGCGACGTGGCCGGCCGCGAGGTCCTCGACATGGATGTAGTCGCGCACACCGGTGCCGTCGGGGGTGTCGTAGTCGTCGCCGAAGACCGAGAGCTTCTCGCGCCGGCCGACCGCGACCTGGGCGATGTAGGGCATCAGGTTGTTGGGGGTCTCGGAGGGGTCCTCGCCGATCGTGCCGGACGGGTGCGCGCCCACCGGGTTGAAGTAGCGCAGCAGCGCGACCCGCATGCCGGACTCGGCGCGAGCCACGTCACTGAGGATCTGCTCCTGCATCACCTTGGTCCAGCCGTAGGGGTTGGTCGCGAAGGTTGCCTGGTCCTCGGTCGCGCCGGCCTGCTCGGTGCCGTAGACCGTCGCGCTGGACGAGAACACCAGGCGGTGCACGTCGTGGCGGCGCATCGCACGGATCAGCGAGAAGGTGGAGCCGAGGTTGTTCTCGTAGTACTCCAGCGGCTTCGCGACACTCTCACCGACCGCCTTGAACCCGGCGAAGTGGATGACCGCGTCGTACTCCTCGGCGGCGAACAGGTGATCGATCTTGTCGGTGTCGCGGAGGTCGAAGGCGTGCGTGGGCAGGCTGGTGCCCGTCAGCGCCTCGAGCCGACCGATCACTGCGGGCACGGAGTTGCTGAAGTTGTCGACGATCACCACGTCGTGACCGGCCTCCACGAGCCGCACCACCGTGTGCGAGCCGATGTAGCCGGCGCCGCCGCTCACCAGAACCTTCATGGCCAGCCACCCTAGAGGTTGCGGGCCTAGACTCCGCCCGTGCCCACCGCCCTTATCACCGGTATCACCGGCCAGGACGGGCTCTACCTCGCCGAGCTGCTCCTCGCCAAGGGGTACGACGTGCACGGGCTGATCCGCGGCCAGAACAACCCGCGCCGGGACCTGGTGGCCGACCTCGTGCCCGACGTACGACTGCACAACGGCGACCTCACCGACATGTCGAGCCTGATCCGCGCGCTGCGCGACTCCGACCCCGACGAGGTCTACAACCTCGGCGCGATCTCCTACGTCGCCTACTCGTGGGAGAACGCGGCCCTCACCACGGACGTCACCGGCAAGGGCGTGCTCAACCTGCTCGAGGCCGTCCGGCTCCACGCCGCCGACGAGCCCGGCCGGGTGCGCTTCTACCAGGCGTCGAGCTCAGAGATGTTCGGCAAGGTCCAGGAGACGCCGCAGCGGGAGACCACCCTGCTGTGGCCGCGCTCCCCCTACGGCGTCAGCAAGGTGTTCGGCCACCACATGACGATCAACTACCGCGAGTCCTACGGCATGCACGCCAGCTCGGGGATCCTGTTCAACCACGAGTCACCACGCCGCGGGCACGAGTTCGTGACCCGCAAGGTGACCCGGGCGGTCGCCCGGATCAGCCTCGGGCTGGCCGACCACGTCACGCTCGGCAACCTCGACGCCCGCCGCGACTGGGGGTTCGCCGGCGACTACGTCGAAGCGATGTGGTTGATGCTGCAGCAGCCGGAGGGCGGTGACTTCGTCGTCGCGACCGGCGAGACCCACTCGGTCCGCGACCTGCTCGACCTCGCCTTCGGCCACGTCGGCATCGACGACTGGACGCCCCACGTGCGGCAGGACCCGCGCTACCGGCGCCCGGCCGAGGTCGACGAGCTGGTCGGTGACGCGAGCAAGGCGCGCGAGGTGCTCGGCTGGAAGCCGAAGGTCACGTTCCCCGAGCTGGTCACGATGATGGTCGACGCCGATCTCGAGGCGACGCGGCAAGGCTGGACGTGACCCGCGCGTTCGTCACGGGGATCGGCGGACAGGACGGCGGCTACCTCGCCGTACAGCTGGTGGCCGAGGGGGTCGAGGTGCACGGCCTCGCCCACGAGGCCGAACCGGCGCGGGAGCCGCCCGAGATCGAGCTCCACCCCGGCGACCTCGCCCGGTTCGACGACGTACGACGGCTGGTGCTCGACCTCGCGCCCGACGAGATCTACAACCTGGCCGCCGTCAGCTCGGTGGCGCGGTCGTGGGAGGAACCGGAGCTCACTCACGCCGTCAACGGCGAGGCCGCGGTGCGGCTGCTGCGCGTCGCCCGCGAGCTGCAGGAGCGCGGCGGGCGGTCGGTGCGCTTCGTGCAGGCATCCAGCGCGGAGATCTTCGGCGAGCCGGACCGGTCACCCCAGGACGAGTCGACCCCGCTCCGGCCGGTGAACCCCTACGGGACCGCGAAGGCGCACGCCCACGCCGCGGTCGGCCGCGCCCGCCGCGAGGGGCTGCACGCGTCGGCAGCGATCCTGTACAACCACGAGTCGCCACGACGTCCGCCGCACTTCGTGACTCGCAAGATCGCCACCACCGTCGCCGCGATCGCCCGTGGCGAGGACCGCCGGCTGGTTCTCGGCAACCTCGACGTCCGCCGCGACTGGGGCTGGGCGCCGGAGTACGTCGACGCGATGGTGCGGGCCGCCCGCGCTGACATCCCGAACGACTACGTGATCGCGACCGGCGTCTCGCACTCCGTCAGCGACTTCGTGGCTGCCGCGTTCGCGCACGTCGGGATCCGCGACTGGGAGGGGCTCGTCGACGTTGACGCCGCACTGGTGCGCCCGGTCGACGCCGCCGAGCTGGTCGGCGACCACAGCAAGGCGCGCGAGGTCCTCGGCTGGACCCCACGGGTCCGGTTCGAGGAGGTCGTGACGCTGATGGTCGACGCCGAGCTCTCCACCCACTGACGCCGCCGCGCTCTGGGGCGGGTGCACCTCACGATTCCCCGCTCAGCCGGGGAACCAGGGACTTTGTGCGGAATGGTTCCGTCACGAAGTCAGTACTTCACCGCTCAGCCGGGGAAACCGCGCCCTCCGAGCCGGCGGGGTTCAGTCGGTGAGCAGCCGCATCAGGTAGTCGCCGTACCCGCTCTTCTCGAGCTCGCGGGCGGTGGCGGCGAGCTGGTCGTCGTCGATGAAGCCCATCCGCCACGCCACCTCCTCGGGGCAGCCGATCTTGAGCCCCTGGCGGCTCTCGACGGTGCGGACGAAGTCGCCGGCGTCGTTGAGGTCGTCGAACGTCCCGGTGTCGAGCCAGGCGGCGCCGCGCGGCAGCACCTCCACCTTCAGCCGGCCCTCGGCGAGGTAGGTGAGGTTGAGGTCGGTGATCTCGAGCTCTCCGCGCGCGGACGGGGTGAGCGCCTTCGCCCGCTCCACGACATCGTTGCCGTAGAAGTACAGACCCGGCACGGCGTACTTGCTGCGCGGCTGCTCCGGCTTCTCCTCCAGCGAGATCGCCGTCATGGACTCGTCGAACTCCACGACGCCGTACGCCGAGGGGTCGGACACCCGGTAGCCGAACACGGCGGCACCGTCGATCTCTCGGAACCGGCGCAGGTGCTGGCCGAGCCCGACGCCGTAGAAGACGTTGTCGCCGAGGATCAGGGCGACCCGCTCGCCGGCGATGTGGTCCTCGCCGATCACGAAGGCCTGCGCCAGCCCTTCGGGGCGGGGCTGGACGGCGTAGTCGATCGTGAGCCCCAGCGCCGAGCCGTCACCGAGCAGCCGCCGGAACTGGTCGGACTCGTGCGGCGTCGTGATGACCAGGATGTCCCGGATGCCCGCGAGCATCAGCGTCGACAGCGGGTAGTAGATCATCGGCTTGTCGTAGACCGGGACCAGCTGCTTGCTGACCGCTCGGGTGATCGGATGGAGCCGCGAACCGGTCCCGCCCGCCAGGATGATGCCGCGCATGCGGCCGATCCTCGCAGACCGGACGCTCCCTAGACTGCACGGCGTGCAGCACGTACTGGTCACCGGCGGCGCCGGCTTCATCGGCGCCAACTTCGTCCACCACCTCCTCTCGCACACCGACGCGGTCGTCACGGTGCTCGACAAGCTGACGTACGCCGCCAACGAGGCCGCGCTTGCCGAGCTGCCCGCGGACCGGTGCCTGCTGGTCGTGGGTGACGTCGCCGACGCCTCGATCGTCGACCCGCTGGTGGCCGAGCACGACACGGTGGTCCACTTCGCCGCCGAGTCGCACAACGACAACTCCCTGGACGACCCGGCCCCGTTCGTCCAGACCAACCTGGTCGGCACGTTCACGATCCTGGAGGCGGTACGGCGGACCGGCGCGCGGATGCACCACGTCTCGACCGACGAGGTCTACGGCGACCTCGAGCTCGACGACCCGAAACGGTTCACCGAGGACACGCCGTACCAACCGAGCAGCCCTTACTCCGCCTCCAAGGCGGGCTCCGACCACCTGGTCCGGGCGTGGGTGCGCAGCTTCGGCGTCGCTGCGACGATCTCGAACTGCTCCAACAACTACGGGCCGTGGCAGCACATCGAGAAGTTCATCCCGCGCCAGATCACCAACGTGCTCGACGGAGGCCGACCCAAGCTCTACGGCACCGGCGCGAACGTGCGCGACTGGATCCATGTCGACGACCACAGCTCCGCGGTGCAGACGATCCTGGAACGCGGCCGGATCGGCGAGACCTACCTGATCGGCGCGGACGGGGAGAAGAGCAACCTCGAGGTCGTGCGACTGATCCTGCGCCTGATGGGCCGCTCGGAGGACGACTTCGACCACGTGACGGATCGCGCGGGGCACGACCTGCGCTACGCGATCGAGTCCGGCAAGCTGCGGCTCGAGCTGGGCTGGGAGCCGACGTACCAGGACTTCGAGGCTGGCCTGGCCCAGACCATCGAGTGGTACCGCGAGCACGAGGACTGGTGGCGACCCCACAAGGAGGCCACCGAGGCCGGGTACGCCGCCAAGGGCCAGTGAGGCCCCGCCGGGGTCAGCGCTGGTGCAGGCCCTGCAGCGCCGGCCGTACGTCGGCGAGGTAGACGAACGTCGCGATCGTGAACGCGAGGTTCACGAGGCCGATCGGCGAGCCGAGCAGGATCACGTTCGCGGCGACCGCCAGCCCGAGGATCGCGACCCACGCGGGCTTCGTCAGCTTGCCGGCCGCCTCATAGTGCTGCGGGCTGAACCCCAGCGCCGTGACGAGCGCGAAGATCTTGATCGCCACCAGCGCCAGGGTCACGACCAGCAGGACCATCCCCTGCAGCGCGATCACGTTCTCCACGGCACCACGGTACTGGAGCGGTGTGCGTGGCGCGCGGGGCGCCGGCAGCTGTCCGAGCCGGTACGACAACGCGCCCCCGACCACACGGGGCCGGGGGCGCGTCGTACGAGGGAGAGCGTCAGTCGCCGATCTTGGCGGCGGCATCGCCCGCGGCCTGGGTGGCCGACGAGGCGGTCTTCTTCGCGGAGGTCGCGGTCGCCTTCGCGCTGCTCTTCGGAGCCGCGCTCTTCTTCTTGGCGGTGGTCGTCGCCTTCTTGGCGGTCGACGTGGTGGTCGACTTCGCGGCCTTGGTGGCCTGGGTCTGCGTGGTCTTCGCCTTGGCCGCGGTGGTCTGGGCGGAGGACGCGGTCGCCTGCGACGACTCCTGGTTGCGGATCCGGGTCACGAGGCCCTCGCCGCGGGTGACGAGGTCGCCGTAGACGTCGTTCACCGTCGAGATGTTCTCGTCGACGAACGCCTGCAGCTTGGCCGGGAGGTCCTTGGCCTCGGCCTGCAGCTCGGCGACCCGCTTCTCGATCGCGGCGCGACGGACCTTGGCATCCTTGGCCAGCGCGTCGACGCGGGCGTTGACGACCGTGGTCGCCTGGTCGCGCAGCGCGGTGGGCTCGAGGTCGAGGTCGGTGACGCGCTTCTGCGCACCGGCGAGGCGCTGCTGGGCCTCGGCGACGTACGCGCGGACGCGCTCGACCGCGAGGTCGGTGACGCCGGCGCCGGCGTAGAGCGGCTTGGTGGCGCCCTTGAGGTCGACCTTCAGGTCAGGCTTGGGGAACGTGGGCATGTGGCTCACTCCTTGTGGTTGGTGGTGTTGAGCGAGAGGAACGACGCGTAGACGTCGAGCAGGGTCTGCTTCTGCCGCTCGCTCAGGTGGGGATCGCCCAGGACGGCGAGCTCGAACGAGCGCTCGGACGCGTCCGGGACGGGTTCCGGGCTGACGATGCCTGCCCGGAGGTAGAGCTGCTCCGCGGAGATCCGCAGCGCCTTGGCGATCTGCTGCAGGACCTCGGCTGATGGCTTGCGCAGACCACGTTCGATCTGGCTCAGGTACGGGTTCGACACCCCGGCCTGCTCGGCGAGCTGCCGCAGGGAGAGACGCGCGGCGAGCCGCTGCTCCCTGAGGTAGTCACCGAGAGACCCGACGGTCTTCCCGACCTTGCTCCTGGCCATGTGGCCACAGTGCTAGCTGGTGCTAGCAAAACGCAAACTGAGCAAGCGTGACATGACCCACACCGCCGGCCGGTGGTTGAGGTGCGAGCGCAGCGAGCCTCGAACCCCCGGCCCAGCAGGGCTCAGAAGCAGGCCCGGATCTCGCCGACGGGCTGCCCGCCGCCGAGCAGCGCAACGCGGCCGGTCTCGCGAACGGCGGCGGCGTCGACGCCGTCCTCGTCCAGCACGCCGCTGCGCTCCAGCGCCGCGGCCATCAAGACCGGCCGTACCCGGGGCGCCCCGTCGTCGGTCTTGAGCGCGAACGCCCGTCCGTCCGGCAGCGCCACCGCGTAACAGGACTCGGCGCCGGCCTTGCCGATCGCACCGGGTACGGCGGCGAGCAGGGCCCGCTCGTCGCGCTCGGTCCCCGAGACGTACGCCGGATGGGACCGGATCGCGTCGGCGACCTGCCCGGCGAGCGGGTCCGGGCGCTCGTCACCGCCGACGCCCCGGGCCAGCCGCCCGAACGCCCGCGCCAGCCCGACCAGCGAGCTCGACAGCAGCGGGGCGCCGCAACCATCGACGGCGACCGCCACCGCCGACTCGCCGGTGAGCTCCTCGAAGGTCTTGCGGATGCCGAGCTGGAGCGGGTGGTCGGGGCTCCGGTAGTCGGAGACGTCCCACCCGTTGCGGACGCACGTGGCGAGCATCGCGGCGTGCTTCCCGGAGCAGTTCATGAGCACCGACGCCTTGTCGCCACCGGCCCGGATGACGCGCTCGCGCGCGGTGTCGTCGAGCGGGTAGTCGGGCGGGGTCTGCAGCGCTGACTCGTCGAGTCCGGCGCCGGCCAGGATCCGCCGTACCCCCTCGACGTGGAAGTCCTCCCCGGAGTGGGACGCGCACGCCAGCGCCAGCAGCTCGGGCTCGAGCTCCAGCCCGAGCCGCAGCATGCCGAGCGCCTGCACCGGCTTGTTGCAGGACCGCGGCAGCACGGGCGACGTGACGTCACCGACCGACCAGTCCACCTCGCCGTCCGGCCGCAGCGTCACCAGCGACCCGTAGTGGTGACCCTCCACGAACCCGGAGCGGACGATCTCGGCGACCACGACCGGACCGCTCACTCCTCACACCTCGCGTAGTCGTCCTCGAGCCGCACGATGTCGTCCTCCTCGGTGTAGTCACCGAGCTGGGCCTCCAGGATCACGAGTCGGCTGTCACCCTCGTTGGCGATCCGGTGCGGCACGCCCTCGCCCACGTCCAGGTGCTCCCCCGGGCCGACGACGACGGTCCTGCCGTCGACGACGCAGGTGGCGGTGCCGGACACCACGAGCCAGTGCTCGGAGCGCCGCGCGTGCGTCTGGTAGGACAACCGATGGCCGGCCTCGATCTCGATCCGCTTGACCTTGTAGCCGTCGCCGACGTCGAGGACGTGCCACTCCCCCCACGGACGCGTCGCGGAGCGAGCGTCCGCGCTGGTCTCGACGTCGTCTGGCACAGCACGCACCCTAACCACGGCGTTCGAGCGGACCCTGGGCAGCCCGGTGGCAGGATGTCGCCGTGCCCGACGCCCCCGTTCCCCAGCACTGCCCCACGCCGCGCGAGCTCGACGACCTCGAGCTGCTCACGACCGGCGCGCTGGCGCCGCTGACCAGGTTCAACGAGCCGGGGAGCCCGGTCACGCTGACGCTGCCGCCGGACCTGGCGGATGTCGACGTGGTCGAGCTGGTCGACCCGGAGGGGCTGCCGCTGGCACGAGTGCTCCCCGGGACCGGCGACGTCGAGTCGCTCACGCATCCCCAGTACGGCGCCTTCCGGCGCCTGTACCTGTCACCCGCCCAGGTCCGCGAGCGCTACGCCGGACGCACGTTCGTGCCGCTCGACGATGCCCCGTACGACGCGCAGCTCGCTGCGCTGCGCGAGACCGGTCCGGTCGTGCTGCTGGCCCTGGTCGGGCACGGCACGCCCGCGCTGTCCGCGCCGGCGCTGCTCCGAGCGACTCTCGCCGCAGCGGCCGAGCTGCCCGACGCGGCCGTGGTCGCCGTACCAGCCTCCTTCCACGGCCATGACTTCCTGCAGCAGGTCGTCGACAACTACGCCGCGGGCGACCCGGTCGTCGTCCCGGGAACGGCCGACCGCCACTCCGGCCGGATCGCCGAGATCGTCCGCCACGACCAGCCGCCCCCTGCCGAGCGGGGGCTGGTCCTGTTCTTCACCGGGCTCTCGGGCAGCGGCAAGTCGACCCTGGCCCGCGCGCTCATGGACCTGGTGCTGGAGCAGACGGACCGCGCGGTCACGAGTCTCGACGGAGACGTCGTACGGCGGCACCTGTCGGCCGGGCTGACGTTCTCCCGGGCCGACCGCGAGACGAACATCCGCCGGATCGGGTGGGTGGCCGCAGAGATCTCGCGTCACGGCGGCATCGCCGTGTGCAGCCCGATCGCCCCGTTCGCCGAGACGCGGCAGCAGGTCCGCGAGATGGTCGAGGACGCCGGCGGGGCGTTCTTCCTGGTGCACGTGGCCACCCCGCTCGAGGAGTGCGAGCGACGGGACCGGAAGGGCCTCTACGCCAAGGCCCGACGTGGGGAGATCCCCGAGTTCACGGGCATCTCCTCGCCCTACGAGGAGCCCGACGACGCAGCGGTCCGGGTGGACACCACCGGCCGGACGATCGAGGAGGCTCTCGGCGAGGTGACCGATGCGTTGCGAAACGCGTTGTTCCTGGACGTGACGCCGTTATCGTGAGCGCAGACCACCGATTCCGATAATCTCAGGTAGATCAGTAGAGTTCGGCGGGCAACTGGGTCAAAGGGTCACTTGTCGCAGGGTCACTAGGGAGGCACGCCCATGGGCGACGTCGTCGCGACGACATTCCTCGCCGTCCTCGCCGCGGGGTTCTTCGTCGGGATCGTGGTCGGCATGACCGGCATGGGCGGAGGCGCGCTGATGACGCCGGCCCTGATCTTCCTGGGCGTGGGTGAGACCGCGACGGTGATCACCGCCGACCTGACCGCGGCGGCCGCCTACAAGTCCGGTGGCGCGATCGTGCACCACCGGGAGGGGACGCCGAACCTCTCGCTGGCCAAGTGGCTGATCATCGGGTCGGTCCCGATGGCGCTGCTCGGCCCCTATCTCGTCTTCAGCCTCACGGCCGACAAGGACCAGCTCGACCGCGTGCTCAAGCTCTGTATCGGCTTCGCGCTGCTGCTCGCCGCCCTGACGTACGCGCTGCGGCTGTGGATCAACCTGCGCCGGGTCCGGCTCGGTGAGCACTCCGAGAACGACGACCCGACCGTGCGGATCCTGCCCACCGTACTCGTCGGCGCCCTCGGCGGCCTGCTCGTGGGCGTCACCAGCGTGGGCTCCGGCTCGGTCATCATGATCGCGCTGCTGATGCTCTACCCCGGGCTGGCGGCCGCGAAGCTCGTCGGCACCGACCTCGTCCAGGCCGTGCCGCTCGTGCTCGCCGCGGCGATCTCCAACATCGCGATCCACGGCCTCGACTGGGGCATCCTGATCCCGCTCCTCATCGGCTCGGTCCCCGGCACCATGATCGGCGCCAAGATCGCGCCCCGAGTGCCGCAGTCGATCATCCGCCGCGGGATCGTGGTGGTGCTGACCATGTCGGGCGTCGCGCTGCTCGACAAGGCCCAGTGGGCGCCGCTGGGCGCCGGCGAGCACGAGACCTACCCCATGCTGGTCGCCGGCGTCGGTCTGGCGATGGTGGTGCTGGTGCCGCTCGTCTGGGGACTGGTCCGGCGCACCCAGGGCATGCCGATGTTCGGGTCACCCACGGTGGCCGAGCTCGAGGACCCGGCGTACCGACCCGGCATCCGGGGCATGAGACGCACCGAGACCTGACGGACAGGGGTCAGCAGGCGCTGCCGAAGGCATGCCGGTTGGCTCCGGGCACGA
>NZ_DASUTK010000140.1:0-16965 GCF_036374615.1 Nocardioides sp.
TTGCCGGAGCTGCCCTGGCCGACCCGGCTGCTGGCGCGGTTCGATGCGCGCGACCACCTCGACGGCGGTCGTCAGGGCGGGGGCATCCGCGGGGACGTGTCACGTTTCCTGGCCCACCGCGGAGTCGAGCTCGTCCCGTCCGACCGGGTGCTCATGCTCGCGCACGCGCGTGTGCTGGGTCACACGTTCGATCCGCTGACCGTCTTCTGGTGCCTCGCTCCCAACGGCGCCCTCAAGGCGACGGTGTTCGAGGTGCACAACACCTACGGCGAGCGCCATGCCTACCTCCTCGACGTCGACGACACCGGGCGGGCGGACGTGGAGAAGGACTTCTACGTCTCGCCCTTCAACGACACCAGCGGCCGCTACGACGTCCGACTCCACCTCTCGACAGACAGGGTGACGGTCCGCGTCGGCCTCGACCGGGCCGGCGAGCGCGTGCTCACGGCGGTCGCGACGGGCACTCCGATTCCGGGGACGCCCCAGTCACTGCGCCGTGTCTTCGGGCGGCACCTGTTCATCACTCACCGCGTGAGCCTGCTCATCCGCTGGCACGGCGTGCGCCTCTGGCTGGCGCGCCTGCCGGTCCTTCCCCGACCCGTCCACCACCAGGAGGCCGTCCGATGACGACCATCAGCATTCCCGCCGTACGCCTGCCCGCCCGGCCCCGACCGTCGATCCGCGCCGAGGTTGCACGGCGCATCCTGACGGCCGTGGCCGGACGCGTGCCGGTCGACGTTCGACTGCCCGACGGCAGTCTGCTCGACGGCGGTTCCCCCGACGTCGACGTGCGCCCGGTTCTCGAGGTGGTCCGACCCGACGCGCTGTACCGGCGGATCGCGGCCCATCCCAAGATCGGCATCGGGGAGGGGTACGTCGCCGGTGACTGGCGGGCCGGTGCAGGCACCGACCTGGCGCAGCTCCTGCTGCCGTTCGCCGAGCGGTTGACCGACGTGCTTCCCCCGGCTCTGACCCGGCTACGCCGCCTGGTCGATCGGCCGATCCCTTCGGCGCACCGGAACTCGCTGCTGGGCGCGCGACGCAACATCGAATCGCACTACGACCTCAGCAACGACCTCTTCGCCGCATTTCTCGACGAGACGATGACCTACAGCTCGGCTCTCTTCGACGAGGCCCGGCCCTACGCCGATCAAGACCTGGTGGAGGCCCAGATGCGCAAAGTGCGGGCGGTCCTCGACCTCGCGGGCGTCCAGTCCGGCACTCGACTCCTCGAGATCGGGACCGGCTGGGGCTCGCTCGCGGTCGAGGCAGCGCGCCGAGGGGCGACGGTGACGACGGTGACGCTGTCGGTCGAGCAGGCGGCCCTCGCGCAGGAACGGGCCGACGCCGCAGGCCTGGGCCACCTCGTGGAGATCCGGTTGCAGGACTACCGCCAGGTCCGGGGCACCTTCGATGCCGTCGTCAGCGTGGAGATGATCGAAGCGGTGGGGGAGGAGTACTGGCCGACCTACTTCGGCGCGATCGACCGCGTGCTACGGCCAGGCGGCGTCGCCGCGATCCAGGGGATCCTGATGGGACACGACCGCTACCAGGCGACCCGCCACTCCTACGGCTGGATCCAGAAGCACATCTTCCCAGGTGGGCTGATCCCTTCCCTGCAGGCCATCTCGGAGACCGTCGAGCAGCACACCGAGCTGCGCGTCACCCAGGTGCACGCGTTCGGCCGCCACTACGCGGAGACCCTGCGCCGGTGGCGTCGGTCGTTCCTCGCGAGCTGGCCGGAGATCTACGGGCCGGGCTTCGACGAGGAGTTCCGACGCAAGTGGGAGTTCTACCTCGCCTACTGCGAGGCCGGCTTCGACGCCGGCTACCTCGACGTCGCTCACATCCGACTCACGCGCCCCAGCCGGGGAGGAGTCGCGTGAGCGCGAGCGATGGGGACGCGATCCGAGGTCGTCGGTACTGGCTGGTGGGAGCGAGCAGCGGGATCGGCGCCGCCCTGGCGCGTGAGCTCGCAGGCCGCGGGGCATCTGTGGCCGTCAGTGCGCGGCGCGCTGATGATCTCGCGAGAGTCGCCGGGAACGAGATGGTGGCTGTGTGTGTCGACGCCACCGACCGTGCCGCCGTGGCGGTGGCGGCAGAGGAGGTCCGTGCCGGTCTCGGCGGTGTCGACGTCATGGTGTGGTGTGCGGGTTACTGGCGGCAGTTCGACGCCGCCCAGTGGGATGCCGACGTCTTCGCCCGACACGTCGAGGTCAACCTGCTCGGGCTCAACAACGTCCTCGCGGCGGTGCTGCCTCCCATGGTCGAAGCAGGTCGGGGCCACGTCGTCGGGATCGCTTCGGTCGCGGGTTACCGCGGCCTGCCGGGGGCCGAGGCCTACGGGGCGACCAAGGCGGCGCAGATCAACCTGTTGGAGGGCCTGCGCGCTGCGCTCAGCACACACGGCATCCGGGTGACGACCGTCAGCCCGGGTTTCGTGCGCACCGAGATGACCGAGGCCAACGACTTCCCCATGCCGTTCATCATCGAAGCCGATGCAGCAGCCTCAGCCATCGCAGACGGACTGGAACGGCGACGGACCGAGATCGTCTTTCCCCTCGCCATGGCCGCGACGATGAAGCTGGCCCGGCTGGTGCCGGTACGGCTGTGGGGTGCGCTGACCTCTCGATCACGTAACCCCGCACGCGACCGGTAACCGCGCTCGGCCGAGCCGACGGGCCTCCGACCCTGGCAGTCAAGCCTTCCACGCTGGCATGACCGCCGTCCGCCGTCGAAGCGTTATCGACAAACGGACCAGTGCCACCAGCGAGGTGGCGACGAACCTGGCGCCCTGGGGGTGCACGCGTGCCGCCGACCAGGTCGCGTCGTCGTCGTACGAGACCGCACCGTGACCTGGAGGTCGCCAGCCAGACGACGGGTTTGCGACATGGCGTGAATCCGCCGCCAGGACCCGTTGACTTGCCCGTCCAGCACGGGCACGGTCAGCGGCATGGTGGCGACGGTCGCAGCGCGCCAGCCAACGGTGACAGCTCCATACCTGCCCCGTCGGCGTCGCGCAGGCTGGACGGCCACTTCGGGTCGAGCCACACTCGTTCGATGAACACCCCCTTGTCCGACAGGGACGTGGACGGCTTCATCGCTCGAGCAGAGGAAGCTGCTGGCGCCTATGTGCGCGGTGACATGGAGCGCTATCTGGACCTGGTCCATCACGCCGAACAGTTCACCCTGCTGCCGCCGTACGGCGGACCTGCGGGCCGGCACGAGCATCGGGACAGCAGTGTCCGGGCGTCGGCCGGCTTCATCCAAGACGGCGGGGCCGTTCTCGAACACGTCGAGACCCACAGCTGGGACGACACCCTGGTCGTGGCGATGATCGAGCGGCAGCACGGTCGGGTCGAGGGGAGCCCGGACCAGGACCTGTCGTTGAGGGTCACCCACGTCTATCGCCGGATCGAGAACGAGTGGCACCTCGTGCACCGCCACGCCGACCCACTCGTCGACGTGATGTCGCTCGATGATCTACAAGCACTGATGCGTCGCTGAGCAATGGCTCGTGCACCCGGTGCTCAGCGGAAGCGACGGGGGAAGGCGCGGATGATCCCGGTGCTGAGCATGTCGGCCATGCCCAGGATGTGGTGGTGGATCTCGTCGTAGTCGGCCACGCTCTTGGCGTACTCATCGGTCAGCTCGTGGCTGGCCTCGGCCAGCGTCTGGTCGAGGTGGCCCTTCATCGCGGCCCGCATCGTGTCCTGGGGCCAGTAGCGGGGGTTGGCCGCCGCGAGGAAGTCGGCGATGTCATCGGCATTGGCGTACCAGGCGGTGTTGGCCGCGTCGAAGGCGGCAGTGTCCTCTGCCTTGGCCGCCTGCAGCAGCTGGACGGCGATCCCGATGTGGTCCTTCAGCAGCGCGGTCAGCTGGTCGCCTGCGGCCTCGCCGTAGAACGGCTTGATCGCGTCGCCGATGTCCTCCTGGTTCTTCATCAGCCGCGCCGCGGTGGCGTCGAAGCTGGCCGAACCGTCCACGAAGGTGACGATTGCCAGCCGAGTCCAGGTGACGTGGTCCTCCCACAGCTTGCGCATCTCGTCGTGGAAGCCGGCTGCCGCTGCTTTGGGTGTGGCAGCTCGAACGGCGTGGCTGTGGCTGCTGCCCTCGTGGGCCTCGGAGGGGGAGTGCGTGGTGTCGAACAGGCCGCTGGCCAGTGCGGTGGTCAGAGCGAGGCCCGCGAGCAGGGCTAGGAAGCCGCCGCGGCGATTGGCCAGGATCGATGAGCTCATCAGGTTCTCCTTCGGTTGGGTTGTCGTACTGCCACCACCGCCGCGGCCACCTCCAGCAGGGAGACGGCTGTACCGAGGGTGTCGAACGGCTCCACGTGTTCGGTCAGGCCAGGAATGCCAGTGGTCCGCGACAGCAGGTAGGCGGTAGCCACGACGAACAGCAGGGCCGCGACCGCTGCCGACAGCACCCGGTCGGGGAACAGAGCCAGGCCGACGGCGGCTACTGCGAGTGCCACAGTGGCCACAGCGAAGGCGATCCCCATCCGGGTCGACTCACCTGCATGCGGGAGCACCAGGGCGCCGTGGACGCCTGCGGAGGCGGCACAGGCCAGCGCACACAGGTCCGGCTCGTCGACGTGGATCCACGACGGGGTGACGGTCGATGTCGACGTGGTCGGGAGGGCCATGACCATGTTCGTGTCGTCCGCCGCGAGGTTCTTACCGTTCCGGTCGCGCGGGGTAAGAACCGCGTCCCGTCGTGACACCAACAGACATGACCCTTCACAAGTCGCACGCCGTGCCCGGATGCACGAACGGGCCGCCGATCGACGTGCAGACGTGGCGCCGGTGTCGGCTGCTCGAGGCCGGGTTCCCCGCCGTCCTCGCTGAGGCTGTGGCTGTCGATCCGGGGTTCGACCTGCACGCGCTGCTGCAGCTGGTGGACCGAGGCTGCCCGCCGGCCCTGGCCGTCAGGATCGTGGCCCCGCTACCCCGTGAGGTGGCACCGTGACCATCGTGAACCCCACCACCCCCGGCCTGGTCCCCCCGCCGGCGGACGACGCGTGGCCGACGGACCTGACCGACGACGGCCCCGCCGGCCAGCAGGCGCTGGCACGACTGCGCGAGCACCTGCTCCGGGCAGCACGTCACCAGGTCTGGCGGCTGCGTGACCAGCTTCCCGGAGCCGGATCAGGGGACCTCGAAGACCTGGCCCAACAGGCGGCCAACGACGCCCTGGTCGCGGTTCTCCGGCAACTGGGCACCTTCCAGGGGCGCAGTCGCTTCACGACGTGGGCCTACAAGTTTGGCATCCTGCATGCCGGGGTCGCCGTCCGGCGGGAGGCCTGGCGCCACCGCGAGGTTCCCTTGCCTGATGCGCTGACTGTCGTCGATACCACCCCCAGCCCGGCCGCCATCAGCGAAGCCACCCAGCTCGCCCGAGCGGTGGCGGCCGCGATTGCCACCGACCTCACCCCCCATCAGCGTCGCGTCGTGCTGGCCCTCCTGGTGGAGGAGGTGCCTATCGACGTCCTCGCCGATCGACTCGGCAGCACCCGCAACGCCCTCTACAAGACCCTCCACGACGCCCGCCAGCGGCTGCGGGCAGCTCTAGCCGACAGCGGCCACCTCGACAACCGACCTCACCGGAGCACCCCATGACCGAGCCTGGACCGAGCGCCGAGACGATCAGCAGCCTGCTGGCCGACACCAGCCCCTACTTGTCCTGCGACGACTGCTTCGCTCAGATCGACGAGTACGTCGAGCGAAGCATGGCGGACCCGCGCTACGACGACCCCGCCATGACGGCGCACCTGGCGGGCTGCGGTGCCTGCGCCGAAGAGGCCGCAACACTCCGGGAACTGATCAGCCAAGCCCCCGGCTGAACCACCAGGACACGACCCATGACGACCGCCGGCACCGCCGATGACCACGGCGTTCGTTCTTTCCGGGGGCGGCAGCCTGGGCGCCGTCCAGGTCGGCATGCTCCAGGCCCTCGCGGCTCGCGGCGTCGAGCCGGACATGCTGGTCGGCACCTCTGCCGGCGCCCTGAACGCCGCCTGGGTCGCAGGCCACGGCACCTCGACGCAGTCCCTCGCTGGCCTCGCTCGAGTCTGGGTCGGGCTCCGGAGACGAGACGTCTTCCCGCTCGACGCCCGCGCCGCTTTGCGCGGGGTTCTCGGACGCAGCCCAGCCGTGAGCTCGCCAGACCGATTGCGGCAGCTCGTCGCGACCAACGCGGGAATCGTGACCTTCGACGAGGCACGGATCCCGCTGCACCTGGTCGCGGCAGACCTGCTCAGTGGACAGAACGTCACCATCTCCAGCGGACCCCTGATCAGGGGCGTCCTGGCGAGCTCCGCCATCCCAGGCGTGTTCCCACCGGTCACCGTGAACGGCCGCCACCTCATCGACGGTGGCGTCGCCGAGCACACCGGCATCACCCAAGCCGTCGGCCTCGGTGCCACCGTGATCTACGTCCTGACAGCCGGCACCCCGTGTGCCCTGCTCACGCCGCCCTCGTCCGCGATCGGAACGGCCGTCCAGGCACTGACACTCCTCATCGAGCAGCGACTGGCCCGCGAGATCTCAGACCTGGCAGGGACGACGACCATCAAGGTCCTGCCACCGCTGTGTCCACTCAGCACCTCCGCCGTCGACTTCAGCCGTGGGGCCGAGCTCATCTCCCGCGCCCGCCGAGCCTCCCTGGACTGGATGGCTCACGGCAACATCGACCTCCCCGAACCCGAACGCTTCCTCGCCTTGCACCGGCATCACCCCAAGCCGCCGACCCGACACCCGAGCGGGTTCATCCGCTGAGTGCTGCGGGAGGCAGACAGACCGGATCGAGGTCGCGGAGCAGCCGCACCTCCTCGCCCATCGAGTCGCTCAGCTCGAGCAACAGCGTCGGGATCCGGTCGAGGTCCCACGAGAAGGAGGCGATGGCGTCGGTGGTCGCGAGCAACCGGGCCGACAGACAGTCCCGGGTCCTCTGGTAGGAGGCCAGGGCGACCTCTTCGGTGGCGTTTCCTGATGCCGCCTCGATGATCGCGCGGGCGAGCAGCTCACCGTCACGGAGGGCGTCGCTGAGCCCGTGGGAGGTGATCGGGTCCTTGAAGTAGCCGGCGTCACCGACCAACGCCCATCCGTGCCCGTACGAGCGTCGGAAGAAGCCGGGCCTCGAGGAGAACACCTTGAGCCGCCCGGGAGCCGGAGTAGCGCTCCGGAACGCGTCGGGTGCGGCTCGGCTGAGGAGCCGGGTGTAGGCGCGTGCCACCCCGCCGCCGCGTGACTCGGATCGGAGGTCCCGGCGCGGAACCGCGGCGAACACGCAGGCCTGACCGTCGTTGGTGGGGAAGAGTCCGGCCGCCACGCCCGGGCGGTAGAACAGCTCGTAGCGGTCGACGGGCAGCCCACTCCAATAGCCGTAGATGAAGCTCGCGGCGTTGGTGCCGGCACGCTCCACGGGTGCCCCGGCAAGGTGCGCGACCCTCGAGCCCATGCCGTCCGCGCCGACCGTGATCCGTGCGCCGGCCGTGAAGGGCGCGCCTGAGGCGTCGCGCCCGATCACGCCGGTCACTCGCCCGTCATCGTCGCGGTGCAGACCGGTGACGGTGATCCCGAACCTGGTCTCGACCCCCGCCTCGCGGGCCGCGTCGACCAGGATCGGGTCGAGGACAGTGCGGCGCGGGGCGTAGAGGGCGTCGACCCCCGCCTGCGGCTTGATCGGCACCTCGACCTGCTCCTCGCCGTAGTGGAAGACGCTCGCGAGCACCGGCGGTGTGCCTGCGGCGACCACCCGGTCCAGCAGGCCCCAACGCTTCAGCTGCAGCACCGCGGCTCGCAACAGCGCGTGGGTGGAGATGGTGTCGTCGCCGTACCGGCAACGATCGACCATCAGCACCCGCAGGCCGGCGCGCGCCAGGACCATCGCGGTCATGGCGCCCGCAGGCCGGGCGCCCACCACGACGACGTCGTAGCGGGCGGAGATCACGCCTCGACCTCGATGCTGACCGGTACGCCGTTGGTGAGGACGTCGTAGACAGCAGAACGCAGCCGCGACTGCTCGACCAGCCCACGCAGCTTGTCGGGATCGTCGCCCTCCAGGCGGAAGCTGATCCGAATCTGCTCGTAGCCGTTGCGGACCTCGTCGGACAGACCGAGGATTCCGAGCAGGTTGATGTCACCCTCGACCGTGGACTCGACCGAGGTCAGCTCGACCCCTCGCACGGCGGCGATGTTGGCCAAGCCCGACGTCAGGCAGGCCGCAAGTGCGTGCAGCAGGAACTCGACGGGCGTCGGTGCGTTGTCCGCTCCCACCAGGACCTCCGGGTGGTCGGCGTCGAACGTGGCCTGCTGCCGGTGGGCGAGCTCCTGACCGGCGCCGTAGAAGCCGTGGATCGTCGAGCGGTTGTGCGTCCCGTTGACCCACCGGTTGGTGGCGCGGAACTGGAACTTCGCGATCTCGGGGCTGGCCTTCACAGCGTCGAGGGTGGCGAAGAGCGTGGCGGTGTCGACGCCGTTGCGCATCGGGGACTCGGTGGTGGTGCTCATGAGGTGGATCTCCTTTTCAGATCGACATGCGATGCTTCTCGCATGTGGCCACTGTCTGCGTCTGCCGGCACCGCGACATCCGTGCCGACCACCGATCCACCACTGATCGGTCACTGACCGCGGGCGGCACCGTGTCCGAGTCCCGACTGCTGAGCGAGGCCGCTGTCTCCGCACGAGAGGCAGAGGTCCTGGCGTTGGTGGGCGAGCGCCTCACGAACGCACAGATTGCGGGTCGCCTGTTCATCTCGGTCCGGACCGTCGAGAGCCACGTGTCCTCGCTGTTGCGGAAGCTGGACGTCACCGATCGCCACGCCCTTGCCGAGCTCGCCACGTCGCTCGACGGGACGACCGGCGTCGCCGGCGAGACCGTGGCGCCGATCCGGTACGCGAGGAGCGACGATCTCAACATCGCCTACCAGGTCACTGGTGGGGGAGACGGGGATCTCGTGCTGGTCGCCGGCTTCGTCTCGCACCTCATGCTCGACTGGACCGAACGACGGCACGCCCACTTCCTGCACCGCCTCGGCACCTTCTCCCGCTTGATCCGCTTCGACAAGCGGGGGACCGGCATGTCGGACCGGCCGCACGGGCTTCCCGACATCGAGACCCGGATGGGCGACGTCGCGGCCGTCATGGATGCTGCGCGGTCCGAGCAGGCCGTGCTCTTCGGTTACTCCGAGGGTGGGCCGATGTCGATCCTCTACGCGGCCAGCCACCCCGAGCGGGTCCGGGGGCTGGTCATCTACTCGAGCTACGCGCGGCGGATGCGGGCGCCGGACTACCCGTGGGGCTTCCTTCCCGAGGAGCGAGCTCGGTACGCCGCACAGCTCGAGCAGGACTGGGCGTTCGAGGCGGACATGCGCACGATGTGCCCGAACGCGGACGACGAGCTCGCTCGGTGGTGGGGAGAGCGGTGTCGCGCGGCCGCCAGTCCTGGTGCGGCTCGGGCACTGATCGAGATGGCCTCGCTGATCGACGTCCGTGACGCTCTGGGCGCCGTGCAGGCTCCCACGCTCGTGCTGCACCGCCGCGACGACATCGACGCCGACGTCGAGGAGGGCCGGTACCTGGCCGAGCGGATCCCCGGCGCGCAGTTCATCGAGCTGGACGGTGCCGACCACTTCATCGCCGTGGATCCTGACCAGATCCTCGACCCGGTGGAGGACTTCGTCCGGGGCCTGGGCTCCTCGGACCCGACGGAGTCCTCCCTGACCACGCTCCTCGCCGTCCAGCTCGCGGAGTCCCTCGACCCGGCGTGGGTCCGCGGCATCGTGCGGGACGTGCTCGAGGAGTACAAGGGGGTGCCCGCCATCGCCGACGGCGCGATGGTGCTCGCCACGTTCGACGGTCCCGGACGGGCGGTGCGGTGCGGCCGCGCCATCGCCGACCATGCGGCGCGCGCCAACCTGCACCTCTCCGTCGGCGTGCACACGGCTGAGATCGCTCGGCGTGGCGCACACGTCTCTGGAGCCGGGGTGGATGTCGCGCAGGCGGTCGCCGATCGCGCGGCGACCGGCGAGGTGTGGTTGACCTCGACGGTGCGCGACCTCACCGCGGACTCGGATCTCTCGTTCGAGCCACGGGTACAGCTCGACACCTCGTCCGACCGTCGGCTGGAGCTGGTCGCCGTGCGGGACTCCGGCCACTGACGCCGCGCGCTCACCCCCGAGGCGGAGCAGCCGGTGGCTCGGAAGGCCCCGGCGTGGGCAGCACATGGATGGTCACGAAGGCGACGACGACGGCGACGATCACCTGGGGGGTCACAGCCATCCCGTCGTCACCCATCAACAGGACCGCGAGCAGGGTGGCGGTCAGGGGCAGCCGGAGCATCGCGCAGCTCATCGCGCCGATGCCCATCCCGATCGCCGGCGCCAGCTCCATCCCCGGCAGCCCGCTGACCGCGATGCCCAGCGCGGCGCCGATGAACAGCGCGGGGAAGACTGGACCACCGCGGAAGGCGCTCAGCGACATCCCGTACGCCAGGCTCTTGCAGAGGACGAGCAGCAGCATCGCTCCAGTCGTCGCACCTGCCGCGTGCTCGACCAGCTCCGGGAGCCCCTCCTGGCCGGAGAAGAGCACCATGGTGTAGCTGTGGTCGGAGGCCAGCTGGTAGGCCATCGCGATCAGCCCGACCGCCAGGCCGAGTGCCGAGGTGACCAGCCACCGGTTCGCGTGCACCAGCGGGCGCAGCCACCGTGCGAGCCAGAGGACCAGCCAGCACAACAGCGCCCCGGCCACCCCCATCGGCACCGCCCAGCCCAGCGTGGCCAGCGTCGGCGGCCCGCTCGGAGGAACCGTGGGCAGCGCCAGCGAGAACGTGCCGAGTCCCGTCCAGTCGTCCAGCCCGAGGAAGACAAGCGCCCCCGTTCCCGAGGCGAGCAGGCCCGGGAGCGCCACCAGGCTCAGCGTCGTCCCGGTGAGACCGGCTGCCTCCATGATCAGGAACGCGCCGAGCACCGGAGAGCCCAGCAGGGTGCTGATCGCGGCGAAGCTGCCGGCCGACGCCATGATCGTCCCGGCCATGGGTGGGGCGTCCTTCTTGGTGAACCGCACGGCGAGCGCCCCCAGCCCGGCGCCGATCGCGATGAGCGGTGCCTCCGGCCCGAGCACCACCCCCAGACTGAGCGTGGCCAACGCGGCAAGTGCGATGCCAGGCAGCTCTCGGAGCACCGGCGGTCCACCCCCGACCTGGAACCCCAGGGCGGGGGAGTGGCCGCCGCTCCCGGGGAGATGCCGGATCGTCGCAGCGGTCAGGACTCCTGCCAGCAGGAGCCACGGCACGGGCCACCACGCCGGCGTCGTGCTGTCGAAGACCTGCTCCGGAAGATCGGTAAACACCGCCTCTTGCACGGCCGTGGTCAGGGCCAGGAAACCGTAGGCGACGGCCGAGATCGGTACACCTGCGAGCGCGGCGAGCACCAGCGCACCGACGTACGACCTCGAGCGGAGCACCGCCACCGGGTCGAGAGGGACCGGTCCTTCGGAAGCTCCGTCGCCGGCGCGCTGACTCATCGACGTGGGTGATCAGGCTCGGGAACGCTCGGACTTGGGGTCGTACATCGGGCTGACCGAGGCGCGAGCAGGCCAACGTTGGCTGGCCACCTCGATCTCGTAGGAGCCGGTCTCGAACCAGGAGCGCGGCAGGCCGGGCTCGGGGCCCGTCACGTAGCCCAGTCCGACCGCGCGGCCGAGAGTGTGCCCGTACGCCGCCGAGGCGATCGTGCCCACGAGCACTCCGTCGCGGTAGATCGGCTCGTCGTGCAGCAGCAGGGGCTCAGGGTCCTCGAGCGCGAACTGCACCAGACGCCGGCCGACGCCGGTCTCCTTCTGACGCAGCAGTGCCTCCCGTCCACAGAAGCCGCCCGGCTTGTCCCAGGCCACGGCGAACCCGAGCCCGGCCTCGAGCGGGGTGTCGCCGGCGGAGATGTCGTGGCCCCAGCTGCGGTAGGCCTTCTCCATGCGGAGCGTGTTGAGGGCGTAGTAGCCGGCCGGCCGCAATCCGACCGGGGCGCCGGCGCCCAACAGGGTGTCCCACACGTGGACGGCGATGTCGCTGGGCACCAGCAGCTCCCAGCCCAGCTCGCCGACGTAGGTGATCCTCGTGGCCCTGACGAAGCCCAGCCCGAGGTCGATCATGCGCGAGCTGCCGAACGGGAAGCCCTCGCCCGAAAGATCCGCGTCACTCAGGTCCTGGAGGAGCCGCCTCGACTCGGGTCCCATCACGCAGATCATCGCCAGGGTGCCGGAGACGTCGGCGACCGTCGCGCGCTCGGTGTCGGCCGTCGCGCGGCGCAGCCAGTCAAGGTCTCGCTCGTGCGTGGCGGGCGCGGTGAGCACGAGGAACTCGTCCTCGTCGAGCCGCGTGACCGTCAGGTCCGCCTCGATCCCGCCGGCGTCGTCGAGCCACTGGGTGTAGACGATCCGACCGGGCTCGACGTCCACATCGTTGGCCGACACGACCTGCAGGACCCGGAGGGCGTCCTTCCCCTGCACCAGGAACTTGCCGTAGGACGACGTGTCCAGCATGCCGACGCCGGTCCGCACCGCCTGGTGCTCCTCGGCCGAACGGGCGAACCAGGAGGGGCGTCCCCAGGTCAGGGTCTCCTCCCGGTCGTCGCCGTCGAGCGCGTACCAGTTCGGGCGCTCCCAGCCCTTGAGCTCACCGAACACCGCCCCGGCGGCGTCGGTGCACGGGTGCAGGACGGTACGCCGCAGCGGCCGGGCAGTCTGTCTTTGCTCGAACGGCCAGTGCACGCCGTACGCGAGGTCGAGCGTCTCGGTCACGCGCTGCTCGAGGAACCGTCGGTTCGTCTCGTGCGGCAGGGTTCGCCGCGGGTCGGCCTCGGGCAGGTCGACGGAAGGCTTGCCGGTGACGATCCACTCGGCGAGCACCGCTCCAGCGCCTGGCCCGCTCAACATGCCCACCGAGTTGAACCCGGCTGCCACGAAGTAGTTGTCGAGACCGGGCACCGGACCCAGGTGGTACAGCCCGTCCGGTGTGAAGCTCTCCGGACCGCAGAAGAAGAGCCGGATCCCCGCATCGGCCAGCAACGGGATCCGCTCGATCATGCGCTCGTAGAAAGGCCCGAGGTGGTCCCAGTCCTCGGGCAGCTGGGTGAACGACGACCCCTCGGGGATGCCCTGGCTGGCCCACGGGTAGCTCCCGGGCTCGAAGAAGCCGACCATCAACGACCCGGCGTCGTCCTTCACGTACGACCAGTCGTCGGCGCTCTTGATCGTGGGCATCCACTCGGGCAGACCAGGGATCTTCTCGGTCACCACGTAGTAGTGGGCGAGTGCCTGGACCGGGTGCTGGACGCCGGCCAGGGCGCCGACCTGCCGGCCCCACATCCCGGTGCAGTTGACGACGTACTCCGCCTCGACGTCCCCGAGCGTGGTGCGTACGCCGGTGACCCGCCGCCGCGTGCGCTCGATGCCAGTCACCTGCACCCGCTCCCGGACGGTGGCACCACCTTGGCGGGCACCCTTCGCCAGCGACCTGGTGATGTCGGTGGCGGTGGCCCGCCCCTCCTCGGGGTAGTACAAGGCTCCTCGCAGCCCCGTCGGGTCCAGCGGCGGGAAGAGTGCCACCGTCTCCTCGGGATCGAGGAGCTCCATGGTCACTCCGCTGCCGCGAGCCACCGACGCCTGTCGCAGCAGCTCCTGCCAGCGGTCTTCGCCCATCGCCAGGTGCAGGGTTCCCGTCTCCTGGTATCCCGTCGAGAGGCCGGTCTCCGCCTCGAGCCCTCGGAAGACCTCCAGGCTGTGCTGGACGACCTTCCGCGTGCCGGCCGTGGGCCGTGCGGTCGTGACCAGGCCAGCCGCGTGCCAGGTGGTGCCGGAGGTGAGCTCGTGCTGCTCGAGCAGGAGCACGTCCTGCCAGCCCAGTCGGGTCAGGTGGTAGGCGACGCTGCAGCCGGCGACCCCGCCACCGATCACGACCACCCGGGCACGTGAGGGCAGGCTGTCGACCACGTGTCCCTCCCCTTGGTTCAGTCCAGGCCTGCCGCTGCGCGAACCGCCCGGGACTCGGGTCCGGCAGGGCTGGGCTCACGGTAGCGGCCACCGGCCACCGGGTGCATCCCTCTGCCCGGCTCATAGAGCGTGCCGACGGGGCGTGCCATCATCGAGCCATGGCGCTCGTCCTGCTCACCGGCGCATCCGGATTCCTCGGGATCCACGTCGTACAGAGGTTGCTGGACCAGGGGTACGACGTCCGGGCGTTCGTGCGGTCACCCGATCGGCTGCGTCGCAACCTCGCCCCGCTGGGCGTCGACGTCGACGACTCCCGGCTCCAGGTCATCACCGGCGACATGACCGACGCGTCGGCGGCCCGTGATGCAGTCCGAGGGTGCGAGTACGCCGTGCACGCCGCGGCCACGTTCTCCTACCGGCGTCGGGACGCCGACCGGATGCTGCGTGAGAACTGCGTGGGCACGACGACGGTCCTGGATGCCGCCATCGACGAGGGCTGCGCCGGGATCGTGCACGTCTCCTCCACGGTGGCCCTCCTGCAGCCTGGCGGCACGGCTACCGGGAACAGCCCCCTGGGGGTCGCCCTCGGGCCCTACACCGAGAGCAAGATCGAGTCCGAGCGGGTCGCGCGGGAACTCCAGGAGACGGGCGCTCCAGTTGCGATCGTCAACCCCGGTGGCGTCCTGGGGCCGCACGACCCCTACCTCGGCGAGAGCGCCGACTCCATTCGAGAGATCCTCCGTGGACGGCTTCCGACCTGGCCGCGGGGACGACTCCAGTGGGTCGACGTCCGGGACACGGCGGAGGTCGTCGCGGCGGCCCTGCAGCGCCCGGGCAGGCGCTACCTGGTGCCGGGGGACACGGTGGAGCTGCCGCACGAGCCGCTGCGCGAGGTGACGGGTCGCCGACTGCCCGCCGTGCGGGTGCCAGTCACCGCAGCGCTGCCCCTGCTGCACCTCGGCTACCGCACCGGCTGGCCACTACTGCCGCATGCGATCGAGGGTGCACGGGTGATCGCGCAGGGCGCGACGGTGGACTACTCGGCGACGGTCTCGGACCTCGGCATCGAGGGCCGGCCGCTGACCGAGTCGTTGACCGACACGATCCGCTGGCTGGTCGACGCGGGACACATCTCGCGCCGCGCCGCCGGGCGAGCTGAGCCTCAGCTCGCTCCGGCCGGGTGAGCCTGCTCTGACGTCGGGCCGGACGAAGACCTCACCGGGCGAGGCGGGACGACACGGACCGGGCAGGCAGCGGTGCGCAGCACGCCCCGTGCGGTCCCACCGAGGTGGGTGGCGGCGGGCACCCCGTGGGCCCGGCGTACCAGGACGAGGAGGTCGGCGTCACGCGACGCCTGCTCCAGCGCCGTCGGCGCGTAGTCGTGCACGACCTTCGTCTCGACCGTCACGTCGGGGTACACCCGGCGCCACGGGGCCAGGACCTCGTCGAGCTCCTTGGTCGTCCGCTCGGTCCACTCCTCGGTCGCTACCCGGTCGGCGATGATGTCGTCGTAGCCGCCGGGCAGCCGCCAGGCGTGCAGGACGAGCAACGTGGCACTGCGCGCCGAGGCGACGGCGAAGGCCTCACCCAGCAGCTCCTCGGCGTGTGCGGGGGCCTTGACGCCCACCACGACGAGGCCGTGGTCGGCAGCCGGGTCCCAGTCGTGTGGCACCGAGGTCACCGGGCAGGTCGCACGCGACGCAACACCCGTGACGGTGTTGCCCAGGAGGAGTCGGTCGAGCAGCGGCCGTTTGTCCTGCCCCACCACGAGCTGGGAGGCGTCCGTGGCCGCGCCGGCGAGCTCGTGATGACGCACCCCGCGGCGCAACTCTGTCTCGATCGTGAGATCCGGGGCCACAGCGCGGACCTCGGACTCCGCGCGCTCGAGGATCCGTTCTCCGGTCCCGACCAAATCGATCGGCGGCAACGCCATCATCGGAGCAGGCGGCATCGCGGAGTAGGTCGGGACGACGTGCACCAGCTTGAGCGGTGCTTCGAGTCGGCGCGCCTCGCCGACGGCGAACAGGGTTGCGGCGCGACTTCCGCTCGAACCGTCGACTCCCACGACGACTGGACTGGCGGTCACGGCGTTCATGATGCTGCACCTCCGTGTGCTCGAGGGGTTCCTGCACTTCCATCCTCAGCGGCTCGGCGACGTCCCCACAGGGCCTGCGTACCCGCCGGGCATGGGCCCTTGGTCCCGGCGGGCCGCTGGCCCGGGATCCGCTGCGTGAGCGGACCCGGGCTAGACGGCGGCTCCGACGCCGATCATGACGGCGCAGACCACCAGGAGGATGCCGACCAGGGGCAGCACGAACCGGAGGTAGCGGTCGTAGCGCACCTTGGCGAGTGCCAGGCCACCCATCACCACGGCGGAGGTCGGGGTGATCAGGTTCACGATGCCCGATGCCGACTGGTAGGCCGTCACGACCATCGACCGGGGGACGTCGGCGAAGTCGGCGAGGGGCGCCAGGATCGGCATCGCCAGTGCCGCGTGCCCGGACGTGGACGGGACCAGGAAGGCGAGCGGGATGTTGATCAGGAACATCACGACCGCGAAGATCCCGGAGTTGGTGTTGCTCACCATCTCCTCCATCGAGTGCAGGATCGTCCCGATGATCTCGGAGTTGTTCATGATCACTGTGACGCCACGTGCCAGGACGATGATCAGGCCGACGCCGATGAAGTCGCCCGCACCCTTGACGACGGTGTCGGTGATTCCCTTCTCGCCGAGGCCGCCGATCAGGCCGACGACCAGGGACATGACGATGAAGAGCGCCGCCAGCTCGGGGAAGTACCAGTCGAGCTGCCAGTTGAAGCTGTCTGCGTCCGGCCCGTTGATGACCTGCGCCCAGGGCACGATCGCGAAGATCATGAAGGCAAAGGTCACGCCGACGACGGCGAGCACGGACTTCTCGCGTCCGGTCAGCGCGGGTACGTCGCGCAGGCCCTGGGCCCGCAGCTCGTCGTCACCCTCGAC
>NZ_DASUTK010000141.1:0-37488 GCF_036374615.1 Nocardioides sp.
TCGCGGATGTCGCGGACCAGGTCCTGCGACGCGGGTGTCTGCGACGAGCCCTCCCATGACGCGCGCAGCAGCGTCACGTCGCCGTCCGCGGCGACCGGCTGCACGGCGGTGACGCCCGGCACCGCCTCGACCTCGCCGACGTAGGCCTGCACGTCAGCCGGGTCGGTGCCGTCGAGCAGCAGGTTGGCGCTCGACGACTCGTCGCCGAACTCGGTCGCGAGCTTCTCCATCGCGATGTACGACGGCGCGTCCGCGGGCAGGATCCGGTGGTCGACCGACCCCCACTTCACGCCGAGGAACGGCGACGCCAGCACCAGCAGTCCGACCGTCACGCCGACCAGCACCCAGACCGGGCGACGCATCACGCCACGAGCGATCCGCGCCCACGCGCCGTGGCCGTCGTCCGCGGGCCGGCCACGGCGCAGCACCCGGCCCTTGTCGATCCGGCGGCCGAGCAGCCGCAGCGTCGCCGGCAGCAGGGTCAGCGAGGCCAGCATCGCGACCAGCACGGCCGCGATGCCGCCGTACCCCATGGAGCGCAGGAAGGCCTGCGGGAAGACCAGCAGCGACGACATCGCGGCGGCGACGGTGAGGCCGGAGAAGAGCACGGTCCGCCCGGCCGTCCGCATCGTGGTGGTGAGCGCAGCGCTGACCGCGCCGGGGTCGTCGTCGGGGCGGCGCGCGAGCTCCTCGCGGAAGCGGCTGACGACGAAGAGTGCGTAGTCGATGGCCAGACCCATCCCGAGCAGCGTGATCACGTTGACCGAGAAGATGGAGACCTCGGTGAACAGCGTCAGGAGCCGGACGACCGCGAGTGCTCCGACCACCGCGACCGCTCCGACGAGGACCGGCATGGAGGCGGCGACCAGGCTGCCGAAGATCAGGATGGCGAGGACGGCCACCACGGGCAGCGAGATGGTCTCGGCGCGACGGAGGTCCTGCTCGGTGCGCTCGTTGACGTCGGAGAAGATCGCGAACGTGCCCGCGAGGTCGGTCTCGAGGCCCTCGGCGTGCAGGTCGTCCTCGATCGCCTCGAAGCTCTCGAGGTTCTCGTCCTCTGTGTCGCCGGCGAGCGAGATCACGACCTGCGTGCTGTGGCCGTCGCGGCTCAGCAGGTCCGGCGAGGCAGTGTCGTACCAGGTGACGACCTGGGTGGTCGAACCCTCGGGCAGGTCGGCGAGCGCGGCCTCCACGCGCTGCCGGAACTCCGGGTCCTCCACGCGAAGGTCGTCGCTGGAGTAGATCGCGATCACGTCCGCGCCGTGGTTGCCGAGCTCGTCACGTTCCCGCTGGAGGGCCTGTGACGACTCGGAGTCCGGGTCCTCGAAACCTCCCTGCGACAGCGAGCCGAAGACCCCGGCGCCGTAGGCGCCCGCGGCGATGGTCAGAGCGAGGCCCGCGAGCAGCACCGCGAGCGGCCGGAGGACGACAACCCTGCTCCAGCGATCCAGCATCGAAAACACACCCTTCAGGAAAGTGAACGGTGTAAACCGTAAACGGTGTAAACTGCAGCCGTCAAGAGAGCTGGAGGAATTCGTGACCCAGACCAGTGAGCAGGGCCTCACCCGCCGGGAGCGGCAGCGCGAGGCGACGTACGCCGAGATCGTGTCGACCTCTCGCGCCTTGCTGCGCGAGGGCGCCGACCTCTCGTTGCGTGCGGTGGCGTCACGGATGGGGATGACGGCACCTGCGCTCTACCGCTACGTCGCGAGCTACCAGGAGCTGGTCGACCTGGTGGCCTTCGAGATCGACAAGGCGGCGACCGACGAGTTCCGTGCCGCGGCGGCCGCGCAGCCGGACGACGACCCGATGGCGCAGCTGATCTGCGCCTCCGTGGCATTCCGGCGCTGGGCGCTGCGCGAGACCGCGGAGTTCTCCGTCGTGTTCGCCAACCCGGTGGCGGCGTCCGCCTGCCATCGCCGCCCGGAGTTCATCACGGCCTGGACCTCCGGCCTGTACATGCACGGCCTCCTCATCAAGGTGTGGCACGAGACCCACTTCGACCACCCCGACCTCGACGATCTCGACCCGGTCGTCGCGGCCGCCCTGCGCGAGCCGCTGTTCCCGGTCGACGTCACGGAGCTTCCCGAAGGGCACCTGGGAATGCTGTGGCCCTTCATGCAGGCGTGGGCGACCCTCTACGGGACGGTCACGCTCGAGGTCTTCGGCCACATGGACCCGAGGATCATCGAGAGCGGCTCGCTCTTCGCCTCGATGCTCGGTGAGTGGCTGCCCCGGCTCGGCTACGACGACGCGGACGGGCGCTATCGCGCGCTGCTGCTGGCCGAGATCGCCCGGCCCGAGTAGCCCACCCCGAGTAGCACGTCGCGAGTAGCTCGTCGCGGGGCGACGACCCACCCGATCGAGCCATCCCACGACCCCGCCGACGCCGCTATCCTGCGGCAGAGCAACTGGGGGGAACGAGGTGGAGGGGGACTCGCGACTACGTTTGCGGGTGCTCGGCGAGCTGGCCGCGACCAGGGACGGTGCCGCGGTCGACCTCGGCGGGCGGCGCCAGCGCGCCGTGCTCGCGGCCCTGGTCATCATGCGTGACCAGGCGGTCCCCGCCGACCGACTCGCCGACTGCGTGTGGGGCGACGCCGCCCCGGCGAACTCCACGGGGGCGATCCAGGCCTACGTGAGCCACCTGCGTCGGCGCCTCCAACCGGAGGCGAACGCCCGCCAGCGCGATGGCGTGATCGCGAGCACCCGCGCCGGCTACGTCCTCCGGCTGGGCCCGGAGACGGTCGACGCCTGGTGCTTCGAGCGAGCCGTGGACGACGCGGCGAGCATGCCACCGGCCCAGGCCGCTGCCGCTCTCGAGGAGGCACTGGGGCTGTGGCGGGGCACGCCGTACGCCGAGTACGTCGGCGAGCCCTGGGTGGAGGCCGACACGGTGCGGCTGACCGAGCTTCACGGTGTCGCCCGGGAGCGCCTGCTCGCAGCGCGGCTGGAGCTGGGCGACGCCGCCGTCCTCGTGGGCGAGCTGGAGGCCCTCCTGACCGACGACCCGCTGCGCGAGGAGCGGTGGCGGCTCCTCGTGCTCGCGCTCTACCGGTCCCACCGTCAGGCTGACGCCCTGGCGGCGCTGCGCCGCGCGCGGGAGACGCTGGCCGACGAGCTCGGCGTGGACCCGGGCCCCGCCTTGCGCTCGCTGGAGGCCGAGGTGCTGGCGCAGTCCCCGACCCTGGACGCGCCCGCCGCACCTGCGCTCACACCGGCCGCTCCGCGCCCGCGCGCAACTGCGACGGACCTGGTGGACCGAGCCCGCGAGACCGCCGCCCTCGGGCGGGTGATAGACGAGCTGTCCGCGGGGCGGTCCGGCTGGGTGGTCGTCGAAGGTCCGGCGGGGATCGGGAAGTCACGGCTGCTCGTCGAGGCGACCCGGCTCGCCACCGCCGGCGGGCTTCGGGTGCTCGCCGCACGAGGGAGCCAGCTGGAGCGGTCGTTCGGGTTCGGAGCTGTCCGGCAGCTCTTCGAGCCGTGCCTGGCCGACGCCGCGCGCCGCGAGGTGCTGCTGGCCGGGGCCGCCGCCGGGGCGGCGGCAGTCTTCGAGGACGCCGTCGACGGACCGGCACCGCAGGGTGGCTTCACCGTGCTGCACGGGCTCTACTGGGTGACGGTCAACCTCGCCTCCGAGGGCCCGCTCGTCATCTGCGTGGACGACGTCCAGTGGGCCGACAGCGCCTCGCTGCGCTACCTCGCCTACATCCAGAAGCGGCTCGAGGGACTGCCCGTCCTCGTGGTCGTCGCACGTCGTACCGGCGAGCCGCAGCCGGACGACGCGCTGCTCGACGAGATCGGCCTCGACCCGGAGGTGACCGTGCTGCGACCGGCACCGCTCTCGGCCGAGGCCGCGGCAGCGCTCGTCCGCGAGCGCCTGGGCGACGGCGCGGAGTCGTTCGTCAACGCTTGCCATCGCATGACGGCCGGCAACCCCCTGCTGCTGCGTCAACTGTTGCGGGCATTGGAGGACGAGGGCATCCCACCCGACGTGTCGCACGTCGACACGGTCCGGGCGGTCGGCTCGCGTGCGGTGTCCGCGCTGGTGGCGCTCCGACTGCGGCGGATGCCGAGCGCGGCGACCGAGGTCGCGCGCGCGGTCGCACTGCTCGGCGAGGCCGCGAGCCTGCCCACCGTGACCGCGTTCTCGGGACTCCCCGAGGCGGAGGTCGCGGCCGCGTTGGACGCCCTCGGCCGCGCCGAGATCCTCACCGACGACCGTCACCTGACGTTCGTGCACCCCCTGATCCGGGAGGCGGTGTACGACGACCTGCCGGCCGCCGAGCGAGGACTCCACCACGAGCGGGCAGCCCGCGTCCTGCAGGACCAGGGGGCAGCGGCGGAGCAGGTCGCGGCCCACCTCCTGCGGGCCCCGCACCGCGGCAGCACCGACACCGTGCTCCTGCTGCGCGAGGCGGCCCGCACCTCGATGAGACGCGGCGCATCCGACGCGGCGGTGCTGCTGCTCCGCCGGGCTCTCGAGGAGCGGGTGGCAGGCGAGGCGCGCGCCGACGTCCTGGTCGAGCTGGGCCTGATCGAGACCCTCGTCGACGGCCCCGCCGGGGCCGCCCACCTGTCCGAGGCGTACGAGCTGCTTGGCGACGACCGGGAGCGAGCGCAGATCGGCATGGTGATCGCACGGACCCATGCCTTCGTGTCACCCCCCGGTGTGGCGACCGACTTCGCGGCTCGCGCGGCGGCCGCCGTACCTGCCGAGCTCGTCGACGAGCGGCAGGGCCTGCTGGCGCTGCAGCGCATCACCGGCTTCATGCACGGACTCCCGGAGGAGGGCTACCGGTCCGGAGCGGCCCCGGAGGTCGTCGGCGAGGGGGACGGCGCCCGGATGCTGGCGTCGGTGCTCGGGTACGAGCTGCTCCGCGACGGCGTCGACCGTGAACGGGCCGTCGAGCTCTGTCGCTTCGCGCTCGCGGGCGACCGGCTGCTGGAGGTGGACAACGGCCTGCTGTGGATCGTCGCCGCCATGGTGCTCCAGCTCGCTGACGAGGACCTCGACGACTTCTGGGAGCGCGCCCTCGCCCACGCCCACGCAACCGGCGGCCTCTTCGTCGCACTGTCGGTGAACCTGTGGCGCGGCTTCACCGAGTGGCAGCACGGCCGGCTCGACGATGCCCTCCAGTCGCTCGCGGACGCGACCGAGCAGCAGGACATGTGGGGCATCTCCGGGGTCGGTGCGACGTACGCCGCGGCCTTCACCCTCGGGGTCCTGCTCGACCGCGGTGACCTCGAGCAGGCTGCCGCGAACCTGGAGGCCGCCCGTGCCCTACCCTGGCTCGGCGAGGGCGGCCGGCTGATGCGCGACAGTGCGGCGCGGCTGCTGATCGAGACCAGGCGCCCGGCCGACGCCCTCGACCTGCTCACTGCTCCCGCCGACTACCCGGAGGTCCTCAACCCGGCCTGGGCGCCGTGGCGCGGGCTCAAGGCGCGGGCACTGGCCGCGCTGGGTCGCGACGACGAGGCGCTCGCCCTCGCCGACGAGGAGCTGCGCCTCCTCCGCGGCTGGGGAGCGGCGTCGTCGCTCGGCCGATCGCTGCGCCTGCGCGGCGTGCTCAAGGGCCATGACGGCGAGCCCGACCTGCGCGAGGCGGCGGCCGTGCTGTCGGGCTCGCGAGCGGTGCTCGAGGAGGCCCGCACCCAGCTCGTCCTCGGGCGGTTGCCGTCGGTGCCCGACGCCGAGGCGGTGGCCCTGCTCACCTCCGCGCTCGACACCGCCCGGAGGTGCGGCGCAGGCGCCGTCGCACGCGCGGCCGCGAAGGCGCTGCGTGCGCGCGGGCACGCGGCGGCCGACCCCGACCGGTCTCAGGCGCGGCTCACCAGTCGGCAGCGACGGGCCGCCGAGCTCTCCGCCGCCGGGCTGGACGTCAACGAGGTCGCACAGCGTCTCTTCCTCACTCCCGCGACGGTGCGCGCCGTGCTCGAGTCCCTGCCGCCGGACGCCGGCGCGAGCGGCTCAAGTAGTCCTCAAGTGGGCGGCGCCATGCTCGGGGTCCCCGAACGTGAGGATCGCCGTGGTTCCTGACTCCCTCCCCGTCGCCGACCCCGGGCACGACGTCCTGCGCAGCCTCTGCGGAGGCGCCGTGCACCTGCCCGGCGACCCTGCGTACGAGGAGGTCCGGTGGCCGTGGAACCTGCAGGTCGATGCGCGACCTGCGGCGGTGGCGTACCCGGCGTTCCCCTCGGAGGTCACCGACGTCGTGCGTCACGCCGCCGGGCTGGGCCTGCGCGTCGCACCCCAGGGCACCGGTCACGGCGCCCCGCCGTTGGCCGGTCGGCTCGAGGACGCGATCCTGCTGCGGACCTCGGCCATGACCGAGCTGCACATCGACGCGGAACGTCGGACCGCCCGGGTCGGTGCTGGAGTGCGCTGGGGGGACGTCGTCGACCGGGCCGCCCCGGCGGGCCTCGCCGCCCGGCACACCACCAGTCCCGGCGTGGGCGTCGTGGGCTCGTCGATCGGCGGCGGGCTGAGCTGGTACGCCCGGCACGCCGGCCTCCAGTGCAGCGCGCTCACCGCGGTCGAGCTGGTCCTGGCCGACGGCACCTTCGTGCGCGCCACCGAGACCGCCGATGCGGACCTGCTGTGGGCCGCGCGCGGCGGCCACGGCGGGTTCGGCGTGGTGACCGCACTGGAGTTCGACCTGCTGCCCGTGAGCGGGGTGTACGGCGGCATGCTCGCCTGGGACTGGACACATGCGCCACGCGTGCTGGGGGCGTGGGCCGAGTGGGCCGCCGACGCGCCGGAGGATGTCACCAGCATCGCGCGACTGTTCCAGGCGCCCGACGAGCCGTGGCTGCCGGCCGAGGTCCGAGGGCGTCGGCTCCTGCTGCTCGACTCGGTCGCTGTCGGAGATCCCGAGCGGAGCGCGCGGCTGCTGGCGCCGCTGCGGGCGTTGCAGCCCGAGCTCGACACCTGCGCCGAGCTGACGCCAGGCTCCGTGGCGACCCTCCACCTCGACCCGGAGGCACCGACGGCGGTCTACGCCAACAGCGTCCTCGTCGACGACCTCCCCGATCAGGCGGTGGAGGCACTGGTCCACGCTGCCGGCCCCGGCTCCGGGTCGGAGCTGTTGTTCGTCGAGATCCGCCAGCTGGGCGGCGCGCTGTCCCGCCCCTCGTCCAGGGGCGGTGTCCTCGACTCCATGAACGGCTCCTTCCTGGTGCTCGGCGTAGGCACGGACACCGGGGCCGGCTGGCCGGCGGTCCGTGAGGACGCCGCCCGCGTGATGGACTCCCTGCGGCCCTGGACCACCGACTCGACGTACCTGCTGATGGCGGACGAGGCCGTCGACGAGCGGCGCGGGTGGCCCGAGTCGGCCTGGCAGCGGCTGATGGCCATCCGCGCGGCGGCCGATCCCGACGGCCGGTTCGTCCCGCCACACTCCTCGCGGCGGCAGGCCTGACCAGCCGGCTCAAGTGAGCTCTCAAGTCGTCGCCAAGGTTCCCTCAAGTACCCGGGCGCACGGTGGTGCCCTCACCGCACCACGATCCCGGAGGACACCCCATGACCATCATCGACACCCGAGTCGAACCGAGAACGTCCCAGGCGCCGTTCGCCGAACTGGACGCCCTCACGACCGGCACCGTCGCCGTTCCCGCAGACGCGGCGTACGACGCGCTCGTCTCGCCCTGGAACGTCGCGATCCCCGTGCGACCCGCGGCGGTCCTGGCGGCGCAGAGCGCGCAGGACGTCGTCGAAGCCGTGCGCTTCGCGGCCCGCCACGGGCTGCACGTGACACCGCAGGCCACCGGGCACGGCCCGATGGCCGAGCTCACCACGGAGCTCCTCGTCACCACCCAGGGTCTCGACGAGTGCGTCGTCCACCCGGAGGGCTGGGCGCGGGTCGGAGCCGGCGTGAAGTGGGTCCGCGTCGTCGAGGCCGCCGCTCCCCACGGGCTGGCCCCGCTGTCCGGCTCGATCACCGACGTCGGCATCGTCGGCTACACCACGGGCGGCGGGCTGGGGCCGATGGCTCGCACCTACGGCATGGCCATCGACCGGGTGCGTGCGATCGAGGTCGTCACCGGGGACGGGGAGCTGAGGCGCGCGACGCCGACCCAGCACCCCGAGCTCTTCTTCGGCCTCCGCGGCGGGAAGGGGATGCTGGGGATCGTCACCGCGATCGAGTTCGACCTGGTGGAGCAGCCGATGTTCTACGGCGGCTCCCTGTGGTTCGACGGCGAGCACGCTGCGACCGTCACCGAGCGGTGGCTCGAGTGGGCCGAGGACCTGCCCGAGGTCGCCACCACCTCCATCGCGCTCTTCCAGATGCCGGCGATGCCAGGCGTGCCGCCGGAGCTCGCCGACCGGCTCGCACTCTCGGTGCGCTACGTCTGGACGGGAGACGCCGAGGAGGGGGAGCGCAGGTTCGCCACGATCCGCGAGTCCGCTCCCGTCCTGCTCGACGACGTTGCCCACAAGCCGTACACCGCCATCGACTCGGTGCACACCGACCCGTTGGACCCGACCCCGGCGTTCGAGGCGGGAGCGGTGCTCACCGACTTCCCTGCCGAGGCCGCCGAGGCGCTGCTCGACCTGACCGGCCATGGTTCGGGATCGCCGCAGGTGCTCGTCGAGGTACGCCAGATGGGCGGGGCGATCGCCCGCGCCGGCGAGCACGAGAGCGCCTTCAGCTCCCGCGGTGCGGCGTACTCGCTGCTGACGGTGGGCATCGCCGACGTCCCCGGGGTCGAGGAGCACGCGGCGAAGATCCTGGAGGCCATGGCTCCCTGGACCGGTGGGCCGCGGCTGCCGAACTTCACGTTCACGCCCGAGGAGTACGCCGACGCCTACGACGAGGCGACGATCGAGCGGCTGCGCCGGGCGATCCGCACCTACGACCCGCTCGGCGTGATGGCGATCGGCCGCGTGCTCTTCACGTGAGTGGACCGCCGCCGCCGTCCTCGGCAGGGGGCACCTCGACCAGGTCGACGGTGCCCCCTGCCGCAGTACGATGGGGAGCACATCCCTGAACGGAGGGGTGGCCTCATGTGGTGGGTGCTCTGGCTGACAGTTGCGGTTCTCCTCGGCGTGGCGGAATTCTTCACGCTGACGCTGGCACTCGGCCTTCTGGCCGCAGGGGCACTCGTGGCCGCCGTCGCCGCCGGCCTCGGGGCATCTGTCCCGATCCAGGTCCTGGCCTTCGCGATCACCGGCGGCGTCGGCCTGGTGGCGGTCCGCCCCGTCGCGAAGCGCCACCTCGCACTCCCGCCGCCCTCACGTGACGGCAGCGACGCCCTGATCGGCCGGTCGGCGCTGGTCACCCGCGAGGTCAGTGCGACCGGTGGGCTCGTGCACCTCTCCGGGGAGGACTGGTCGGCCCGACCGTACGACGAGGATCTCGTGATCCCACCTGGAGTGCGTGTCGACGTGCTCCAGATCGACGGTGCCACCGCCCTGGTCCATCCGCGCGAGGCGCTACCCGACCCCCGAACCACTGAAGGGTGAGCACGATGGGACTCTTGGTACCGATCCTCGTCCTGGCCGCCGTGGTCGTCTTCGTCGTGGCCTCGGCCATCCGGATCGTCCCGCAGGCCCGGCGGTACAACATCGAGCGGTTCGGCCGCTACCACAAGACCCTGCAGCCCGGTCTGAACCTGATCATCCCGCTGGTCGACCGGGTGAACACGAAGCTCGACGTCCGCGAGCAGGTGTACTCCTCTGACCCCAAGCCGGTCATCACCGAGGACAACCTCGTGGTCGCCATCGACACCGTCCTCTACTACCAGATCACCGACCCGCGAGCGGCCGCGTACGAGGTGGCGCACTACCTGCACGCGATCGATCAGCTCACGGTCACCACCCTGCGGAACCTGATCGGGTCGATGGACCTCGAACGCACCCTCACGTCCCGCGAGACCATCAACACGCGGTTGCGCGAGGTGCTCGACGAGGCGACGGGGAAGTGGGGGATCCGTGTGAACCGGGTGGAGATCAAGGCGATCGACCCGCCGACCACCATCAAGGAAGCGATGGAGAAGCAGATGCGGGCCGAACGCGACAAGCGCGCCGCGATCCTGCACGCCGAAGGAGCTCGGCAGGCGTTGATCCTCACCGCGGAAGGCACCCGGAACAAGCAGATCCTCGAGGCCGAGGGCCACCAGCAGGCGATGATCCTCGAGGCGGACGGTGAGGCGAAGGCCCTCGAGCGCGTGTTCCAGGCCGTGCACGCCAACGACGCAGACCCGAAGGTGCTGGCCTACAAGTACCTCGAGATGCTCCCCCGCCTCGCCGAGCACGGGAACGGCTGGTTCCTGATCCCCGGCGAGCTCACCGAGGCCGTCAAGACCGTGACGTCTGCCTTCGCGGCCGATCGCGACGTGAGGAGCCCGTCGGGAGCTGCCGAAGCCGCTCCCCCGCGGACGATCGGGCCGGTCGCCCGGCCCCAGGCGGTCCAGGCCGAGACTGCCCATGCGGCCGAGGCCGCCCGCGTTGCGGTGGACGAGGCCAGGGCCGAGGTCGAGCAGGCGACGCGTCACGTCCCTGGCTGACGGACCTCGCCGAGCAGCACGGCTCCACCGTCGGCGTCTGCGCCGACGTCGGACCGGGGCTCTGCCGGCTTCCCTCGGCGACGCGCCGGGCCTGCCCGGTGTGGATGTCGCTCACCCACTCCCAGCCCGGCGGAGGCGACGTGACCCGGGTCCTCGGCGTCGCGGCCGTCGCGCAGCGCATGGAGGTCGAGGTCACTACCTGAGCACGAGCTCGCCCACCATCACGAGCAGGACCGGCAGAGCCATGCGGAACCTTCTCGAGCCACTCTCACCTGGTCACCTCAGGCCGCTGACCAGCTTGACTGCCGCTGGTCGGCTTCAGCAGTGCCGTACCGATCGAGCCCCACAACATCGCCAGGAGGAGCGCCTCGGCGCCGTCGAAGAAGAGCCGATTGGCGACATCTCCGAGCGGGAACGCGATGATGAGCAGGACACCGCACCACCACGGCACCACCCGGGCTCGCAGGGTAGCCACCCCGAGCAGGGCGGAGCCGACGAGCACGACCAAGGCAGCCGCTATGCGTGGCTCGGTGAGAACCTTGGAACCCATGATGATGCCGGCCACGACGACGCCCAGGACCACGCCGTAGCCGACGAGGGTGAGGGTGGTTCCGATCCCCCCGAGCCGTCCGTATCGCCGACTGGAACGTTGCCGAGCATGGAGGCCGACGAGGGCGATCAGGACCCCTACATAGGCAAGGGCCAGGGCGACTTGATGGAGGTAGTCCGTCGCCGACTCGTACTCGGTTCCGATCGGCGCGAGCTGGGTGAGGATCGTGGTCAGTACGAACAGCGCGGCTGCCACCACGCCGGCGGTTCCACCGAGCTGAGTCTCGTGCGCGGCTGTGGTCTCCGGACTACGTGCCTGCGAAGACATGGTGCACTCCTTTCGGGTTGTTGGACCTAAGACGTCGCCCCAGACTCGCGGCCAGGAGCAGCCCCGCGGTGATGCCGCCGATGCCACCACCGGCCACCACCACGTGCCTGAACCCGCCCCGCGTGGTCATCTCGTCAGCGCCTCTCGGCCTCGGGCGAGCCGTTGGGAGGGTGCGCGAGTCGGACGGCCGTGCCGTACGCACAGATCTCCTGCCAGCCGCTTCCGATCTCGGATGCGTCGAACCGCACGGCCAGGACGGCGTCGGCGCCGAGCTGAGTGGCTTCCTCGACCAGCCGCTGTTGGGCCTCTTGGCGGCTTTCGGTCAGTGCCTTGGTCATGCCGCGAAGTTCGCCGCCGGCGAGGGACTTGAAGGCGGCTCCGATGACCGATCCGGCGTGTCGGGAGCGCACGGTCAGGCCGAAGACCTCTCCCATCACCGCCTCGATCTCGTTTCCAGGTAGGTCGTTCATCGTGGAGAGCAGCATGGTGATTCCTCTCGGGTTGTGGTTGACGAGATAGTTGGCGCGTTCACCGACCGGTCGCCGCCCGTCCGGTCATCGGGACCCCTCCCTCCCCGGCCCGGTGGGACCGGGACTGCGGGTCAGGATGGACGGCCGCGCCGGGCGCCCGACCGGTCCAGAATCGGCGGTCCGCGACGAGCAGCACCACGGCCACCGAGACCCAGGCGGCTGCGTACAGCCAGTCCATCCGTGCCGCGTCCGCTGATGCGGCGAAGAGGCTCTGGCTGTCGACGCTGCCCTCGGTCGCATGTGCGACGAGCGTGATCAGGGCGCTGCCGCCGGCGTGGTCGAAAAGCCACGTGTACCAGAACGTGACCGCGATGGTCGTCACCGCGTGGACAGGGTGCAGGTCGAAGCTGGACATCACGAACAGCGGGGCGTGCCAGCCGGTGACGGCCACCGCCAGGATCGCCGTGGCGACCAGGGGGGTGTGGCGGCTCTGCAGAGAGGGGAGTGCATAGCCGCGGAAGCTGGGCTCCTCCGCGAGCGGGCCGTTCGTGGGGTTGACTACGGCGAGTCCGATGGCCAACGGGATGCCGTACCACGGCAGGAGCTGGGCGGTCAGTGGTGCGGCGGCACCGAGGGCGACGTTGCTTACGGCGGCCGCCAGGTCGACCAGGAGCGGGACCACAAGTGCGACGGCCCACCATTTCGCACCGACCCGCCACCGCACCAGACGGCCACCTAGGTCCCGGAGGCCCGGCAGTCCTTCGGTGACCGCGACGACCAGGATCGCCGCGATCAAGGCACCTGGGGCGAAGAAGCTGTCCCACGGGATCGCCCCCCACGTCAGGACGTAGGCGAGCGCGAAGAACATGAGCACGCGATGACGCCGCACCGCGTTGGCAAGGGCATCCATGGGCCTACTCCTGTCTCGACGGGTATCGATGGCCCCCGGCGGTTCGGCCATCTGGTGGGGCTGCGTCGATCGGCGCTGGTCGGGCTGGACCACTCTGGACTTCCACACCCCTGTGACTCTGGCGGCGGTCGCGGAATCCGGCATGCCGGGAGACCTCCCGACCGGGGGTTCGGGCTTCCCCCCTGCCGCGCGGGTGGCCTACGCGCGTAGATAGCGCAGCACAGCGAGGACCCGCCGTGACTCGGAGCGCGTGCTGGGGATCCCCAGCTTGGTGAAGATGCTTGACACGTACTTCTCTGCGGCCCGCAGCGTGATGACGAGCGCGTCGGCGATGCCCTGATTGGAGGCCCCGGTGGCCATCAGCTCAAGCACCTCGTGTTCCCTGGGGGTGAGAGCGCCCAGCGGGTCGTGGCTGCGCTGGCGACGGAGCAGGGTGGACACGATCTGGGGATCCACGGCCGAGCCGCCGGCGACAACACGGCGACAGGCGCCGACGAATTCGTCCACGTCGCCGATCCGGTCCTTGAGCAGGTAGCCCACCCGGTCGGCGGACTCCGAGAGCAGCTGCAGCGCGAGGCCGAGCTCGACGTACTGAGAGAGCACCAGCACTGCCACCTCGGGATGGTGCTCACGGATGTGGAGGGCGGCACGCATTCCCTCGTCCTGGTGGGTTGGCGGCAACCGGATGTCCACGATCGCCAGGTCAGGAGTGAAGGTACGGACCCATTGCACAAGGGCGTCGGCGTTGTCGTAAGCGGCCCCCACCTCGACGTCGCCCGCTTCGGCGAGGATCCGGGTCAGACCCTCACGCAGCAGGACGCTGTCCTCGGCGATCGCTACCCGCACGGGATCTCCGCCCGCAGCCGGGTGCCGGACCCCTTCGGGCTCCAGACCTGGAGACGTCCACCGAGTGCCTCGACCCGGTCGGCCAGCCCCCGCAGGCCGGTCCCCAGCTCGGTGTCTGCTCCGCCGTCCCCGTCATCCACAGTCTCGACGACGAGGGCACCGTCCAGCAGTGCAAGGCGTACGACGGCGGAGCGAGCTCGCGCATGCTTGTCGATGTTGGTCAGGCTCTCGCTCACCACGTAGAAGGCCGCCACCTCGACCGACTCCGGCAGCCGACCCAAGCTGGGCTCGACGTCGAGAGCCACCGGCACCGACGCACGGGCGGCCAACGACTCCAGCGCCACCGGCAGACCGTGCCCCGTGAGCACGGCGGGATGGAGGCCGCGTGCGACGTCACGCAGTTCCTCCAGTGACATCACCACCTCCTTCTTCAGTCGGGCAAGCCGTCGCCGCGTCTCGGGATCGGTCTGCTCAGCGCGGCCGAGCACTCCCAGCTCCAGCGATAGCCCCACCAGCCGCTGTTGGGCGCCGTCGTGGAGGTCGCGCTCGAGCCGTTGCCGCTCGCGTCGTCCCGCCTCGAGCACCCGGGCGCGGGAGCCTTGTAGCTCCTGCACCTGGGCCCGCAGCTCCGCGCGGAGCCGGGCGGTCTCCAGTGCGATGCCGGCGGCGGCCTCGACGGCGTCGAGCAGCTCGTGCTCGTCCTCCAGGGAGGGGTCGAACACGAGCGCGGCCACGGCCGAGGCATCACGACGGATGATGCGCACGGCACGTCCGGAATCGGATCCGGGCAGGGGCAGTGGCCGACCGTCCTTGTCCGCCCATCCGTCGTACTCGGGTAGCCAATAGGCGACCTGCAGCGACGGGTCGTGCATCACCTTCGCGAGGGGCGGCTGGAGATCCCGGGCCGGGTCGGTCCGCAGCTCTATCAGGAACTCGCCGACGTCGGTGCGGGCGAGCCGGGCGTCGAGCAGACCGATCAGGAAAGCCACCGGCGCCAGGCCGAGCGCCACGAACGTCAGGTGTCGGAAGGCCTCGAAGGGCGGCCCGCCGAACAGACCGAACACGTACAGCGCAGCCAGCATCACCAGCGCCAGGCCGAAGGCGTCGACGAGGAGCGCCGCTGGGCGGCGACGCCGACGGTCGTGACGGGTCTCGCGGCGGCGCCGGACGAGCAGCAGCCCCGCGCCTGCCACCAGCATGGCACCGACGCACACCAGCTGAACGCGTTCGACCCAGTTGCCGGCCGCCTGGGCCTCGGCGAGCGCGAACACGTTGTCGGGGTTGACGCCGAGCAGCACCTTCAGCAGTTGGAGACCGACCGCGACGCCGTAGCACGCCACGACGAGAAGCCGTTCCGATCTCCGCTCCAGGCGACCGGTCGGGTACGCCAGGAAGACGTGCAGAAACACCGCGGGCGGAAGCATGTCGATGACGTGACCGACCGAGTACGCCACCGGCTGGTTGCTCCGCTGCAAGGTGCCCAGCACCCACACCGCACTCGCGACGAGCAGCAGCGGCCCGAACCTGCTGGCCGGACGGCGCCACCAAGCGACCAGTCCACTGAACAGAAACATGGTCGTGACCCAGCCCGACAGCAGGGCCTGAACCCGGGGCCGGACCATGTGGTCGCTGGTGAGCGCCAGCAGCGCGGACCCCGCCACGGCCGCGAGGCCGACGAGCAGGATCAGCCAAGCCTGCGCGATGGTCAGACCACGCGGGCGCGTGACAGCAGTGGCCTGGGCTCCCGTCTGAACCCTCCTCCGGGCTCCCCCGCCCCCCGGACGGGGACGTGCCACACGCTACTCCGACCGTGTGGCGTCGGCGAGACTTCGCCAGCTTCGCTCTGCCCTCGACGACGTCAAGGAGTCGCGTCCCCACGAATCTGCCACGCACGAGGCCCCGACACGCCGCTGACGTGCGGAAACGCTCCGGATCAGTAGTACCAGGGGTACGGCGACCAGTCGGGGTCGCGCTTCTCCAGGAACTGGTCACGCCCCTCGACGGCCTCGTCAGTCATGTAGGCCAGCCGTGTTGACTCGCCCGCGAAGAGCTGCTGGCCCACGAGGCCGTCGTCGATCAGGTTGAAGGAGTACTTCAGCATCCGCTGCGCGGTGGGGCTCTTGCCGTTGACCAGCCGTCCCCACTCCAGGCCGGTCGCCTCGAGATCGGCGTGGGGAACGGCGCGGTTGACGGCGCCCATCCGGGCGGCGTCCTCGGCGGAGTACTCCTGGCCGAGGAAGAAGATCTCGCGGGCGACCTTCTGACCGACCTGGCGTGCGAGGTACGCCGAGCCGAAGCCGCCGTCGAACGACCCGACGTCCGCGTCGGTCTGCTTGAACCGCGCGTGCTCGAGGCTGGCCAGAGTCAGATCGCACACCACGTGGAGGCTGTGGCCACCTCCGGCCGCCCAGCCGTTGACGAGGCAGATCACGACCTTGGGCATGAACCGGATCAGGCGCTGGCACTCCAGGATGTGCAGCCGGCCGAGCCTGGCCTTGTCGACGGTCTCCGCGGTCTCCCCCTCGGCGTACTGGTAGCCGGCGCGGCCGCGGATCCGCTGGTCGCCGCCGGTGCAGAACGCCCACGTGTCGTGCTTGGCGCTCGGCCCGTTGCCGGTCAGCAGGACGCACCCGACGTCAGAGCTGGTGCGTGCGTGCTCGAGGACGCGCAGCAGCTCGTCGACGGTGTGCGGCCGGAACGCGTTGAGCACGTCAGGCCGGTCGAAGGCGACGCGCACTGTGCCGTGGGCCTTCGCTCGGTGGTACGTCAGGTCGGTGAGGTCCTCGAAGCCCGGCACCGGATCCCACTGGCCGGGGTCGAAGGTGTCCGACACGCCGTCGATCGCACTCATGGGTCGGCACGCTATCGGCAGGAGGGAGCGGCCCGGAATCGAGCCGGGGCAGCTGGTGTTGTAGCGGACATGGGACTTCAACACGACACGGCACTGCAAGGCGAGTACGAGCCCAGCACGGCGAAGTGGGTGCGAGACCAGGTCGCGGAGTTCGAGGCCTCGAACGGTGAGCGCGCCAACGTCCTGGCCAGGACCGGTGACCCGATCGTGGTGATCACCTCGGTGGGGTCGTCGAGCGGCAAGCTGCGCAAGAACCCGGTGATGCGGGTCGAGCACGATGGGCGCTACCTCGCGGTCGCGTCGTACGGCGGCGGGCCGAAGGACCCGGTCTGGGCCGACAACTTCCGCTCCCACCCGGTGGTGGAGCTGCAGGACCGCGGCGACAAGGCGACGTACACGGTCCGCGAGCTGCCGGAGGGCCCCGAGCGTGACGAGTGGTGGGCGCGCGCGGTGGAGACCTGGCCGACGTACGGCGAGTACCAGAAGAAGACCGACCGGCTGATTCCCGTCTTCCTGCTCGAACGCGTCAGCTGACAGCGCGTCGCTGACAAGCGGGCTCGCCGGCCCCAGAATGTGCCGGTGACCCAGACCGTGCCGTCCGCGCTGGCTGAGCCGACGGTGACGCCGCCGGCACGGTGGGTGCTCGCGCTGGCGCTGGTGAACCTCGGGGTCATGTCGGGCTGGTTCGGCCCGATCCAGGTGCTGCTCGCGGAGCAGGCGCGCGCCATCGCCCCCGGCGACAAGGAGGCGGTGCTGTCGCTGGTGCTGGGCGTCGGGGCGGCCGTCTCGACGATCTGCAACCCGCTGTTCGGGGCGTTCTCCGACCGGACGACGTGGCGCCGCGGCCGCCGCCTCCCGTGGGTGCTGGGCGGCGCGGTCGGCGGCTCGCTGTGCCTCGGCCTGCTGTCGACCGCGGACACGGTGGCGGTGATGCTGCTCGCATGGTGCGGCGTCCAGGCCGCGCTCAACGCGATGTACGCCGCGGTGATGGCCTCCATCCCCGACCAGGTCCCGGTCGATCGCCGCGGACTGATCGGGGGGTTGGTCGCGATCGCGCAGACAGTCGGCATCGTCGCCGGGGTGGGGATCGCGAGCGCCACGGGGAGCATCGCCGCGGGTTACCTCGCCACCATCCTCTGGCTGGTGGTGCTGACGACGCCGTACGCGCTGTGGTCCCGCGACGTCGCGCTGCCCGAGGGATACCGGCCCGAGCCGTTCGACCTGCGGCGCTTCGCGCGGTCGTTCTGGATCTCGCCGCGTGAGCACCCGGACTTCGCATGGGCGTGGATCACCCGGTTCCTCGTCAACCTCGGCAACTACATCGGAACGCTGTACCTGCTGTTCTACGTGACCGACGGGCTCGGCGTCAGCGAGGACGAGGCCGACGACCGGGTGCTGGTGCTGACCGCCCTGTACGCCGTCGCCACGGTCGTGACCACCGCGGTCTTCGGGCACTGGAGTGACCGACTGGGCCGGCGCAAGATCTTCGTCGTCTGGTCCGGCATCGTGTCCGGTGCCGCGGCTCTCGTGCTGGCGATCCCGCAGACCTGGCCGGCCGCCGTGGCCGCCGCGGTGGTGCTCGGCTGCGCCTACGGCATCTACACCGCGGTCGACTTCGCGCTGATCACCCAGGTGCTGCCGGCCGCGGCCCACCGCGCGAAGGACCTCGGCGTGATCAACATCGCGAACGCCCTGCCGCAGGTCCTGGCGCCGATCCTCGCCGGCGTCATCGTGATCGCGGTCCGCTCGGCCGGCGGCTCCGTGGCGACGTACGGCGAGGAGTGGTCAGTCGGCTACGGCGCCGTCTACGGCTTCGCGTTCCTGGTGAGCCTGCTCGGCTCGGTCCTGGTCACCCGGATCCGCTCCGTCCGCTGACCCGCGAGCCGTCACTTGTGCAGCTTTGTAACCCCGCCAGCCGTCACTCGTGCAGCTTCGCAACCCCGCCAGCCGTCACTTGTGCAGCGTCGCAAACCGCGCGAGCCGTCGCTGGAGCTTGTCCATCCCGACGCCCTGTTGCGGGCAGGTGTTTCCCGACCGCACGAAGTGACGGCTCGGCGCGTTCTGAACAAGCACAAGTGACGGCTCGGCGCGTTCTGAACAAGCACAAGTGACGGCTCGCGAGGTGTCAGCCGGCGATGGTGCGGGCGAGGTTGGTCAGGTGCTCGAGCCGCGCCTGCTCGGACGCCAGGAAGGCCGGGCCCCCGTGCCTCCCGATCAGCACCGCCTCGTCCGCGCCGAGTGCGCAGCCGGTGACCAGGTTGCCGTCGAGCTCGAGCATCCGCTCCTCCGGCAGGTCGACCCAGGCCAGCGAGCTGGGCGCCGCCTCTGTCGCGCGGACGATCCCGCCGGTCCGGTGCATGCGCACGGCCCAGTCGGCGCGGAACACCACCGGCATCAGGTCCACCAACCGGTTGACTGCACCCGCTCGGTGACTGGTGAGGTCCTCGACCGCCTCCAGGTCGAGGAACACGTTGCCGCCCGCGGCGTACCGGCTGATCCAGAGCACCTTGACGCCCTCGATCTCGGTGCAGGCGGAGACGATCGAGTCCGGCATCGCGCCGTCGACCATCTCCAGGAAGACGTCGTCGACCGCAGTGCCGTCGTAGCGCTTCTCGACGATCTCGATCGCCTCGATGTCGCCCCCAGCCTCGCCGATCGCGGACGCCAGTCGCCCGAGGGAACCCGGGACGTCCGGCAAGGAGACACGGAGCAGGAAGGGCACGCTTCGACCCTAGATGACCCACGTTGCGGTCAGGTTTCGCCTCCCGGATCCTGGGTCCGGAGCCGCTCGGCGAGGCCGGTGGCGCGTACCGCTCTCCGGGCGACCGCTGCGCGCACCTCGGCCTCGGTGCCGACCACGCGCACCGACTGCCGGGCCCGGGTGACGGCCGTGTAGAAGAGCTCGCGGCCCAGCAGCCGGGAGTCCTCGGCTGGCAGGAGCACGGTGACGTGGTCGACCTGGCTGCCCTGGCTCTTGTGGACGGTGAGCGCGTGCATGGTCTCGACCTCGGCCAGCCGGGTGGTGGCGAAGTCGAGCACCGTGCCACCGGAGCTCGGGATCAGGCCGCGCAGCTCCCCGTCGGGACGACGGACGACGACTCCGGTCTCGCCGTTGTAGATGCCGAGGCCGTAGTCGTTGCTGGTCACCAGGACCGGCCGGCCGGGGTACCACCGTGGCCAGAAGTCCTGGCCGGTCGCCTGCGCCAGCCAGCGCTCCACCTGACGGTTCCAGTGGGCGACCCCGCGTGGTCCGTCGCGGTGGGCACAGATCAGCCGGTGCCGGTCGAGCTCGGCCAGCGCGGCTGCGTCGTCGCCCGCCTCAGCGGCCGCGCGGAGCGCGGTGGCCGCCTCGACCAGGTCCGGCTTGAGAACAGGCTCGGCGTCGTCGGTCTCGACGAACGACACCCGGTCGCCGCCGGCCCGCAGCACGTCCATGACGGCATCGGCGTCGCCGTCGCGCAGCGCCACCGCGAGCCGGCCGATCTCCTCGCCGTACCGGTGGTTGGTGGTCAGCGCCACAACCGGTGAGTCCGCGCGCGCGGCGTAACCCTTCACCAGGTCGCCGAGGACGGCGCCGGCGCCGACCGACGAGAGTTGGTCGGGGTCACCCACCAGGATCAGCCGGGTGTCGGGCCGCAGCGCCTCGAGCAGGCGACCCATCAGCATCAGCTCCACCATCGAGCTCTCGTCGACCACCACCACGTCGTACTTCAAGCGGTTGTGGCGGTGATGCCGGAACCGGGTGGAGTTGTCGGGCCGGAACCCGAGCAGTCGGTGGAGGGTGAGGGACTCCAGCCCGGCCAGTCGGGCCTGGTCGCCGGCTGGGAACCGCGCGGTCTCGTGGTCGACCGACTCCTGCAGCCGGGCGGCCGCCTTGCCGGTGGGAGCCGCCAGCGCGATCGAGAGCCGGTGCCCCCGCACCGCCGCCTGGTCGGCGAGCACCGCCAGGAGCCCTGCGACGGTCGTCGTCTTGCCCGTGCCGGGACCGCCGGTGAGCACGGTCGTCCAGCGGTGGGCCGCGGCCGCGATGGCGTCCCGCTGCTCGGCATACTGGTCGTCGGGGAAGACCCGCGTCAGTGCCCGCGCCAGGGCGGGCTCGTCGACCTCGGGCGGCGGCCGGTCGGCACGGTCGGTCAGGTCGGTGAAGACCTGCTCCTCGAGCCGGTGGTAGCGGTCGAGGTAGACCAGTCCGTGCGCCAGTCGCAGTCCACCCTGCTCCACGAGGGCGGACGCCGCGACGGCGTCGTGCCACGCGGCGGGGTCGGGCCAGGGCAGGTCGGGGGCGAGCTCGTGGGCACCGGCGAGGTCGACGCCGACCGAGCCGCGCTGGATGACCGTGGTCGCCGCCGCGACCGCCAGCGCGACCAGCTCGTCGGTGTCGCCCGCGAGCGCGGTCAGCCGCCGAGCCACGTGGACATCCGCCGAGGTCAGCAGTCCGGCGGCGTTGAACCTCCCCAGCAGTCCGTCGGCGGTCGCCGCCAGCCGAGGGTCTGCAGCGTCGGTGGGCTCGAACAGCTCGGTCATGGCCTCGTCCTCCCGTCGACCAGGTCGGACAGCGCGGTCACCAGCGAAGCCGGGGGCCGCCACGAGAACACACCGCACGGATGCCCGTCGACGACCGGCGTCTCGGGTCCGCACATGCCCCGCAGGTAGAGGTAGAGGACGCCCCCGAGGTGCCGCGCGGGGTCGTAGTCGGGCTCCCTCCACCGGAGGTAGCGGTGGAGCACGAGCGAGTAGAGCAGGGCCTGGAGCGGGTAGTCGGAGTGACCCATCGCCTCGATCAGGGCGGGTGGTGCGTAGTCGTGGGCGCGCAGCACGAAGTCGGGGTCGGCGGGGCTACCGGCGCCGAGCCAGTTCGTCTTGTAGTCGCAGACGAAGTACCGGCCGTCGACCCGCAGCGTCAGGTCGATGAACCCGGTGAGGTAGCCACGCAGCGGCTGGTCGCCCAACGCGGGGTGGTCGAGGCGCTCGGCGTACGGGCGCACCGGATCGCCCTCGGGGAGGTGGCGGCGCAGCAGCTCGGCCAGATCGCCGAGCCGGACCTCTCCGGTGACTCGGCTGCGGTCGTCGCCGCCGTCGAGCGGGAGCTCGAACTCCAGCTCCGCGAGCCGGTCGGCGAGCGGTAGCCGCCGCAGGGTGAGGTCACCGGTGAGCGGGCCCAGCGGGGTGTCGCACACAGCGACCAGGGCCGCCACGAGCGCGTCCTGATCGAGCTCGACCGGCCACCGCACGAGCTGCTCGGTCAGGTGGTGGCGCAGCTCCGCGACGAGGTCGCCGCCCCGCTCGGAGGCGTCGGGATCGGTGTGCTCGAGCACGGCGTGGACCAGCGATCCGAACGTCGCGCCGACCGGCAGCCGGGACATCGGCGACTGCGGTGACTCGGGCGAAGCCTCCGCATCGGTGACCAGGTCGACCTCGTCGTCGCGCGGTGTCTCCTCCGGTTCGCTGCTGACGCCGACCTCGACCGGGTCGCGGTGGTGGGTGGCCGTGGTCAGGCCTGAGTAGGAGGTACGGCGCCAGTCGGCGTCGATCGCGCGGGTGAACGTCCGGACCTCGAGGTCGGGCACCGGGGCCGCCGGAGGTTCGGCACCCGGTGGCGCCGGACGGGCCACCTCCGGCGACGGGCCGCCGACGTCGCGCCACCGGGTGAAGGCTGCCACGGCGTCGTCGTCGGGCCCGGTCGGAACCGTGGTGGGTACGACGGGCTCGCCGGGGCCGCGGCCGAGCAGCATCCGGTGGAGCGGGGACGCAGGGGCGTTGCGGCTGGGCGCCCACCAGGCCACGACCTGCGACTGGGCACGCGTCATCGCGACGTACAGCAGCCGCAACCACTCGCCCGCCTCCTCCTCCTGGGCACGCCGGACGGCGTGCGAGAAGCCGTCACCGTCAGGCCCGCCCACGTACCGGCAGCGACGGCCGTCATCGTCGTGGAACAGCGGCAGCTCGGGTGCTCGGACGAACCGGTCGGCGAGCGAGGGGAGGTAGACGACGGGGTACTCCAGCCCCTTGCTGGCATGGATCGTCACGAGCTGGACCGCCGCGGCGTCGCTGTCGAGCCGGCGGGTGCGGTCGGTGCGGCCCGGAGTGTCGGCCTCGGCGATCTGGTCGCGCAACCAGGCGGTGAGCGCCACGACGCCGAGCCGGTCACGCAGCGCGGTCTCGTGGAGCGCTTCCCCGAGATGCCGTAGGTCGGTGAGGTGGCGCTCACCGTCGACCCGGCCGAGCACCCGCGCGGCCAGCCCGTCGGCGGACGCGGACTCCATCAGTGCAGCCACGCCGCGCAACGCGAAGATCTCGGCCCAGTCGCGCAGCCGGGCAGCGATCCGGTCGGTCAGCTGGTCGCCGCCCGCGACCAGGCCGGCCGCGGTCTCCCCGAGGAACGGCGTGAGCGCGGCGGCGCGCACCCGCGGCACTCGATGCGGCTGCTCGACCGCCTCCAGCAGGGTGAGCCACTCGAGCGCAGCGGGGGTCGCGAACACGCTGCCACCGCCGGCGATCACCGCTGGGATGCCCACGGCGTGGAGCGCGTCGCGGGCCGCGGCCAGGTCGCCGTGTCGGTAGGCGATCACGGCGACATCACCGGCCTCGAGCGGCCGGCCGTCGAACGTGGGCCGGGCAGCGAGCAGCCGGCGGATGTCGGCCGCGAGGTCCTCCGCGACGTACGGGCGCACCTCGGCCATCGACAGCGGCTTGCTGCCCCGTCGCCCGAGCTCCGCGCGTCGCACGACCCGCAGCCGCAGCGGGGCCTGCTCGGGCGCGCCGACCAGCCGTCCCTCGGCGTGGTGGGCATCGACCTCGTGGACGGCGATCTCCTCGTCCCCGAGCTGCGCACCGTGCAACATCGCCTGCAAAGATTTCAGCAGCGGCCGGTCGCACCGCCAGTTGACGCCGAGGCTCTGGGTGGTGGCGGCCGTGCCCTTGGCGTCGAGGTACGTCGCCACGTCTCCACCGCGGAAGGCGTAGATCGCCTGCTTCGGATCGCCGATCAGCACCATCCGGGCGTGGCCGCTGAAGGCCCGGTCGAGTACCTGCCACTGCACCGGGTCGGTGTCCTGGAACTCGTCGACCAGCACGATCTTCCAGCGTCCGCGCATCCGCGCGCGGGCCGGTGAGTCGTCGCGGTCGAGGGCTCGGGCGAGCTGGGTGAGCAGGTCGTCGTAGCTGAGGATGCCGCGCAGCCGCTTGCGCCGGTCGAGCTCGGTGCGGACCGCCTCGGCGAAGCCGACCCGGCGACCGGCAGGTGAGTCCGGGGTGGCCGTCGCCGGCTCGATCCGCGCCTGCGGGTCGGTGACGACGGATCGGGCGATCTCACCCGCCACGGCACGAGTGAAGAGCGGCGGCTCGTCGCGATAGGCGAACGCCCGCAGGTAGAGGTCGTCGACGACCTCGTCGGTCAGCTCGGAGAGGTCCTCGACCAGCGTGGTCCGGGTGTCGCTGTCACCGGCGACCCCCAGTGAGTCGAGGACCATCGAGCAGAACTGGTGCGTGGTCGCGATCGTCGCCGCGTCGAACGAGACGAGCGCCTGCCGGATCCGCGCGTGTCGGAGGTCGAGCTCGGCCTCGTCGGCGTCGAGCAACAGCCCGATCAGGTCGTCGGGGTCGCAGACCGACGACGGGTCGGCGAGTGCCGCCTCGGCCGCGACCAGCTGCGAACGCACCCGCTCGCGCAGCTCCTGGCTGGCGGCCCGCCCGAAGGTGACCACCAGCATCTGCTCGAGCAGCGCCTCGCCCTCGGCGACGAACCGGGTCACGAGCGCACCGATGGTCCAGGTCTTGCCGGTGCCCGCACTGGCCTCGAGGAGGGTGGTCCCGGTCGGTAGCGGGCCGGTGATGTCGAACGTGCTCACAGCGGCCCCACCCGCTCCTGGCCGGTGACCAGTGGCTCCCAGATCCGCCAGGCGAGGTCGCCCAGGCCGGCTGCAAGTAGGTCCGACAGTGGTGCCGAGGCGCCGAAGGCCTTCACGTGCCACGGGTCGGCGTCCTCGCCGGTGATGCCGTACGTGTTGTGGGGATCGGTGGTCCACTCGCGCTCGGCCGCGGTCAGTGGTGACGTCGGGTTCCCGAGCAGCTCGGCCGCGCGCGCCTCCGCCCAGCGGCACGCGGTCTTGAGCGGGGCAGGCAGCGGCCGGGTCCGGCCGGCGTCGTACAGCGCGACCAGGTCGGCGAGCCAGATCGCCGCCCGATGGTCCAATGGCTTCACGAGCGCGCGGGACGGTCCGCCGCGGCCGCGGCCGACGGTGTGCGCGGACCAGGACTCGTCGGGGAACGCGGCGCTCACCGCGAGCAGGTCGACCCACCGGGTCAGCCGGTGCTTCGGCCCGAGCCGGGAGTAGCCGATCGCGACGAGGGCGTTGCCGTAGATTCCCGAGACGGTGCCCGTGAGCCGTCGCCCGCCTCCGAGGTCGACGTCGACGTCGACCGTGCGCGGTTCGCCCTGCCGCAGCTCGGCCGTCTCGTCGAGGAGGCCCTGCACGTCGACGCAGATGGCCTCCAGCGCCTCGCGACCCATCCGTCCCGGTGGAACGGTTCCCCGCAGCTGCTCCGCGAGCAGCACGCTCTCGGCGTCGGCACCATCGAGCAGCGAGGTGACCAACCGGTCGCCGATCGCCCACCTCTCCAGGCCGTCAAGGTCGATCGGGATCCGGTCGTGGACCTCGTCGGCCTCCAGGGCGGTGGCCAGCGCCATCGGGCCGCGCAGGAACTCCCGCACCGGGTGGAGCAGGAACCGCGTCAGGTCGGCGAGGTTGACGTCGCCCGGCGGTGGCGGCGGTAGCGGCCGGTCGAGGAACGGTGGAGCGGGAGCGCGCTCGCCGACCGCGGCGCGAGCGCCGGCGAGCGCGGCCCGGTCGAAGGAGAACGGGTCGGGGGTTCCGAGCCGATCTGCCTCGAGGTTGCGGGGGTCGTGCGCCTGCAGCGGGTGCCGTACGACCACGTCGACCCCGTCGGCGGTGGCCTCGACCGCGTCGATCAGCTCGCCCAGCGGCACCGCCGGCGGCCGCACGGCACCGGAGTGCTCGGCGGCCCCCGTGTAGCAGACGACGAGCGTGTCGCGGGCCGCCAGCACGGCGTCGAGGAGCAGCTGGCGGTCCTCGCTGCGGACGTCCCGCTCGCCTGTCAGGGGGTCGCGGGCGAGCACGTCGTCCCCGTCGGTCCACTGCGTGCGGGGGAAGACCGTGTCGTCGAGCCCGACCAGGCACACGACGCGGTGCGGCACCGACCGCATCGGCACCATCGTGCAGACCGTGAGTGTGCCGGTCCGGAAGTTCGCACGGGTCGGGCGGCCCGCCAGCCGCGAGGCGAGCAGCGCCCGGACGTCGGCGAGCCGCAGCACGGACCCGGTGCCGCCGGCGGCGTCGAGCGTGCGAGCGAGCTCGCGCTCGAACTGCGCGACCTGCCAGGCGTCGTCTGGTGGTACGTCGCCGAGGGACCGGACCGCGTCACCGACGGCGGCCACCCACTCATCGACGGTGCTCGCGGTGCCGAGGGAGGTCACGCAGCGCGCCAATCGGTCGCACAGCTCGGCCAGTCGTCCGGCGAGTGCGATGTCGTTGCTGCCGACGTCGTCGAGCGGGAGCGCGGTGCCGAGGTGGCGCAGGTCGTCGCCGGACATGGCGACGCCGACGAGGATCCGGTCGATCCCGGCCCGCCAGGTGTTGTGGCCGAAGCCCTCCATGGCGAACGCCGCCCGCTGCTCCTGGTCGAGCCCCCACCGCACCCCGGACTCGCCGATCCAGTGCGCGATCCGGCTCAGGTCGTCGTCGTCGAGGTGGAAGCGCCGACGCACCACCTCGCGCGCCACGAGGTCGAGCACCTCGGTCGCGGTGATCCGTCCGCCGGCCAGCTCCACCAGCCGGGTGGCGAGCGCGAGCAGCGGGTTGGTGGCGCTGAGGGCGCGGTCGGCCAGCCGGACCCGCAGACCGTGGGCCGGGTGAGCGTCGGCCACCACCTCGCCGAGCCCGAACCCGGCCTCGATCAGCGGGGCATAGGTCTCGACGTCGGGGCACATCACGAGGATGTCGCGCGGCTCGAGGTCGGGCCGGTCCTGGAGCAGCCCGACCAGCACCTCGCGGAGCACGTCGATCTGCCGGTGCGAGCCGTGGCACGCGTGGACCTGGACCGACCGGTCGTCGGGCGCCAGGGTGCGCGTCGCACGCTCGGCCGGCGTCGGCGCGTGGTTGGCGCGCAGGTCGGCCTGGAGGTGACCCAGCAGGGTCGTCGGCGGCTCGGGCGGCGAGGACACCGCGACGTCATGGTCGACCACGCCGAGGAGCGAGCGCTGCAGCTCGCGGGCGTCGCGGCCCAGCGACGCCAGCAGCGGGTGGCCGACGAACCGGGCCGACTCGTCGTCGCGGCGTCGTACCGGGCCGGGGGCGAGGTTCGCCGCCAGGTCGTCCCAGAGCGACGGAGAGGCCTGCGGCAGCCAGAGGTGTACGTCGCGCAGCCGACCGAGGGCGTGGACGAGGCGGATCTCGGTGATCGGCAGCCTGGTGTGGCCGAACAGCGACAACCGACCCGGCAGGTCGAGCCCGTCGCCGCCCTGCTTCAACCGGCTGACGGTCTCGGCGTGCCGTTCCTCCGGAGTGGGGATGCCGAGTCCGGCGACCAGCCGGCGCCAGAGCTCGGGCTGCCAACGCAGATCGGCTGCGAGCTCGCCGCCCGCGCCGTCGGTGTCGCGGCCCTCGCGCCAGTCCGTGACCAGCTGCGGTCGCTGTCGCGCGTACGACGCGAACAGCCCTGCCACGCGCCGAGCCACCGACCACCGGCGGTTCTGCCGCAGCTCGGCGTCGTCGCCGGTCTGCCCGTGGCCGAGGTGGGTCGCCAACGCCGCTGCCCACGGCTCGTCGAGCGAGGAGTCGATCACCTCCAGGAGCGGCCACACCAGCTGGTCCGGCTCCCACGGGTCGTCGCGCTCGCGGTCGAGCAGCATCGACACCAGGGAGTGCGGGCTGAGGAACCGCACCCCGGCGCAGACCCCGTCACCGCCGCGCCCGCCGGTCCCGAGCCGGTGGGACATCCGCTGCGCCACCCACCGCTCGATCCCCTTGGCGGGAACCACGACCACCTCGCGCTCGAACGGGTCGCTCAGCGGTGTCGAGAGCAGCTCGGCGAGCCCGTCGGCCAGCAGATCCGTGCGCTCGGCCCGATGGAGGTGCAGCGCCACGCGCGACGACCTCCTCTCCTGCCACGTCCGACGACAGCCCCAACATAGGAGATCGCGCAGACAGCGGGCGTCGCCGCGCGATCACAGGGATCACGCAGACAGAAGGACGGCGGTGGACCCCCGAAGCGGTCCGCCGCCGTCCTCCCACGGCGCGGCTGTCGCGCCGCGACTCTGTAGCAGCCTCTAGACGTTGAAGATGCTGACGCCTCCCGGCCCGACGAGCAGGCCGAGGATGATCAGCACGACTCCCCAGAGAACGCCCCCGCGGATCAGCGTCACGATGCCGCTGATGACGAGGATCACTGCCAGGATCCAGAGCAACAAGGCCATCAGGTGTCCCTCCCGTGACCGGCCGCACGGGCGGCGACCGGTCTCGCCAACCTTCCACCGACCCGTGAGGCCGACAAGCACCCCTACAGGTGATTCCGTGCGACCGGGCGCGCCCGCCCACTACTCTCCCGGGATGGCCAAGGACGACCAGACCGGTCGGAACGAGACCGAGCAGGAGCGGCTCGACCGCAAGTGGGAGGACCAGCTCCAGGAGCTGCGCGTGATGCAGACCGGCGTCCAGCTGCTCGCCGGCTTCCTGCTCACTCTCCCCTTCCAGGCGAAGTTCGCGGACCTGGATGGCTTCCAGCGCGGCCTGTTCCTGGGCATGATGGCGGTCGCCGGTCTCACGACGCTGTGCGTGATGACCCCGGTCTCGGTCCACCGGCACCTGTCGGGCCAGCACATCAAGCACCGCGTCGTGCAGGCCGCTCAGGTCGCGATGATGGCGACGCTGGTCGGGGTGGCGCTCCTCGTGGTCGGCATGCTGACCCTGATCTTCGACGTGGTGGTGTCCCGCCCGGCGGCGCTGACCGTGGGCGGTGCGGCCGCGGTCGTGGCGGTCACGCTGCTCGCCGTCGTACCGCGAGTGCTCGAACGTCGCGGCTAGGGTCGCGGCTGCGGAGGTCGGGACCAGAGCCCCTGTCGGGGCCCCGACCCTGACTTGTACGGTGCCGGTACCAGAATGACCCCGGCCTGCCGGCTCGGGGCGGAGAGGCGGGCGAGATGACGGACGTCGACGCGGCACTGGATGCGGCCGGGCTCACCAACCAGGCGGTGCGCGAGTACGTAGGGCACTGGGCGCAGGTGCTCGGACCGGAGCGGATCGAGGTCGTCAGCGCCGCCGACGACGCCCGGCTGATCGAGGAGTCGCTCGCCGCCGGGGAGATCCAGCCCGCGGGCGAGGGTCGTTACTACTCGCGCAGTTACTACAAGGACACCGCGCGCTCGGAGGAGCGCACCATCGTCGCCACCAGCAACCCCTCCGACGCCGGCGTCTACAACAACTGGCGCCCGGCCGAGGAGATGAAGCCGCTGCTGGTGGAGCGGATGCGCGGCCAGTACGCCGGCAAGACGATGTACGTCATCCCGTACCTGATGTCGCCGCCGGGCTCGCCGCTGGAGAAGTACGCCGCCGGCGTGGAGCTCACGGACAACCGCACCGTCGTGCTGCACATGATCCGGATGGCCCGGGTCGGCATCAGCCTCATCAACGACCTCGAGGACCCCGACACGTTCGTGCGAGCGGTGCACGTGACCGGCGACCTCGAGAACCTCGGCCAGGGCACGCCCGACGACCAGCGCTACTTCGTGACGGTCGCCGACGAGCGGACCATCCTCCACTTCGGCTCGTCGTACGGCGGCAACGCGTTGCTCGGCAAGATCGCCCACGGCCTGCGACAGGCCGCCTATGACGGCTGGGTGTCGCGCGAGTTCCTCTCCGAGCAGTTCATGCTGATCGGGATCACCGACAAGCAGACCGGGAAGACGTGGCACATCTGTGGCGGCTTCCCGAGCGCCTCGGGCAAGACCAACCTGGCGATGATGCTGGCACCCGACGGGCTCGGCGACCGCTACCACGTGTCGTTCTACGGCGACGACATCGCCTGGCTCTGGGTCGATCCCGAGGACGGCCGCCTCTACGGCATGAACCCGGAGTTCGGCGTCTTCGGAGTCGCGAAGGACACCAACGAGACGACCAACCCGACGGCGCTGGAGTCGGTCGCCGAGGGCACGCAGGTGCTGTTCACCAACGTCGCCTGGAACGAGCAGACCTACGAGGTCTGGTGGGAGGGCAAGACCAAGAACCCACCCGCCGACCTCGAGGGCTGGCACGACTGGAAGGGCGAGAAGCTCTCCGACCGGTCCGACCGCGACGACTCGCCGTGGGCCCACCCCAACAGCCGGTTCACGACGACGCTGGCGAACGTGCCCAACGTCGCCGCCGATTTCGAGGACCCGGCCGGCGTCCCGATCGACGGCATCATCTTCGGCGGCCGCACGTCCGACCGCGAGCCCCTGATCCGCGCGATCACCGACCTCGCCGAGGGCGTGTACGACGGCCTCACCCTCGGTGCCGAGGCGACCTTCGCCGCGGAGGGCGTCGACGGGCAGCTGCGCTACGACCCGATGTCGATGCGCCCCTTCATGTCGTACGCCGAGGGCGACTACGCCGCCCACTGGCTCCGGATCGTGGGGGCTGCCAAGGAGCAGCCGATCTTCGCCCACGTCAACTGGTTCCAGAAGGACCCCGAGGACGGTCACTTCCTGTGGCCCGGCTACCGCGACAACCTCCGGCCGCTGCTGTGGCTGATGCAGCTCAAGGACGGCGAGGTCACCGGTCGGCAGACGCCGGTCGGCATCCTTCCGACCGAGGAGGAGCTGGTGCTCGACGGTTGCAACGTCGCGGCCGACGACCTGGCGACGCTGCTCGACATCGACGTGCCCCGCTGGCGCGACGAGATGGGCTTCCGGGAGGACCACCTCAAGCAGTTCGACCGGCTCCCCGAGGCGATCTGGGAGGCCCACCGCCGGGTGGCGGAGGCCCTGGACGACCTGGGCTGACCCGGGTGGTCGAGCGGCGTGACCAGCTGGTGCTGGTCCTCAACGCGGGCTCGTCCTCCCTCCGGTACCAGGTCATCGCCGTCCCCGCCGGGCAGCGCGTCGCCGGCGGTCACGTCGACCGCGTCGGTGACGCCGGACACGGCGCGGCGCTCGACCGGGTCGTCACCGACATCACGCGCTCGGGTCTCGACAGCCGGCTGACCGCGATCGGCCACCGCGTCGTGCACGGAGGCGCGCGGCACCGCGGACCGGCGCTCGTGGACGACCGTCTCGAAGCGTCCGTGGACCAGCTCGCCCGGCTGGCCCCGCTGCACAACCCGTCCGCACTCGAGGGGATCCGGCGGGCCCGGCAGGCGTTCCCCCACCTGCCGCAGGTGGCGGTCTTCGACACGGCGTGGTTCGCGGACCTGCCGGAGGCGGCCCGCACGTACGCGATCGACCGCGACCTCGCCTTGCAGGAGGAGGTCCGTCGCTACGGCATGCACGGCATCAGCCACCAGTACGTCACGGGCCTTGTCGCGCGCTACGTCGGCCGCCCCGCGGTCGACCTCGACCAGATCGTCCTCCACCTGGGCAACGGCGCCTCGGCCGCGGCGGTCAAGGGTGGTCGTCCGGTCGACACCAGCATGGGCATGACGCCGGTCGAGGGGCTGGTCATGGGGACCCGCAGCGGAGACATCGACCCCGGTGCCCTGATCCACCTCCTGCGTCACGCCGGCCTGGACGTCGACGCCCTGGACGGCCTTCTGCAGCATCGCAGCGGCCTCCAGGGACTGACCGGCAGCAGCGACTTCCGCGACCTCGAGTCGGCCCTGGAGGCGGGGGACCGCAGCGCCCGGCTCGCCTACGACGTCTACTGCCACCGGCTGCGCAAATACGTAGGCGCCTATCTCGCCGTGCTCGGCGGCGCCGACACGATCGCGTTCACCGGTGGGATCGGCGAGAACGTCCCGCGGCTGCGGGCAGACGCCCTGGCGGGACTCGTCGCGTTGGGCGTCGAGATCGACCCGGTGCGCAACCACGCGGAGCTCGAGGGCCCCCGGGTGATCAGCACACCCGACTCCGGTGTCACGGTGCTCGTCGTCCCGACCGACGAGGAGCTCGCGATCGCGCAGCAGGCTGCCGAGCTCCTGGACGCCTGACCCGGACCAGGTCGGTCAGTTCTCGTCGGCGGGCGAGCGCGGCCGTGCCGTCGTCGACGGTGACCTCGCCTCGCTCGGGTGTGCTGAAGCGGACCACGTCCAGTCGCGTACCTCCGGCAGGTCGTCCCCGTGCTCACGCGTGTGGGCCCGCGCCCGCCGCCGGGTGTCGGCCATCAGCTGCCGCACGCTCGCGGCGCGCGAGCCCAGCCCGGGCACCCGGTCGATCACGTCCATCACCAGGTGGTACCGGTCGAGGTCGTTCATCATCACCATGTCGAACGGCGTGGTCGTCGTCCCCTCCTCCTTGTAGCCCCGGACGTGCAGCCCGCCGTGGTTGGTCCGTCGATAGGTCAGTCGGTGGATCAGCCACGGGTACCCGTGGTAGGCGAAGATGATCGGCCGGTCCTGGGTGAAGACCGTGTCGAACTCGCGGTCCGAGAGGCCGTGCGGGTGCTCCCGCTCGTCCTGGAGGCGCATCAGGTCGACGACGTTGACGAACCGCACCGCGAGGTCGGGGAGGTGCTCTCGGAGCAGGCTGGTCGCGGCCAGCGCCTCGAGGGTCGGCACGTCGCCGGCGCTGGCCAGGACCACGTCCGGGTCGTCGCCGCCGGTGGAGGCCCAGTCCCAGACGCCGACCCCGCGGGCGCAGTGGAGATCTGCCTCCTCGGCCGTGAGCCAGTCGAACTGGGGCTGCTTGCCGGCGACCACGACGTTCACGTAGTGCGTGCTCGCGAGGCAGTGCTCCATGGTGGACAGCAGCGTGTTGGTGTCGGGCGGCAGGTACACGCGGACCACCTCCGCCCTCTTGTTGACCACGTGGTCGATGAAGCCGGGATCCTGGTGGGAGAAGCCGTTGTGGTCCTGCCTCCACACGTGCGAGGTGAGTAGGTAGTTCAGCGACGCGATGGGCGGCCGCCACTCGAGCGTGCGAGTGGTCTTGAGCCACTTGGCGTGCTGGTTGAGCATCGAGTCGACGATGTGGATGAAGGCCTCGTAGCAGCTGAAGAGGCCGTGCCTGCCTGTGAGCAGGTAACCCTCGAGCCATCCTTGGCAGGTGTGCTCCGACAGGATCTCGAGCACCCGCCCACTTCTCGCGAGGTTCTCGTCGATCGGGAGCAGCTCGCCCGCGAACACCTTGTCGGTGACCTGGTAGACCGCGTCGAGGCGGTTCGACGCGGTCTCGTCAGGCCCGACGATCCGGAAGTTGTCGGGGTTGCGTCGTACCACCTCCGCGAGCCAGGTGCCGAGCACGCGCGTGGCCTCGTGGATCGAGCCTCCCGGCTCGGAGACCTCGACTGCCGCGGTGGTGAAGTGGGGCAGGTCCAGCGGGCGCCGGAGCAGTCCGCCGTTGGCGTGCGGGTTCGCGCTCATCCGGCGGATCCCGGTCGGGGCGAGCGCGCGCAGCTCGGGCCGCAACCGGCCGTCCGACCCGAACAGCTCCTCAGGGCGGTACGAGCGCAGCCACTGCTCCAGCAGCGCGCGGTGCTCCGCGTTCTCCTTGGTCGCGGCCAGCGGCACCTGGTGGGAGTGCCACGTCCCCTCGACCTGCACCCCGTCGACCTGTGCCGGACCCGTCCAGCCCTTGGGGGTCACCAGCAGCACCATCGGCCACGGGCGACGCTCGAGGTCGCCGTCCTCGCGTGCCGCCCGTTGGATCTCGCGGATCCGGTCATGGGCGTGGTCGAGCCCTGCGGCCAGCTGCCGGTGTACAGCTGCGGGGTCGTCACCCTCGACCGTGATGACCTCGTGCCCGTAGCCGCGCAGGAGGCTCTCCAGCTCCTCCCGCGGTATCCGCGCCGGCACGGTCGGGTTCGCGATCTTCCAACCGTTCAGGTGCAGCACCGGTAGCACCGCCCCGTCGTGCACCGGGTCGACGAACTTGTTGGCGTGCCACGAGGCCGCCAGCGGCCCCGTCTCGAACTCGCCGTCGCCGACGACCGCGGCGACCACCAGGTCCGGGTTGTCCATCGCCGCGCCGTAGGCGTGCGAGAGGACGTAGCCGAGCTCTCCGCCCTCGTGGATCGACCCCGGCGTCTCGGGTGCCACATGGCTGGGAACGCCCCCGGGGAAGGAGAACTGCCGGAACAGTCGCCGCATCCCCTCCTCGTCGTCGCCGACGCTGGGGTAGACCTCGCTGTAGGTCCCCTCCAGCCAGGCGTTGGCGACGGCGGCGGGGCCGCCATGACCCGGCCCCGCCAGGAAGATCGCGTCCACGTCACGCTCGCGGATCAGCCGGTTGAGGTGGGTCCAGAGGAGGTTGAGGCCGGGCGTCGTGCCCCAGTGGCCGAGAAGCCGGGGCTTGACGTCGTCCTCCTCCAGCGGGCGGCGGAGGAGCGGGTTGTCGAGCAGGTAGATCTGCCCGACGCTGAGGTAGTTCGCCGCCCGCCACCAGGCATCGAGCAGGGCGAGCTCGTCGGCGTCCAGGGTCGTCGACGACGTGGCAGGTGCGGTCATGGGCGCTCCTCGGTCGAGGCTTTGGCGCTGCCCACGATGCCGCGTGGCAGTGGTGCCGTCGACCCCCGCGGTGAACCTGATGGCCTTCGCCCGCCAGCAGACTCGCCCAGCAGGTCTGTGCAGATCGGTACGACGGCGACGCCTCGGTCGCTGCTCAGCGCTGGCGCGGCACGAGCCGCCGCAGCATCACCACATGGTCCGGCGTGAGCTCGTCGAGCCTGCTCACCCCGAGCAGCCGCATCGTGCGCTCGACCTGGCCGCGCAGGATCTCGATCGCCCGGTCGACCCCGTCGCGGCCGCCCGCCATCAGCCCGTAGAGGTAGGCCCGTCCGACCAGCGTGAACCGCGCCCCGTGCGCCACTGCTGCCACCACGTCCTGGCCGCACATGATGCCGGTGTCGAGGTGCACCTCGACGTCGTCACCGACCGCGGCGACCACCTCGGGAAGCAGGTGGAACGGCACCGGTGCCCGGTCCAGCTGTCGCCCGCCGTGGTTGGACAGCAGCACGGCATCCACACCGACCTCGGCGCACCGCCGTGCCTCGTCGACCGTCTGCACCCCCTTGACCACGACCTTCCCCGACCACTGGTCCCGGATCCAGGCGAGGTCGTCGTAGGTGACGGTCGGGTCGAACATCGTGTCGAGCAGCTCCGCCACGGTGCCCGACCACGAGTCGAGCGAGGCGAAGGCCAGCGGCTCGGTGGTCAGGAAGTTGATCCACCACGCCGGCCGCGGGATGGCGTTGGCGACGGTGCGCGGCGTCAGGGTCGGCGGAATGGTCATGCCGTTGCGCACGTCGCGGAGTCGAGCACCGGCGACCGGCACGTCCACCGTGACCAGCAACGTGTCGAAGCCCGCCCGCGCCGCCCGCTCGACCAGGGCCATGGAGCGGTCCCGGTCCTTCCACATGTACAGCTGGAACCAGTTGCGCCCGTGGGGTGCAGCGGCGGCGACGTCCTCGATCGAGGTGGTGCCCATCGTCGACAGCGAGAACGGGATGCCGGCATCGGCCGCGGCCGTGGCGCCGGCGATCTCGCCCTCGGCGTGCATCATCCGGGTGAAGCCGGTCGGCGCGATCCCGAACGGCACGGCGGCACGTCGGCCGAGCACGTCCCGGGAGGTGTCGACGCTCGAGACGTCGCGCAGGATTGCGGGGCGGAACTCGACGTCGGCGAACGCCTCGCGTGCCCGGGCCAGCGACACCTCCCCGTCGGCCGCCCCGTCGGTGTAGTCGAAGGCCGCCCGCGGCGTACGCCGCTTCGCCACCCGGCGCAGGTCCTCGACCGTGAGTGCTCGCGAGAGCCTTCGCTCCTTGGCCGACCACGTGGGCCGCTTGAAACGCAGCAGCGGTGCGAGGTCCCGTGCCCGTGGCGTACGACGACGCATGCCGGTCACCGTACCGAGGCGATCGTTCAGGTGCGTGCTGTCACCGGAGGGGCTGGGGCGAAGCGGTGGGGTCCGGCGGGTCCTTTCGGGAAGCAAACCCCTCGTGCTCGTGGTCGCGGACAGCTTGCTTGATCTGGTCGAGGTTGATCCGCAAGAGGTCGTTGATCAGCTCGTCGGTGCGCGGATCAGCGAGCATCTCGATCACCACCCGGAGCGTGGTCTCCGTGACCTCACCGACGATCGCGTCGTACCCCGGGAGCCGCCCGATCAGGCGCACATTGGGATCCTGCTTCACCTTCTCCGCGATCAGCGCCTTGAGGTCGTCGTGGTTGTCCTCGATGGCGTCGGAGATGTTCCTGGTGTAGTGGCCCTTCTGGAGCACCGTCGTCACCTCGTCGAGCACGACGATCGTCAGCGGCCGTTTCACGAGGAACAGGACTCGTTCGGCCAGCCTCGAGGCCCGGGCCACCACCGTGGGTCGGCGCATGCCCAACCGCACCAGCAGGGCTCCGAACAACAGGGCGCCGACCGAGATGCCGAACAGCACGGCGAGCAGGAGGAGGAGCATCTGGAGTGCGCTGAGCCCCTCCAGCCACGCCGACAGCCGGGTCATGGGCTCATCCTGCCCGACGCGGCGCGCGGAGTGCTCCGGTCGACTTGACCTCGGAGACTACCCAATGCATTATTTCTACTTGTTCTAGCGACTTTGCTGGACACATAGAAAAGGGTCATTCATGCGTAAGCTCATCGTCCTGGGCGTCGTGGGGCTGCTTGCCCAGCTCGTCGACGGCTCGCTGGGCATGGCGTACGGCGTCACCTCGTCCACGCTGCTGCTCGCTGCCGGCATCGCGCCCGCGGCCGCCTCCGCTGCGGTCCACTTCTCCGAGATCGGTACCTCGCTGGTGTCCGGCTTCTCCCACCACAGGCTCGGCAACGTCGACTGGAAGACGGTGAGCACCCTCGCCGTCCCGGGCTTCATCGGTGCCTTCGCCGGCGCGACGTTCCTGTCGAGCCTGCCGGCCGATACGGCCAAGCCGTGGGTCGCCGGGCTGCTGCTGGCGCTCGGCCTCTATGTCATCTACCGGTTCCTCCTGCTCGGCGGTCGTCGGCCCTCCTTCAAGGCCCGGCCGGGTGCGAAGTTCCTGGTCCCGATGGGACTGGTCGGCGGCACGCTCGACTCGATCGGCGGCGGCGGCTGGGGCCCGGTGGGCACCACCACGCTGCTGTCCTCGGGACGGCTCGAGCCCCGCAAGGTCGTCGGCTCGATCGACACCTCGGAGTTCGTGGTCGCCGTCGGTGGGTCGCTGGGCTTCCTCATCGCCCTGAGCAGCCAGGGCATCCCCTGGGACTACGCGCTGGCGCTCCTGACCGGTGGTGTCATCGCCGCGCCGATCGCCGCGTGGCTGGTCCGGCACCTCCCGGCCCGTGTCCTCGGTGTCGCGGCCGGCGGCCTGATCGTCCTCACCAACACCAAGACCATCGCCGAGGCGCTGGGCGCCACCGGCATCACGGTCGGCCTCCTCGCCGCGGTCGTCGCGGTGCTGTGGATCTCCGGGATCGCCTGGGCCGTCGCCCAGGAGCGGAAGTCCCGCGCGGTCGAGCAGCACGAGGAGGCGTACGCCGAGGCCTGACCCTCCTCGGCGATCACCGGCGGCCGGCAGAACACGCTTCTGCCGGCCGCCGTCGTACGAGGAGGGCGCGGTCGCGCTCGACTTCAACGTGCTCCAGATCGTCGTGCTCGCCCTGCTGATCGGTGTCGCGGTCCTCAGGACCGGCGAGAGGGCGGAGCCGTTCCTCCGGTTCGCCGAGTCCTTCCTCGCAGTGATCCAAGACCGTGCTGTGGTGGATCAGCCGGCTGTCTCCGCTCGGCACCCTGGGCCTGATCGGCGCCGCCGTGGCGACGCACGGCTGGGACCTGGTGTCGCCGCTCGCGGTCTTCACCATCGACGTGTACGTCGGCTGCGCGCTGGTCCTGCTCGGCGTGTACCC
>NZ_DASUTK010000142.1:0-6884 GCF_036374615.1 Nocardioides sp.
GTCCGGCGTGGTCCGGATGCAGCACCCACCCCAGCTCGGCCTGGACGCCGCGCGCCCGGGCGGCGACCTCACCCTGCGCCCAGGCGTCCCCGAGGTCGAGCATCAGGTCCCCGATGACCTGCCCGTCCCGCTCGATGACGACGGTCTTGGCCAGGCTCTCGGGCTCCTCGAAGTGGGGGCGGTACTCCTCGATCGTGGCGGGGGCCCGGGTGAGCCACTGGCTCACCTCGGGAAGCCGGCGAAACGCCCAGGTCGCGTCGAGGTCGGCCAGGGTGGCCGGCCGCAGGATCAGTCGGGCGGTGCGGACGGGCCAGGAGATCTCCTCGAGCGGAGCGCGTGAGGTCATGGAGTCGATCATCGCCAACGTGCTCCACCGGCACGCACATAGGCGCGCCAGACATGCCGCCAGGGGATCACCGCGATGATCACGACCACGAACGAGCAGTTCACGAGGACCTCGCTCATGGCGGGGTCGAGGTCGCCCGCTCGCGACGCGGGGAGCGCCACCAGCCCGAGCCAGATCAGCTTCCACGTCACCTCGAGCAGCAGCACGGGCAGCATCGCCACCGGGAGCTTGAGCCCGACGAGGGCGAGGAGTGACATGGCGGTCAGCAGGCAGAGCGTCACGCCTTCGTACAGCGGCATGGTGTGGGCGTCGCCAAGCAGCGGCCACTTCACGAGGGCGAGGCCGCCGCCCATGAAGAGGTAGCCGGCTCGGAGCAGGTACAGCCGAGTCAGGGACAGGTCCGTGGAGGAGGAGGTGGTGGCAATGGGTGCAGCGGTGGTGGTCACGACTGTTCTCCTGTCGAGAGCGAGATGAGGGCGGCCCCGAGGTCGCGGATCTTGGCGAGCAGGCCGTGCAGCTCGGCCTGGTCCGCGACGACGCCGCGGAGGGTGGTGGTGCCGTCGTCCTCGTGGGTGAGGGCCGTGCCGTCGAACCAGCTCGACCAGTGCTGGTCGAGGTGGCCCTCGATCCGGAGCTGGTAGGGCAGCGGGGCGCGGCTGTCAGGCATGGCGTCGCACCGCCCACTCGGCGATGGCGGCGTTGATGACCCAGGCGGAGCTGACGGAGATGCCCTTGCTCAGGTCGCCGGTTCCGGCGATCGCCTCGCCGATGCCCTCGGTGAAGATCTGGGTGCCGGCGCCGAGGGCGAGGGCGTAGGCCCGGATCATCCACGCCCGGTGCGCGGGGATGTCGCGGCGTCGGACGGCTGCGAAGCCCAGGCCGATGAAGACGAACATCGCCGAGCTGACCGTGAGCCGGACCGCCCAGAGCAGGGCACCTCCCGGCGCGCCGGAGTAGAAGAGCGTCATCCAGAGCCCGGACAGCGCGACGGCCGATCCGGCGACGACCAGCACCCGGCCGGCCTTCCGGTGCCACGCCAGGTGCCGGCGCCGCAGCCGGGCGCTGAACTGGAACGCACCGACGAACGCGTAGAGAGCGGCGCCGACGACGTGGATCACTACCGGTGAGGGGGAGGCGTCGATGCGGGGGTTCTCCGGCATGACCTGCGGGCCGCCGGCGATCTCAACCAGCCGCACGAATCCGAACACCACTGGGATCAGGCTCAGCACGATGAGCGCGACCGGAAGCCGCCAGCTCGAGCCGGCCCGAGAACCCGACCGGCGCTGGGCCGGCCGGGTGTCGGGTGTGGACCTGGTGGTCATCACGCACCAGCGCTCGCGGCCGGCGTGGGGACGACGGGGCCTTCGCTGGTCTGACCTTCGCTGGTCTCGTCAGTGGCCTGGGCGGCCCGGGTGATGCTCCACAGGGAGTAGCCGAGGCCGATCATGGCGACGGCGTTCGGGACGGCCAGCATCCGGTAGAACGCGTCGGGCATCTGGGACAGCGCGACCGACGCAAGTCCGCCCACGGCGAGCAGGGCGGCGGCCCACCGGGCGAGGACGCGGGCGCGGAACAGCGCGACGCCGAACAGCAGTCCACCGGCGAGGTAGAAGACGCCCTGCAGCTGGAGGATGGGCTGCAGCAGCCCGATGTCGCCGGTGGCCGAGCCGCCGGTCGAGGCCTCGATCACGTCGTTGACGTAGCCGGGGTCGGTGTCGGCGATCGCCGGCAGGGCGAAGCCCGCGACGATCGTGGTCGACATGATGAGCAGGTAGCCGGCGCTGAGCACGACGTATCCGACCAGTCCGAGGACGCCCGTCCTCGTGACCTGCCGCAGGTACATGCCGGTGATCCCGACCACGGCGAGCGCGGCCATCAGTACCTTGAACGCCGTGCGGACCGCGACCTCCGTCGTGGTGATGGACTCGGCGTCGAGGTGCGGGTGTCCGACCTGGACGCCGATGAAGGTCAGGCCTGCGGCGACTGCGGCGAGGCCGGCGGCCTTGGTGAGTGTGGTGGTGGTGATGGCCATCTCCGGCTCCTGGTTCCGTTGGTCCGGAGCGGGTGCTCCGGGGATGCTCGGAACGTAGGTCGCGACGATGGGACCGCGCGTCACCACATGTGGTGACTGGCGATGTGACTCCGCGTCAGCGCTGCTCGCGCAGGAGGCCCAGCTCGCGGGCCCGACGGACCGCTGCGGCGCGGTTGTTGACGTCGAGCTTGGTGAAGATCCGCTTGGTGTGGGTCCGCAGCGTGTTGAGGGAGACGAACAGCTGTCGCGCGATCTCCGGGCCGGTCAGCCCGGTGTCGAGCTGGCGCAGCACCTCCAGCTCTCGCTCGCTGAGAGGGTCCGGCAGCCCCCGCTGCTGATGCGTCGCCGGCTGAGCCGGACCCGCGGCGGCCAGCAGCCGTGCCGTGTGCTCCTGCAGTACGCCGTCCTCGACCGCGGCCCGCAGCAGGGCGAGCATCGGGGCGCCCTCGTCGAGGAACAGCCGCACGTAGCCCTCCGGCTCCGGTGACTGCGTCAGCGCCCGCTCGAGGTCCCTGAGCGCCCGTCCACGGCGGTCGGCCCCGTGCTCGGCGAGCGCGCGTAGCATCCGGATCTCGATCGCGCTGCCAGGCCGGTGAGCCGCAGCGGCCGCTTCGAGCCGGTCGAGCAGCGTGAGAGCGTCTCCGTGGCGCTGCTGGGCGAGCAGCAGCCGCGCCAGGGTGAGGTGCTCGTACTCGCGCAGGTACGTCGGCTCATCGTCGGCGGTGACGCCGTGCTCCTCCGTCCACGCCTCTGCCGCGCCGACGTCGCCGTGCGTCAGGTGGAGCCGGGCGCGCAGCGCGTGGATCGGGCGCAGCTCGGGGTAGAAGCCGCGCCGGTACAACGCCTCCGCCTCGTCGAGCAGGTCCAGGGGGGCGCTGCCGTCGCCGAGCCGGGACTGCAGCTGTGCCATGACCGTGTACCAGCGGTATCGGTTCTCGCTGATGGAAGCGCGTTCCGCGAGCACGCGCGCCCGTTGCAGATGGGCCTCGGCACTCGGTAAGTCACCGAGCTCGCTGTCCAGCTCCGCCAGGCCGACGTGGAGGTCCGCCGTGGCCCGCGGGTAGGGCTCGCGTCCTCCGGTGGCCGTCCGCAGCGCGGACTCGAACAGACTCCGGGCACGGCTCGGCCGCCCCGAGGCGAGCCACATGTCCGCCAGCACCACGGTGCTGTCCAGCTCGTCGACCAGGTTGCCCGCCGCATGCAGATGACGCACGGCCATGGAGAACGTGGTGATGGCCTCCGGCACGTCGCCGGCGGCGAACGCCGCGAGGCCAAGGAAGCCCGCGCCGGCGCCGTGGATGAAGTGGTCGTCGGGCCCGGCCAGCTCCACGGCCTGTCGAGCGTGACGGACTGTTCCTGCCACGTCCCCGCGGGCCTGCGCGACCGAGGCTCGGTAGACCGGGATCATCGCCGGTGCCATCCGCAGGTCCTCGGTGTCGGCCCAGGTCGACGCCAGGTCCGGGTCCTCGGCACCGGCAGCCAGCGCCGCCTCGGCGTCCTCGAGCCAGGGCTCCACCGCGTCGAGGTCACCGGTCATCAGCTTCGACCAGGCCGCCACGATGCAGAGCGCCGGGCTCCGGCGCACCACCGGCTCCGGCAGCGCTGCCGCCCAGCTCAGCAGCACGCTGTCCTGGCGGGCGCGCCGCACCTCCGGCAGCGCCTCCTCCATCAGCTGGCGCGCCCGGTCGAAGTCCTCGGCCGCCAGGGAGTGCCGGACGGCGTCGAGGACCAGACCGCGCTCGGCGTACCAGCCGCTGGCTCGCTGGTGCAGGGACGGCACCAGCTCCGGCTGCTCGGCCAGCAGCCGCGCGTGCAGGACGTCGGCGAACAGATGGTGGTAGCGGTACCAGGCGCGGTCGGCGTCCAGTGCGACCACGAAGAGGTTGCTGCGCTCCAGGTCCTCCAGCATTCGGGCGCCCGCGCCCCCGGTCCGATCGGTGACGCCGTCGCAGAGCGAGCCCGTCAACCGGTCGAGCACCGCCGTGTGGAGCAGGAACTCGCGGACCTCGTCGGGCTGTCGGGCCAGCACCTCATCGGCGAGGTAGTCGATGACGAACCGGCTGCTGCCGGTGAACGCGTCGATGAACCCGACGACCTCCTCGCGCTCCTCGACCCCGCGCAAGGAGAGGGCCGCCAGCTGGAGGCCGGCGGCCCAGCCCTCCGTGCGCTCGTCGAGCGCCTCCACGTCGTCGCTGGTCAGGTCGAGGCCCATGACCGAGTTGAGGAACTCCCGGGCCTCGGAACGCGTGAACCGCAGCTCGGCCGCACGCAGCTCGGTGAGCTGACCGCTGCTGCGCAGGCGCGCCAGCGGCAGCGGTGGGTCGGAGCGGGTGGCCAGCACCAGGTGCACCCGGGCCGGCAGGTGCTCCAGCAGGAAGGCCGACGCCTCTTGCACCTCGAGCGCCTGGATGACGTGGAGGTCGTCCAGGACCAGGACCCACCGGGTCTCCGGCGCGCGCTCGCTGGCCTCGCTCACGCGGTTGACGAGCGCCGTCAGGTCGATGACCCCCGGCGGGGCGCCCGGGCTGTCGAGCACTGCGTCGACTCCGTCGAGGCCCGCGCCCTGCAGGGCGGCCACGACATGGGTGAGGAAGCGGGGCGGGTCGTTGTCACCGTCGTCCAGCGACACCCACGCGACCCGCACGGTGTCCTGGGTCCGGCCGAGGTGGCGCAGCCAGTCGCCCAGCACCGTGGTCTTCCCGAAGCCGGCCGGCGCGGAGACGAGGGTCAGCCGGTGGTGCTCGTCGAGAGTGGTGTCGAGCCGTTCGAGGAGGCGCTGCCGCGCCACGAGCTGCGGGCGCGGCGGCGGCGCGAACAGCTTGGTGGCGAGCACAGGAGCTGACACCCTGGCTGCCTCAGATCAGGTTGAGGGTGATCGTGCTGCCCTTGGGCACCATCGTCCCTGACGGCGGGTCGACGCTGAACACGAATCCGAGGCCGAGGTACTCGTCGGCGTTCTCCACCTCGACCACGAACCCGAGCGCCTCGAGGGTCTCCCGCGCGCTGTCGACGCCCGCTGCCACCAGGCCACCGGGCACCTCGACCAGCTCCGGCCCCTGGCTGACGACCAGCGTGACCGTGTCACCGCGGAAGAGCGTGCCGCTGGCCGGGGTCTGGCTGATGACGTTGCCCTCGGGCACGGTGTCCGAGAACTGCGGCTCTCCCCGTTCGACGACGAGTCCGCGGTCCCCGAGCTCCTGCTCCGCCACGTCGGCCGGCTTGCCGGTGAAGTCCTTCACCCGGATCGGCTTCGGGCCCTCGCTGATGAAGAGGTTGACGATCGAGTCGGGCTTCAGCGACGTCCCGACCTCGGGGTCGCTCCCGAGGATCGTGCCCGCGGGAACGCTCTGCGACCAACGCCCGATCGACTCGCCGAACTGGAGGTTCTGCTCCGCGAGCGCGTCCTGCGCCTCGTCCTCGGTCATGCCGCGGACCTTCGGCACGTCGTACCGCTCCTTGCCGAGCGACAGCACCAGGGTGACCGTGCCACCGTCGAGCACGCGCTCGCGCGGTCCGGGGTCGGTGGAGAGCACGCGCCCCGCCGCGACCGTCTCGCTGTACGCCGGGTCGCCGGCCCGGACCTCGAGGCCGGCCGACTCCAGCTTCTCGACCGCCGCCGCCTCGCGGAGGCCGAGGACGCTCGGGGTCTGGGTGTAGCGCGCCCAGCCGAACCAGTACGCGCCGACCCCGACCCCCACGGCGAGGAGCAGCGCCAGCAGCATCAGCAGCGGACCCTTGCGGGACCGTCGCGGCCGGGCCGGCGCCACCGGCTGGTAGACCGCGGAGGGCTCGATCACCTCGCTCGGTGGGGCGGCCAGCAGGCTCGTGGTGTGCTCCGGCGGGGACGCACCCAGGGCCTCCGCCGCCTCGGCCGGGGCCAGCAGCGTGGCGAACTCGTCGGCGTCGAACGGGTCGCGCTCGGTGTCGGAGCCGACGGCGGGCGCCGGTCGCGCCGGCATCAGGTCGGCGGTCAGCTCGTCGTCGACCTCGACACCGGTCGCGAGTGCCTGCGCGACCCGGTGGACCTGGTGGAGGAGCACTCCTGCGTCCGCCGGTCGCTGTCCGCGGTCGCGAGCTGTTGCGCGGGCGACCAGCGCGTCGACGTACTCCGGGAGGCCGCGGACGGTGGCGGACGGCGCAGGGACGTCCTCGTGCACGTGCTTGTACGCGACCTGGATCGGCGACTCGCCCTCGTGCGGCTTCTGCCCGGTCAACAGCTCGTAGAGGACGACTCCGGTCGCGTACACGTCGGCGCGGGCGTCGGCCTTGCCGTCGACGACCAGCTCGGGGGCGAGGTAGGACACGGTGCCGATCAGCACCCCGCCCGTCGCGGTGTGCTGGGTGTCGGCGCTGACCGCCTTGGCGAGCCCGAAGTCGGCGACCTTGATCCGGCCGTCGTCGGCGATGAGGACGTTCTCGGGCTTGACGTCGCGGTGGATCAGGCCCGCGCGGTGGGCCGCGGCGAGCGCGGAGAGCACCGGCTCCAGGAGCGCGAGCGCCCGCAGC